>NZ_ACZV01000004.1:1500000-1579959 GCF_000176235.1 Vibrio orientalis CIP 102891 = ATCC 33934 | reverse complement strand
GAGCTTTCTCAATCCATTCAAAGTTGGCATCTAGCTGATTACCGTCCACCACTGGGCCCATGAAGATACCCTCTTCCAGTGCATGACCCACTTTGAGTTCACTCATACGTTTGATCAGCGCTTCGACGTAGGCATCGTGAATGCCATCCATCACCACTAAACGAGAAGAAGCGGTACATTTCTGACCTGCACCAGAAAACGAACCCGCAATGGTTGCTTCAACCGCAATTTGGATATCCGCATCATCAGCAACCACCAGCGCGTTCTTACTGCCCATTTCTAACTGGCAACGGACAAAGTTAGGCGCGGTTGCCGCCGCCACTTTACGACCTGTATCAACCGAACCAGTGAAGCTGACACCATTAACCTGTTTTGAATTGATTAGGGTGTTACCGACCTGAGAGCCACTACCCAGTACTAGGTTGAACGTACCTGCTGGCAGACCTTGACGATGAATGATCTCTGTTAGCGCTACCGCACTGGCTGGCGTTAGATTGGCTGGCTTCCAGACAACACTGTTGCCAAATGCCAATGCTGGAGCGATCTTCCACGCAGCGGTGGCTGTCGGGAAGTTCCAAGGAGAAATAATGGCGATAACGCCAACAGCTTCGCGAGTCACTTCAACGGAGACTCCTGGACGGACAGACGCTGCGTTATCACCAATTTGACGTAGCACCTCTGCTGCAAAATATTGAAAGAACTGACCTGCACGGTAAATCTCACCGCGACCTTCAGCAAAAGGCTTACCTTCTTCACGCGACAGCAGCGTACCAAGCTCATCACAACGGGCAATCAGCTCATCACCAATTGCTTGCAGTACCGCTTGCTTGCGCTCGATTGGGGTCTTTTCCCACTCTGGCTGCGCTTGCTTAGCCGCTTGAATCGCTTGCTCTACCTGAGACTGGCTTGCCTGGGCAAAATTACCCAGATTTTCGCTGATATCCGATGGGTTGATGTTAGCGATGGTATCGACACCCGCTTGCCACTCACCACCGATATAAAGGGCCTTTTCTGCTTGAACGTTATTTATAAAAGTCATTGCTCTTTCCTTGTTCTGTTCTGACTGACACCATCAATCAGCTGCGATTCTTATCGTTAGTTGTTATTACTCTGGTTGGCTTGCTGAGGCGTAAACCACAAACTCGACCAACATCTCCTCACGCGCTAGACCCGCGACAACCATAGCTGCGCGGTTTGGATATGGCGCTTCAAAATACTCGGCATACACTTCGTTTACTGTTTTCAGATATTCACGATCGGTGACATAAATCAGCACTTGCAGTACTGAATCAAGAGACTCACCCGCGCACTCTAAGGTGTGTACTAGGTTGTTAAAGGTTTGTCGTGTCTGCGCTTCAATACCGCCTTCTACCACGGCACCCGTCTCATCGATTGGGATTTGCGCGGTGTACAAAGTGCCATTGCCAACAACGGCCCATTCCAGAGGTGCTTTGGAAGCAAATAAAGCGGTTTTTACTGGGTGTTTTTTCGTTTGAGTATTCACGTGCCTTTCAACCTTTGTAACGACTTTGTTTCGAGATGGTTAAATCATGCACATTGACACTTGATAAATCTAACGGTAAATTTTTTACATTTGATAAGTTTTATTTATCAAGGAAAATAACATCAGACAAACAAAGGGATTGATAAGGTGGTCAGATGAGTATCAAGCTTCAACAATTAATGCATTTTGTGATGGTGGTAGAAGAAGGCGGTTTTCGAGCAGCTTCACACAGAGCGAATCGCTCTCAAGCTGCATTATCGACATCAATCAAAGAGCTGGAAAAAATACTCGGACAACCGCTGTTTGAGACAGGTAACAAAGCAAAGCTGACCCCATTTGGTGAGATATGCCTGCCGAAGATCATCCAGTTCCTCAATATCTATCATGCACTCGACAACGATTTAAGAGCTGCCGCTGCCGGGCAACAGGGACGTGTAAGAATCGCGAGTGTACCCTCGGTGGCTGCCAAGCTTATCCCTAGTGTACTTGGTGCATTTAGCGAACAATACCCAGATGTAGAAGTGAGTCTGATTGATGATAATGCCGCTGGCGTTGAGGAACGACTACTATCTGGTGAAGTCGACTTGGCGTTGGGTAACCCATCGCATCTTGATGAGGGCGGAATAAATTTCACCTCGCTTCTCTCAGATCCTATTGGCGTGGTTTGCCTCAAAGACAACCCAATTGCCGAGCATCCAGAAGGAATAGAGTGGCAAACATTGCTTGAACAGCCTTTTATTCGCAATGGCACTTGTACACTGCTAGACCCCACTCCCGCCCGAGCACTCAGTGAACAAGCTCTATATTCGGTAGAAAATATTACGTCACTCTTCTCTGTGTTGGAGCTGGGGATCGGCGTAACAACTCTACCTAAACTTGCCTTTCCTACCAATGAAACCCGCTTGGTTTGGATACCATTGATCGATCCACCATTAGAAAGGCAGATAGGTATTTTCACCTTGAGCGATCGAACCATCTCACCGCAGGCTCAAGCCTTTCATGATTTATGTATCGAGTATCTAAACTACGACAAGGCAATGTGAAGCCTATCTCAGTAACTGTGTACTAACGCGTTATGCTTATGCGACAACGAATAAGGAAACTGATCATGAAAAAATGGCTGGCAATATTTCTCACTTCAGCAACGCTTGTTGCTTCGCCCGTTTTCGCAACAGAGCGAGCAGATATAGGTTGGGAGTGGATTGAGCAAGGCGCACTGATTGTCGATGTGCGAACGCCACAAGAATTCGCCGATGGCCATTTAGATAACGCGAAAAACTACCCTCTTTCTGAGTTAGATAAGCATTTTGCCAACATAGATAAAAACGCACAGATCGTTCTCTACTGCCGCAGCGGTAATCGCTCTGGCAAAGCTTTTCAGTATTTAACCGCTCAGGGATTTACTAATCTGCATAACGCAGGTGGATTAGTAGAAATGCAACAAGCAAAATAACATTGCTCGCTTATAACCAATCACACAAGCACACTGTATGGTGTGCTTGTTGCTATCTTCGGATTTACAACTGGTATCGCTCAACCAACTGACATTTCTCTTGGTAGCTATCAACTAACTCCGTTTGGCTCTTGCCTTGATTTTGATAGAACAACGCGCCTCCTTCTCGCAGCAAATCATAGTGTCGCTCTAACATTGCCAAAACGAACTGCACACGTTTGATGGTCGTCGACGTACAGCTCTTACCCTCAAGGTCATCTTCAATATCCAATACGTGAGAGCGGAACATCTCAAGGGTAAATAAATGTTCTAACTTGGCATCTGAGCCTAGTGCGGCTTGCACCTTTTCTATTGATGCTTGTACTCGCGAGATCACTTCTGATTTAGCTTGATTCGCGGTTAGCCATTCACGTTTGCGTTCCAGCATTTTGAGGGCACGCTGTTTAACGGTCTTGAAGATCTGCAAAGACTCCCTCTGCGAGTAACCCGCCTCCAATAACCAGCCAGAAAGAAAACGAGTTTCAAATCGCTCGCAGGTATCAAACAGGGGATCATTTAAGCCATTGCTGTTGAACTCGGTTAGCGGATCAAATCGATACATATAACCAAAGTCGAACAGCTTGAGTTGGCCTTCGCCATCGACGAGCAGATTGCCGGCACACAGATCCCATTCAAATAATCCCATACACTCACAAGCAAGTAATGTAGAGAAGAGCTGCGTCAGTAAGTCATCTGTAAGATCTTCAATTGGCGTACCTTCAATCCACTCAGAAACAATGATTCCTAGACGATAATCAGCATAAATGGTTTCAACAATGTGCTGAAAAGCGGTCGCTGAGTTTGGGTTGTTTTTTTGCGTTTGAAAGTCGAAGCGGCGCTGAACCTCATTGAGAAACGAGTACTGACCATCAAGGTTTTGTACTTTGGCCTGTGGCCGCTTTTTCTTTAATGTGTAATCTCGTCCATCGATACGAATATGAAATACCTGGGCGGTTAAGCCGCTTTCGAAGGTTTCAATCACATATTCAGAGTCCGCTGTTGTCATCGCTAATTGTTCTGGCGACAAAGGGCATTGTAACTCGATGCCGACAATTAAGTTTTGTTCACTTTGCTCAAACTCTTGCTGCTGTAATTGACGTTGATTCATAACATGCTCCCTGCTGAGTAACTTCAATACTGGTTACTTTACCGACCATGAAGCACATTACCTCCCCCTTAAATGCTTGAGACAGGGGTGAGCGGTGAGGAGGAGCTGACATTACAAGCGCTAGAAAAAGCCCCCATTAATGAACAAGTGGATGTATAAAGTGATAAGTAAACTCCTCACAACTTACGCTTCTCGACCTAGACTCTACTCAAGACTTGCATTAGGTTTGAATAAAGTTTTTTGTAGGATCAAGTCATCATGAACATCAGTTATGAGCAGATAAATTCTTTCGTCGCTGTTGCCGAATGTGGCTCTTTTAGTGCGGCAGCAAAACAACTGAATAAACACCGCACTACGCTTGGGCAGGTCATTTCTAATCTTGAAATCGAAATCAACATTACCTTATTTGATCGTTCCACTCGCTACCCACAATTAACCGAAGAAGGTTTAGCCCTGTATCAACATGCAAAGAACCTCGCTGAAACGACGAAGTCTTTTGAGCGTCTTTGCCAGAGCACCGAACAAGGTAACGAGAGCCAAATCACGGTCTGCCATAGCGAGTTGGTACCAGGAAAGCTGATTCAGGATGTGATGATTGGGATTCGTAAAAAATTCCCGTTAGTTAAAGTGAACTGGCTTCACAAAAACAATCACGAAACCAAAAACCTATTTGAACAAGACGCCGCAGACCTTGCCGTCATGCTAGTTCCAACGGGGAATGCCACCACTGCGTTCAACTATACTTATCTACTTAACCTTCCCTTTGTTACCTGTGCCACCAGCGAATTTATCAAGCAACATCAGATCGTTGACCTCACTTCACTTAAACGTGCGAGGCAGCTTCTAATGGCAGATTTTCATCATACCGGCATCGCCCAAACGCTAACGATCTCCAATCTCGCCCAACAAATTGAAAGTGTGAATGTGCTCAAAAATCTCTTAGTCGCAGGCGATGGCTGGGCGATCGTCCCAACCCATTGCGTAGAGGATCTTTTGGCAAACCAACAATTACAAACCATTGAGATAGATGAACTCCATGCCGTGCTTCAGTTTCCTATCAACCTTTGGCAACACAACCGGTTAGCTGGACCCGTTACCCGAGAAATGATTCGACTGTTTAAAGAGCATAGTCACGCCCACACCACCCAAAGCGAGGACTAAATGCTCACAATGTGATTTAGATACTTTTGCTTTCCACCATACACTTCAAATCGTTCTTAAACATGAATCGGAGTTACTATGAAATTGAAAGCAATCACCCTAGCTCTACTTGCTGGCACTCTTACCGCAGGCGTAGCACACGCCTGTACCTCAGTCGCATGGAATACCGACTTGGGCACTTTCACTTCTAGAACGATGGATTGGATGGAGTCGACCTCGCCAGTACTGGCCACAATCAACCAAGGCGAAAATCGATCACTACAAGGCAATGGTCTAGGGAATACCTACACAGTGAAATACGACATGGTTGCTGTACTCGCTTATGGTGAGTTAGTTGCCGATGGTGTTAACAGCGAAGGCATGCAGGTCAATGCATTGTTCTACCCGGATATGATCATGGAAGAAGCGCAAAGCGGCTCAGAAGTAACGCAATTTACTATTGCTGAATACCTTCTAGCCAACTACGCAAACGTCGATGAAGTCGTTAAAGCCTTACCAAAACTGGATTACGCATCTGTTCACATGGATGGCATGCCAGTGGAAATCAAACTGCACTGGTCTATAACCGATAAAAGTGGTGATCGCCTTGTCATTGAGATGGATAAAGAAGGCTTAAATACCTATCGCGGCGAAGAGGCGATGGTGATGACCAACGACCCATCAATGAAAGAGCACATAGAAATGCGTAAGAAGGTTCAACCGACTTGGGAGAATGCGAGTCGCGATACAGACTACGGTTCAATTGGTAACGGAAACTCACACAGTCGCTTCATTCACGCAAGCTACTTTATGAGTAAGCTAACGGAGCCAACCAGCACAACTAACGGTATGATGAAGCTTTCCACTGTACCTTACCGAGTACCAGCGGATGCTCCGTACAAAGACTTTGGCAATGGCATGTCTGGTTACGCAACGGAATGGACCATGACACAAAGCTTAGATACCGGTGACAGCGTGTTCGAATACAACTTTGAAGAAAACTGGAACACCGTGAAGTTCAATGTCTACGAAATGATGGGTAAGGATTTCCGCCTACCGCTGACTAAATCATTTATGGCCAAGTTCTGAGAATAGTACGGAAAACTCGCACCAAAAAAGGCATCGTATTATGCGTTGCCTTTCATCCATCCCCTAACCAAAAAAACACCATTCTTAGTAAAATAACCATTGGTTGATTTCGATTTTACGGCTAAGGTTAAATTCTAAGAAAACAACGCGTTAAATGGATGTGCTCATGCCTGTAGTTCTTGCCTTATTGATCGGCTATTTCACTTGCCTACAACCTGTCTATGCAGAACAGACCAAATACTCAGACTCTGACTTACTCGATCGCCCGCTAATGGAGCGATACATCCTTGATGAGTTAAAATCGTTACGTCAGGAACAACAAGATTTAGAACGTAAATTGACGATCCAAATCACTGACCGCGAATTGAGTGTTGCGGACAAGTCATTGAACTACGCCAATGTGACCGTGACTTACTTCTTCTACATAATTGCTGGTGTCGCTTCAATGATCGCTTTTGTAGGCTGGCAGTCTCTGCGTGAGTTTAAAGCTAATACCAAAGAGATGGCGGACAAGCGCCTTGAAGCGATTGCAGATGAATATCAGGAAAAATTCGGCGCCTTGGAGCGAGACTTAAAACGTAAAACACGCATCATCAGTGAAAACAACAAAGAAATTGAGAAGATTAACGAGATCCATAACCTATGGCTTCGTGCGCAAAGTATGCCAACTGCTGAGCAGCGTATCGATGTGTACGATGAAATCTTAACCTTGCGTCCGGGTGACCTTGAAGCCTTAACATACAAAGCCGATGCAGCGATGGAAATCAAAGAGTACAACTGGGCTTTAAGCTTATGTAATCGCGTGTTAGAACTTGATAACACCAATGGTCCAGCACTCTACCAACGTGCTTGCGCCTACTCTCGCCTTGGCATTGAAGAACAAGCGATTGAAGACCTTACTCGTGCGATTGATGCTAGCCCATCAATCAGAGACTTGATTGATACCGAACCTGACTTAGAAGGTATGCACGGCAATCCACGCTTTGATGCTTTGCTCAATGATGGGGAAGGGTAACTTATCCTTACTCCTTAATTCAACGCTTACTAAGGCATCGTTTCGGCGATGCCTTTTCTTTTTGTCGTGTGTTCTCTGTCTCAGCAACGAGATCAATAAGACACTTTTTAACCACCAGCCTACACATTGCTCGATGACAAGTTAGAATCTACGTCACACATCAATCAAAGTGTCCGCACTTTACAACTAACTTAAGGAGGAATTTATGTCTTTGTGGTGTTCAATCAACCCACGCTTTTATGGCATGAAGGACCGCTCAAGAGTTTCAGATTTCGCGCTGCGATAATCTCGACTTGAGCGAATAATTACCTTTCGACGAAACCCGTCACCCGAGTACCTTCCCTCAAGCTCGAAGAATTATTGTCAGCTCTGACAACGGCTTTTTACGCCCAAAATTCTTGAGAACATTATGAGTACTTTTTTAACTGCACAAACAGTCACCCTAAACTACACAACTCAACCTCTTTTCAGCGATGTCACTTTCACCGTCCAACGTGGTGATAAAATTGGACTGATCGGTCATAACGGTTGCGGTAAAAGCTCCTTACTTAAAATCCTTTCAGGCCAATTCGAACCAAGCAGTGGCAACATAGCTAAAGCCAATACCTGTTTAATGCGCTATGTAGAGCAACATTTGCCTGAGGATCTCAACTCCCATTCGGTTTTGTCTGCGTTATCTGAGTTCATATCAGGTGATGAGATTTGGCGAGCAGAACTCTTGCTAGATGAGCTTGGCTTTTCGATGCGTGAGCGTGAGATGCCAGTAGAGAACTGCAGTGGTGGTCAGCAAATGCGTCTTTTGCTTGCGCGAGCGATTATCCATCAACCTGACTTATTGCTACTTGATGAACCAAGCAACCACTTAGACTTGCCTTCGCTACTTTGGCTTGAGCAATTCCTTTCAAACTGGAAAGGCTCATTTGTATTGGTGTCTCACGATCAAACCTTGTTAGATCGAGTCACTAACACCACTTGGATCATACGTGATCAAACGCTTCATCACTTCTCTCTACCTTGTTCACAAGCAAGACAAGCATTAGATGAGAAAGATGAAACCGATCGATTACGCCACGCGAGTGAGCAAAAAGAGATCGACCGAATCGAGAAAAGCGCCAAGCGACTAGCCACATGGGGTAAGGTCTATGACAACGAAGATTTAGCTCGTAAAGCAAAGACGATGTTTGCCCGCAAAGAACGCTTAGAAGAGCAGCAAACCGAGCTAACTGACGGCACGCCTTGGGCACTGCAACTAAAAGGTGAACCACTACCGGCCAACAGATTGTTGGAAGCTATGCCTTTTTCTGTCACACCACCGGATAGCACTTTTCATTTGTTTGATATGGTGGAAACGCGCGTCAAAAGTGGCGACAGAATCGCGATTCTTGGCAGCAATGGTTGCGGTAAATCGACGCTACTCAACTTACTCTATCAACACTACCGAAGCAAAGATGGCGGCAGTTTACCTGACTCAACGTCGGTTACCTTCCATGACCGCTGTCGATTAGGCTATTACGACCAATCACTTGAACAGCTAGACGATAACCAAACGCTCAGCGACGCGTTGCAATCTTTTGCAGACATTAGTAGTGAGCTTGCCAAACGTTCGCTGATTGGCGCTGGCTTTGAATACGCAAGACACGGTCAACAAGTGACTTGCTTGAGCGGCGGAGAGCGTGCGCGATTGCTGTTTGTTGGCTTAACTCTCGCTCGCTATCACATGTTGTTTCTTGATGAGCCAACCAACCATTTAGATATGGAAGGAAAAGAGGAGCTCATTCAAACCCTGCAAGAGTTTGAAGGCGCGACTTTACTGGTGAGTCATGATCGTAGTTTGATTGAGCAAAGCTGTAACCGGTTCTGGTTTATCGAACATGGAGTATTGACCGAATATCTTTCTGTTGAAGAGGTATACGCGCGTATTTCCGACTCAGCGCCAAAATCAGCAGCTTCAACCTCTGCAACGAGTTCGGCTTCGAACTCAGCTTCTCCAACTGTAGAGACTGAGTCAGAGGAACAACTGCTTGAAAGATTGTTGGAATTGGAGGGTTTGCTTGAAGCGGATAAGCAACGTAAACCTAAACACCAAAAGCCTGCCATGCAGCAAGAGTGGCAGCAGCAGATTGAGGAAATCACTGCGCAGCTATAACGACAAAAGGCACCAGTAACTGGTGCCTTTTTTAATCAACTAGCTCAATCCTAAGCCGCTTGAGGGGCGTTATAGTTACCTAGCAGCGCATCATAGAACTCGCTGTCATTGAGAACGCCCACTAGCTTGCCATCTTCAACCAATAAGATTGGCTGTCCGCTACGTTGCTTCAGTTCAATCGCTTGTCGCATGCCAATATCAGGACTGGCGACGACAACGGTTGAGCTCGTAACATCTTCAATTCGACTGGTTTCACAATCCCACTCAATCAATGCCAGCTCATCACTTTCTACCAAGCGAAGCTGATCACTTGTTTGCTCTACCCACACTGGCTGTGCGGTACATACCTGTAGCTGGCTTTGATCTTTAGTGAGTTCACTAACTGGCTGCATCAATGAGCGGCCTTTTAGGACATTAAGAGGATTGGTGTGAGCAACAAAATCACGCACATAATCATTTTCTGGCGTAAGAATGATCTCTTCAGGCTTACCATGTTGAATAAGTCGACCAGATTCCATTATCGCAATGTTGTTACCAATCTTAAGCGCTTCATCTAAATCGTGGCTCACAAACAAAATGGTCTTATTGAGTTTCTCTTGCAACATAATAAGTTCATCTTGTAGCTGGGTACGAATTAACGGGTCGAGCGCAGAAAACGGTTCATCCATCAATAAGATATCCGTATCCATCGCAAAGGCTCTTGCGAGGCCAACACGCTGCTGCATACCACCCGATAACTCATGGGGGAATTTTGATTCCCACTCAGACAGACCCACCATGTCAAGCTGCTCACGTGCTTTGCTTTGACGTTCTGATTTACCCATACCTTGCAGCTCTAAGCCAAATGCAACGTTGTCCAATACTGTTAACCACGGCATCAAGGCAAACTTCTGAAACACCATAGAAACACGGTGCGTACGCAAGCGGCGCAAGGTTTCGTCATCACAGTTGGCTAGGTCGACTTTCTCGTCGCCATCTTTTAGCTCTAACGCACCACGAGAAATCTCATTGAGGCCATTTACAGCGCGTAACAGACTGGATTTCCCCGAACCCGACAGGCCCATCAAAACACAAATTTCACCTTCTTTGACAGTAAGGGAGACATTATCAACGCCAACAACTTGCGCTGTTTCATCAATGATTTCTTGACGAGTTTTGCCATTGTCGAGCAAGTCTAAAGCTAACTTCGGCTTATCACCAAACACCACATCTAGGTTTCGAATAGTAATCGCATCCATGATTAAGCTTCCTTCTGGTTTGGTGATTTACATAGACGATCAAGAATGATCGCCACAAGAACGATAGCAAGTCCTGCTTCAAAGCCTTGCGAGATATTAACGGTATTCAACGCACGAACCACTGGTTTACCTAAACCATCAGCGCCCACTAGCGCGGCAATCACCACCATAGAAAGCGACAACATAATGCACTGAGTCACACCCGCCATAATGCTTGGCATTGCCGCTGGCAGTTCAACTTTGAACAACAACTTCATACGTGTCGCACCAAACGCTTTCCCCGCTTCAACCAGTTCTTCTGGCACTTTGGTTATACCTAAGTAAGTCAAACGAATCGGGGCGGCAATCGCAAAAATGATGGTTGAAATCAGACCCGGCACAATGCCTAAACCAAATAAAACCAGTGTCGGGATAAGATAAACAAACGTCGGGACAGTCTGCATCAAATCAAGAATCGGCCTCATGATGGTGTATAACCAAGGTCGATGCGCCGCCATAATCCCAAGAGGTACGCCAATTAATACAGAAATCGTTGTCGCTGCAAAAACCAGAACAAAGGTTTCTAGCATTTCTTGCCAGTAGCCGAGATTTAAAATGGTGAGCAATGCACCAATAACAAATAATACAAGTGGGATGCTACGATGTAAGTACCAAGCAATCACAGCCGTCATAACGATCGGCATTGCTGGCGGCATCCACTTAAAAATATCTACAACAAAAAGTATGATCGTCTCTAAGAAGATCGCAATCGCATCAAATAGACCTGCGGCATTAAAGGTTAGCCAATCAACCCCCGCTTCCATCCATTGACCCAGTGGGATTTTGTTGTCAGTAATAAAATTCACAATACAGCCTTTTGTGGTAATGATTATTTAAGCATGTGAGAAAGGGCAGGCAAGGTGCCCACCCTAAGTGTCGTTAATTAAGCTTTTGAATTGATGTAGCTTGTAACGGCACCTTGCGCTTCTTCACCTTGCAGTGTCTTCACACCGTTAAGCCACGCTTCAAGTTGTTGAGGGTTCGCTTTCAACCACTGCTGAGCCGCTTTTGCTGGCTTCACATTTTGGTTAAGGATCGCTTCCATCAGTTCATTCTCCATTTCCAAACTAAACTCTAGGTTTTTAAGCAGATTGCCCACGTTTTGACACTCATTTAGGTAGTCTTTACGCACGTTGGTGTAGACATTCGCACCACCGTAATTCGGGCCAAAGAAGTCGTCGCCACCATCAAGATATGCCATTTCAATGTTGCTGTTCATTGGGTGCGGTGCCCAACCTAAGTACACAATCCATTGATTACGACGCACAGCACGTGACACCTGAGACACCATGCCAGCTTCACTTGACTCAACTAGGCTGAAGTCTTTCAAACCAAATGCATCACTGTCGATCATTGACTGGATTAGACGGTTGCCATCGTTACCCGGCTCAATGCCGTAGATGCGATCTTTGAATTTATCGGCATTCTTAGCCAGATCCGCAAAGCTCTTCACACCTGCATCGTAAACATACTTAGGTACAGCCAGTGTGTATTTTGCCCCTTCAAGGTTGGCACGAACCGTTTCCACACTGCCAGCTTCACGGTATTTAGCGATATCTCCCTCCATAGTTGGCATCCAGTTGCCAAGGAAGATATCGATATCACCGTTCGCCATTGACGAGTAAGTCACTGGTACAGACAGCAAATCTGTTTTGGTTTTGTAGCCAAGGCCTTTTAGTAGCTCAGACGTGACCGCTGTAGTCGCGGTAATATCCGTCCAACCTACGTCAGCAAAACGTACAGTTTCACATTGGTTGGCATAAGCGTTCATCGCTAAGCTACTTAGGGCGATGGTCGAAAGAGTTTTTGTCATCATAGACATGGTGTTTTCCTTGTAATAGTTACTGACTTTTGGGGGTTAACCCTGCTCTCTACGTGGAGCGGTATTTCTCTGTTTCTGTTGCCAATCTGGAGCAATCCAAACCGGTTGTTCGTTGGTTTCTAAACTTGGCTTGCCAAGAATCATGTCCGCGGCACGTTCTGCCACCATGATGGTTGGAGCATTGAGGTTTCCGTTAGGAATAGTTGGGAAAATCGATGAATCCACCACACGAAGTCCTGCGACCCCACGCACACGACACGCTTCATCAAGCACCGCCATTGGGTCATCATCTGCGCCCATTTTGCAGCTACATGATGGATGGTAGGCACTTTCCACGTTTTCCTTAACCCATTGGTCAATCGCTTCATCGCTCGTCACATTAACACCCGGTTGAATCTCTTCACCGCGGAAATTGTCCATCGCTGGCTGCATCAAAATTTCACGGGTAAGACGGATACAATCACGCCAATCTTGACGGTCTTGCTCAGTAGAAATGTAGTTAAATTCAATGCGTGGCTTATCGTTTGGATTCGCAGAAGTGATCTCTATTGAGCCACGACTTTCTGGCTTGTTCGGACCAACATGAACCTGGAAACCATGACCATCAAAAGCAGCTTGGCCGTCATAACGCATAGCCGCAGGTAGAAAGTGATATTGGATATTTGGCCACTTAAGTCCTTTGCGAGAACGAATAAAGGCGCATGACTCGAAGTGATTGGTCGCCCCTAACCCCTTACGAGTTAAGATCCACTCAGTACCAATCAGCCCTTTGCTCACCAAACCTAACTTGCTATTAAGCGTGATTGGTTGAGTACAGTGGTACTGGAAGTAGACCTCTAAATGGTCTTGCAGGTTTTGGCCAACGCCCGGTAAATCATGAACCAATTCAACACCGGCTTCAGCAAGCACCTGCTTTGGACCAATACCAGATAGCTGAAGCAGTTGCACGGAGCCGACAGAGCCGGCGCTCGACACGACTTCTTTCTTGGCAAACGCTTTGGTCACCCGACCTGATTTTTCAAACTCAACACCGACCGCAGTGTTGCCTTCGATCATCACTTTTCGTGCCACGACACCTTTAATCAACGTTAGGTTGTTGCGCTTTAAAGCACGTCTTAAGTAGGCGTTAGAAGTAGATGCCCGAACGCCACCATCAACCGTCATATGCATTGGGCCAAAGCCTTCTTGCTGATAACCGTTGTAATCTTTGGTTTCTGGATAGCCAGCTTCTTTGCCAGCATCAATGAAGGCTTGGTAAAGCGGATTACGCTGCATATCGTTACCACCGCACGTCCCTACAGGACCGTTGCCACCACGATAGCTATCTTCGCCACCGCTCCAACTTTCAGCGCGGCGGAAATAAGGTAGACAAGATTGGTAGTTCCAACCCTTGGCCCCCTGCTCTTCCCATTGGTCAAAATCACAGGCGTGACCACGAACATAAACCATGCCGTTGATCGACGAGCTGCCACCTAATACTTTTCCGCGAGGGCAATGCAGTTGACGGCCATCGAGCCCCTGCTCTTCAACCGTTTCAAATTGCCACGCGTACTTTTCAGTATTCATTGGATAGGAAAGTGCCGTTGGCATTTGGATAAAAATGCTCTTGTCTGTACCACCAGCCTCTAGTAGCAGCACTTGGTGCTCACCACTTTCTGTCAGACGATCCGCCAGAACACAGCCGGCCGAACCCGCGCCGACGATAATATAATCGTAGCGTTGTTGCATGTTATCTCTCCGTAGAATCTAAGTTAGGCGTAAGGGCTGGCGTAGTCGCCAAGCTCAATCAACACGCTTTTAGTCTGGGTGTAATGGCGCAGAGTTTCTGGACCATTTTCTCGGCCAATCCCCGAATGCTTATAACCACCAACCGGCATTTCTGCAGGCGAATCACCCCAAGTGTTAACCCAACATATCCCTGCTTGCATCTGGTGTATCACGCGATGAGCTCGTGCTAGGTTTTGGGTAAAGATACCCGCCGCTAGGCCATAATCGGTATTGTTGGCACGAGCGATCACATCTTGCTCATCGCTAAATGTCAGCACTGACATAACCGGACCAAAGATCTCTTGTTGAACATGAGCCATGTTGTCATCACAATCGACAAATACCGTTGGAGCGACAAAGTTGCCCGTCGCAAGGCCATTGTCAGTCACTTGATAACCGCCAGTCAGCAGAGTGGCTCCGCTCTGTTTCGCGCTTTCGATTGCCGCTAGCACCTTACCTAAATGCTCTTTAGAGATCAGTGCGCCGATTTGAGTTTGCATATCCGTCGGATCGCCAACGATCAACTTTTCAGTTCGAACTTTTAACTGTTCAATAAACTGCGGGTAGAGGGATTCATGAACAAACACGCGTGTACCATTGGTGCAGACTTCGCCTTGGGTGTAGAAGTTCGCAACCATGGCTGCTGAAACTGCGTCATCAAGCTTGGCGTCTTCGAATACAATCATTGGGGATTTACCGCCAAGCTCCATCGTCACCTGCTTCAATGTTTTTGCACTATCGGCCATCACCAACTTGCCGGTACCAGATTCACCAGTAAACGAGACTTTTGCGATATCAGGATGCGCGGTGAGCATTTGTCCAACACGGTGATCACCTTGAACCACGTTGAACACACCGTCAGGTAAGCCAGCCTCGGTAAAGATTTCAGCCAACTTAAGTGCGGTTAATGGCGTCTCTTCTGAAGGCTTAAAGATCATTACGTTGCCTGCCGCCAGTGCTGGTGCTGATTTCCACATCGCAATTTGAATTGGGTAATTCCATGCACCAATTCCAGCACAAATGCCTAACGGTTCGCGGCGAGTATAGAAAAACTGGTTTTCACTTAACGGCTGCTGCTCACCTTGCAGGGCAGGAGCAAGACCTGCGAAATACTCGATAACGTCAGCGCCAGTCGCAATATCCACTTCAATCGCTTCTTGCAGCGGTTTGCCCGTATCGGCCACTTCAAGTGCCGCCAGATCATCGTTACGCTGACGAAGAATCGCCACCGCTTTAAGCAAAATTCGGCTACGTTCAGTTGGGCTCATGGCTGACCATACGGCAAAGCCTTTTTTAGCCGATTCAATTGCCAACTCTAGGTCGCTTTGGCTTGCTTGAGCGACTTCTGCAAGCGGTTCACCCGTTGCAGGGTTATAGGTCACAAAGCTTTCACCAGACGTTGCTGGTTGCGCTTTGCCATCGATATAAAGGTTTTTCATTTCCATTTGAAAGTCTGACTTTTCGTTATTTTTTTGAGTAAAAAGTAAGTTGCTTGTCGAGATAATCGTTGATGATAAAACGCGCTTTATCGGCATCAATACCTTGTGGGTTGAGCGTCCCACGCAGCCAGATACCATCGATTAGAGCAGCGATACCATGTGCAACTACTTCAGCTTGGTCGTCCCCCAAAAGGGCTTTAAGTTCAATTTTAAGGTGGGAGAGCAGGCGCTTCTCATTGACTCGTTGCAAACGCTTAAGCTGAGGCTCATGCATAGAATATGACCAGAATGCCAACCACGTTTTTGTCACTTGGTTTTCTGCTTGGTACCCAACAAAGTTTCCATCAACAATCGCAATAATACGTTGCTGATAGGCCTCTTTGGGCAATCGTGCAAGACTGTCCATAATGGTCGCAGAGTGTTGACGTAAAATCTCTCGCATCGTTTCTTCAAGCAAACCGTGCTTACCACCAAAATAGTGATTAATGATCCCTGTAGAGACACCCGCTTCTTTGCTAATCAAAGCAATGCTGGCTGCATGTAAACCGACACGATCAATCACAGCCATCGTCGCTTTAACGAGCTGAGGTTTCCTAATTTCTGGCATGCCAACCTTCGGCATTTTGAGTCCCTTTCTTTTTTTATTGAACGTTCAATTAAATATAAAATGCCTCAAAACCCTTTCGATCTCAAATTATTTATCTATAAATATGATCAAAACACACCAAAACAACCACTAACACTAATAATTTAAATTTCTTTAAAATTGACCATTAACCATACAAAAATCAAGTTTAACCCCTAACAGCAACCACAATTTATACCATGAAAATCAACAATTTAAACCAAACACCAGCAATAAAACCAAACATCAAACGAGCCAACAAACCACTCAAATCTCCCCTCCAAAACCCACCTCAAAACCATCTGTAAATAAATATTTAGAAGGCGAAACATTTTTCTAGTTAAACCGCTCTAAACACCCAGACCAACTGAAAGGCCATAGCAATAGAAAGGACAATTATTCACATCCACAGCGAATAACGCAGCAACAAAAAATGCCCCAGAATGAACGAATTCAGCTGGGGCAAATCTATGTTCGAATGAGTAAACTATTGCGGTGAATGACACGCGGTAAGGTTAAACTCTAACGCTGGCTTAAGCAGTTTTGGCGGCGGAAGCTGACCATCTCGGCCTTCTCTTGTTTCGACAAATTGTGCGCAAGTGGTCAGCTCATCTAGCATAACGTTATCGTGCTTTTCTTCGCCGATCGTGGTTTTGTAATGAAGGTTTGCAACCTTATCTGGGTAGTTGTGGCAAAGATAAACGTCAGTGCTGTCTTTTAGCTCATAGAGTTTTCGAATTGACTCAAACATCTTCTCAGCACTGCCTCCAGGAAAATCAGCTCGCCCCGTTCCGTGATAAAACAGAGAATCGCCGACAAACAACGCATCGCCAATTTTAAAGGTTAAATCGGAAGGCGTATGACCCGGGGTACTCATCACTTCTAAATGGGAGTTACCGAAGTCCATTTCTTCGTTCTCTAACAAGAAGTGTTCGAAGTGGTAAAGCTCGCTAAGACAAAGATCGCCTTTCCATTGTGCGTAGACTTCTTTCACTCCTTCAGAGACGTAAATCGGTGCTTCAAGATACTGGCTGAGGTAGAAAGAACCAGACAGATGGTCGGCATGAATGTGGGTTTCTAAAATAGCGACGATATGTAACTGGTTAGCTTTGATGTGCGAGATAATCTCATGCGCAGATTCGTAACTTATTTTATCTAAATCAGGATCATAGTCGGCGACAGGATCAATAATAATCGCTTCATTGGTATCGCTATCAGCGACAACATAGCTAATTGTCCCAGAGCTGGGATGGAAGAAATGTTGAATATTCTGAGAGGCCATTGTTCCTCCTTGAAAGGTCAGATTCGGTTGGAAAATCGCAAGACGAACAATACTGAGTGTAGACCTTGAAAAGGAGATTAGGAGAGGATTTGTAGTAAATAAGTATGGTATGGCAATTAGTCCTAATCAGCTAACGCCATACCGTATCACTCACTAAGCAGCACATCTGCTCGACGGTGAACTGCCTTTATAAGGGTCGTAAAACCTACTGAGGTTCAGTTTCACTCGGGGCATATTCGAGAATGTCTCCAGGTTGGCAATCTAAATGCTTGCATATCGCTTCTAGCGTCACCAACTTGACCGCTTTTGCGCGACCATTCTTAAGCACAGATAAGTTTTGTTCCGTAATCCCGACCAATTTGGCCAATTCATTAGAACGCATCTTTCTTTTCGCCAGCATTACATCAAGATTAATTACAATTGCCATACACCATTCACTTAAATTGTTAGCTCATTCTCTTGTTGCAGTTCTGCCGCTCTTTCCATTACGACAGCAATAACGCGGACAATGAATCCGATGATCATCATAGTGATGTCTACGTCATCAACACTGACTGTGAGAGACCATGCTCCGTCATTGTACGATAAAGCCAAACTAAGGAGTAATTCACTGATTGCACTAATAAAAGGTGTTGCGATCAATAGATAACTGAGTTTCTTGTAGCACTGAGCATTTTGCTGTTCAAAAATGTGCCCTTGCTCGTACAAACCAAATAAAGCAATTAACTGCCACAACAAGGCCATGGTCAAAAAGGCGGAGAACATACTTGGAATATAAGCGACCAATGAACGTGTTAGTGATAGAGGCAATTCGACCTCTACAGGAAAGCTTGAGTTGAACCACTGCGCATCAAACAAAGTCGCACTAAACCATAAAATGGTATCGAACGCGGCAACAAAAACAAATGAAAACCAGAACAAAATAAGCAATTTACGACTAAATCCGCTAATAGATTGCTGCGACATATCTAACCTCGAAAACTAATAATTTGACTCTATGTTAGTGGTCAACAAATAAAAAAACAATAAAAACTTATCGTTTTACGATAAGTTTTTATTGTTTATAATCTATTTTAGATTTACGCTAGTAATCAATTCGCCAGCTAGCATTGATCAGAGGAAGCTTTTTATGTTGAACAGATATACCGTCCCTAGCGCACTATTGATTTTACTTTCCTGTAGCGTTTCTGCAGCAGGGTTATCTCTTGATGATCTTGAGGGTAAGCCAGGATTAAGCGACTCTTTAAGCACATCGTATACACAGCAAACGACACCGCAGCAGCATCAATTTAACGGTAGTGACTGTGATGGTATTGCTCGTCAAGCATTTGTCGATAAAGGTTTAAACAGCGGTCAACGCACCACGGACTGTCACGTGATCGACTATGGTACTAGCAAGGCTGAGAGCTACTTCCACTCAAGCCCAGATGGAAGCTACTCAACCGGCTTTACTTGGACTTTCGAATAGCCAAAAAAAAGCCCGCTAGCTTTTTACTAACGGGCTTAACCAATGAATGGATGGATGCATTATGCGTTGTCTAGATCAGCAACCATCGCTTTTGCTAGTGCTTCCGCAACTTTAATGCCATCGATACCAGCAGATAAAATACCGCCTGCGTAACCTGCGCCTTCACCTGCTGGGAAGAAGCCTTTTAGGTTAATACTCTGGAAGTCTTTACCACGCTTAATACACACAGGTGAAGAGGTACGAGTTTCTACACCTGTCAGTAGACCATCTTCCGATGCAAAGCCTTTAATCTTCTTATCGAATGCTGGAATCGCTTCACGAATCGCTTCAATTGCAAAATCTGGAAGCGCTTTCGAAATGTCTGTTAGGTGGATCCCCGGCGTAAATGATGGCTGAACATCACCAATCGCACTTGGATCGCGACCTTTTAGGAAGTCACCAATCTTCTGTGCTGGCGCATCGTAGTTTTCACCGCCAAGAACATAAGCGCCTGACTCTAGTTCACGTTGGAAACGAATACCCGCTAGAGGGTCACCTGGGTAATCACGTTCTGGGTCGATACCCACTACGATTGCACTGTTTGCGTTACGCTCTGAGCGAGAGTACTGGCTCATACCATTAGTTACTACGCGGCCTTCTTCAGACGTGGCAGCAACCACAGTACCACCAGGACACATACAGAAGCTGTAAACCGTGCGACCATTCTTACAATGGTGAACCAGTTTGTAGTCAGCGGCACCAAGGATTGGGTTACCCGCATTTTTGCCAAAACGCGCTTCGTCAATCATTGACTGCTTGTGTTCGATACGGAAACCAACCGAGAATGGCTTCGCTTCCATGTAAACACCGCGCTCATTTAGCATCTCAAACGTATCACGTGCACTGTGACCAACCGCTAGTACCACATAGCGAGATTTGATCTCTTCGCCGTTTGAGAGCGTTAAGCCCGTGATCTGTTCACCATCCATATGGATATCATCAACGCGAGTACTAAAACGAATTTCACCACCTAGTTCGATGATTTTCGCACGCATTTTCTCGATCATGGTAACCAGTTTAAACGTACCAATGTGCGGCTTACTTACGTATAGAATCTCTTCTGGCGCGCCAGCTGCAACGAATTCAGTCGTCACTTTACGGCCATAGAAGTTTGGATCTTTCACTTGGCTGTACAGCTTACCGTCTGAGAACGTGCCTGCACCGCCCTCACCAAACTGTACGTTTGATTCGGTGTTCAACGTGCGCTTACGCCAGAAGCCAAAAGTATCTTTCGTACGCTCACGCACTTCTTTACCACGCTCAACCACGATAGGTTTGAAACCGCTTTGTGCAAGAATCAACGCAGCAAACAGGCCACAAGGACCAAAGCCGATAACGACTGGGCGCTCTGTTAGGTTCTCAGGTGCTTTTGCAACGAACTTATACTCCATGTCTGGAGTCTCTTTTACGTGCGGGTCGCTAACAAACTGCTCTAGTAGTGCTGCTTCGTTTTCAACGATCACGTCCAGAGTGTAGATAAGTAGGATATTGCTCTTTTTACGAGCATCGTAGCCACGTTTAAATATGTTGTAAGAGATAACTTGGTCTTCAGAGATGCCAAGTTTCTTGGTGATGGCAGCGATTAGTGCCTCTTCCTCATGATCAAGAGGAAGCTTGATTTCATTTAAACGTATCATGTCGATGTCTCGTTGTATTAGGTGTCTTAGCCAAAACCGTTTGACGAACGGTCAGCTCACAATGGCGCGCATTTTACGAGAAATTGGATTGTCTGTCATACTAATTCATAGCTAGAAAATAACATTCCTGATTTAGGATATTGAATTTTAGCTTGGGATGAGTATTATCCCCTATCTTCAAATTCACTAGGTCAACTGGCCTTAAACTTAAGAGCATTCATCATGGCGTTTGTCGTAACCGATAACTGTATCCAATGTAAATACACTGACTGTGTCTCTGTATGTCCGGCAGATGCATTCCATGAAGGACCAAACTTTATGGTCATCAACCCAATCGAGTGTATCGATTGTGGTCTGTGTGTTGATGAATGTGATGCTCATGCTATCTTCCAAGAAGATGAAGTGCCTGATGATCAAACCCTCTTCATTGAGCTAAATGCCGAGTTAGCTGAACTGTGGCCAGTCCAAACTGAAGTGAAGCCTGCGATGGATGAAGCTGAAAAGTGGAACGGCGTGCCTGATAAGTTAGGGATGCTTGAGAAATAGTGAGAAGTAACCATTTTTAAAGGGTTGACGAAAAACGTCAGCCCTTTTTTATATCGTCCCCCTCAAGAGTGACGGGAAATAGCCTCCCTCGTTTATATCACCAACAACCTTCAATGATTAACGTATGCATTTGTATGGAAACTGCATGCAATCCGTGACAATTAAAGCCTGTTCCTATCCTTCGTTTTTCCCTAACTTGTCGCCCATCACCCCCCTTCGATTCACTGAACACGTGACCTCATAGATAACACTAGAGCGTTAAAGTCAGTCCAGATAACTAGGGGGAAAAGCCACTTTAAACTATACGACAAGGGTACGGAAAATGAACCAAAACCAACGTATCGCCAGCCTTGATTTCCTAAGAGGAGTCATGATTTTCATGGCGGTATTTGAACATTACACAGGCTATTTAAATTACTGGTACGTAGACTTTTTTATCCGAGAAAGCGCCTACTGGAATGAGGTTTATTCTTCACACTTACCCATGGCAAATACGTTATTGCCAATGGATGCGTTAACAGGAACAGTCAGCGCCTATTTGGTTCCATGGGTGAGCCAGATATATCTTGCCTTAGCCAGTTTTAACCTTGCGATAAAACCGCAGAACCTTTTCAAACCACAACTTTTCCATAAGTTAATGTTATTTGGCGTCATTACACTCGTGTTATATTTCGAGGGTTTGATTGTGGCGCCTAATTTTGGTGAGGCTATTTCATTTTATCCAGTCATGCTTTGGATGCTCTTGTTGGCGCTGTTTTCTACAGTGTATGCACTAGCTGGCATTAAAGGTATGCTTGGTTTATCCCTACTAAGTCTATTGCTCGCTCCCCTCGGTTTCTCCGAAGCTCTTTCATATATTGAGTCTTCGATTCAGCATCTTGTGCACCCAGGCTTTGAGCTAGATGCACGTATTGACCTATTTATGACCAGTGGCTGTTTTGGCTTTATTTACGGTTGGTTCTGGCACCAGAAACCAAGCTCTCGCGCTCTTTGTAACCAAGTCGTTTTCACCTTGTCTGCAATTGCGATCGTCATTTATCTTAGCTTTGGTGAACCTATTGCCGTCGACATTACCAGTATTTATGCTGAAGAACATACTCTTGCAGAGGATTTTTTTGGCAAGTTTGGAATTTGGGGAATGGAGTTTTTAGTTATTAGTAGCGTGCTTCACTTACACCTTAAAGGGTTCAATTTGAATGTTCGCTTTATTAACTGGATAGGTATGTACTCTTTAACTGTGTTCATTTTTCACAAAGCTATCTTTGTGTTTCTTTGGGGACCACTGATGTTGCTCATCACAGCAAAGTTAGGCATAACATTGGTCAATAGTTTCTCTCTTGTATTCACACTGAGTAGCCTTTCCATTGTCATGATATACGTGCTCAAACGATCAGGTGTTGTCGATCACCTGATGGGAACTCATCAAGATAAAACGTGGGCTAACTCTTACCAACGCCGTGCTAATAAACCTCATGTAACTCAATTGCCAGCTATTAACTGAGCGATGCTTATTAACAGGTATGCGGCGCTTACTAAATCATTGATTCATTTAGCTTAGAAACGAGAACGGGTGTAGGGTTGGCGGTAAAGTGCCAACCCTTTTTTAATTGGCGTCACCCTCAAGAGTGAGATGCTTAGAATCCTCGTCGATCAAACTCATTATGTATAAGTACGATGCATTGAGACGCAAATAACATTTGAGGTCCGAGGCTGACTTTTTGTGTACCTAAGCGCTTTAGACTATTCCAACTCTTTTTCGGCATAGGAATGTGGTCAGTTAAGATAAAACAAGCCGAGCCGCTAAACGGTTCGTCACGAATATCCGTTCCTTTTTTATCAAGCAAGTAGAGCGTGTATTCTTCTGCTAAGCGCTGCACCAGTTTTTCAAAACTGATCGTCTCAACACTTAAACCTTCAGACACATCACGCAGCTCTTCTTTTTTCATGCCGACTGAATGTTCCAACGCTTTTGCGATTAAAGCGATCAAAGCCGATTCATGGAAGCCACCAATATCACGCAGTTGAGACGATTCAAAGCGTAGAGTACGTGAAAAATCTGACGTACTTTCAATAACCAAATAGACCGTCACATCATCACGATGAGATTGAGCGGTAAAAATCGAGTTCATCAATACATGAGCAAGAATTTCGGAATGAGCGTCAGCACCAACTCCCGCAACAAACGTTTTATGGTCAGTGGACGCGGCGCGAGCACGGATTACAAAGGCTTTATTCATAGATAACCATTAATTTAAAAAGTGACAGATGGTGCCCCGACTCATCCACTTAAAGGGAGTCGAAAACTTAACGAGATTCCTTACTCGCAACTTCGTTGCTCTAAGGAATGACTGCTTTGGGGAGAATTGAGACCACTTGAAGCGCAGCGATCAACCATCACTACGCTTTCTCAAATTCTAGGGTGCTTTAACTGTGCTGACGGCGCAAATTATCCAAGATAATGCCTGTCGCCATCGCTACGTTCAGTGACTCTGCACCGCCAAAAGCAGGAATGGTAATCTTATCGGTAACAAACTTAGCCGCTTGTTCACGAATACCGTGTGACTCACTGCCCATTAACAAAATGCCTTCAGCAGCAAAGTCAGTTCTATGCACGCTTTCACCTTCTAGAAACGCACCGTAAACTGGCAGGTTTGACTGCTCTAGATAGCTAGGTAAATCTAACTGACTCACCGTAACACGGCCAAAGCTGCCCATGGTTGCGCTGATGGTTTTCGGGTTGTATGGATCAGCACAGTCACTGCTTGCGACAATGTGTTTGATACCGTACCAGTCAGCAACACGAATAATGGTACCTAGATTGCCTGGATCCGACACGCCATCTAGCGCAATCATCAAACCCTGTGCTTTGGGTATTTCAATACTCGGGATTTCAACCACCGCAATCGCAGCGTTATTGCTTACCAGAGTGCTCGCTTTGGTTAAGTCATCAAGTGACGCTTCAATACACTCGAAATGACCAAGTTCACCCTGATGCTCTGTTAAGAACTCAGCAGTAGCAAAAACTTGCTTTACCTTCAGTGAGCTATTTGCCAACTCAAGTACGTTCTTCTCTCCTTGAACCAAAAACAGACCATGTGCTTTACGCTGTTTCTTTTGGCCAAGAGCTCGAAGTAATTTAAGTTGGTTTTTTGAAATCATAATCTATCCAAAGTAAGAGGGCTTAACCCAAATAAAAGCGCGGCAATTATAGAGTAAAGCTCAGCATAGCTAAAGAGGCGAAGCCATTTAACTCGGTTCAGATGAAACCATTTCAATGATTTTCTTTGCCTTCTCAAAATGGTCTAGATGATGAGTTTGAATCCACCATGTTGCCGCTTCCATCAGCAACTCAGGATCGTCGTTCTTATTGGCAAAGAAGGCATAAAATGAAACACCGACGCCATCACCCTTTTGCGCGATTTTCTTTTCACAAACCTGGATGATTTTATCTCTTAACGAACTACGCATTTTAATCCTTTTCTATTCCTTGTTTAATGAGCTAACCCTACTGAAATTACCTGTCACTCACAACCCTTGCCATTGCGTTTTGTAAGCCTGAGACATAGCCATAACCAAGACGATATTCTGCCGTCACATTGGTTTGGTGTTCCGTGTTAATATCTGAGTATCAATGACTTAATGGAGCACATTTGTGGATGTAGTTCAGCGTTTCGAACCTAAACTATTCGAATTTATCAGCCAAGAAATGGTGCAAGACCCTGCTCATGACCTTAGCCATGTAAAGAGAGTGGTCAAAACGGCGATTGAGTTATGCCAGCAAGAAAACGCTCGCATTGAAGTTGTGTTGCCTGCAGCTTACCTACACGACTGTTTTACCTTTGCCAAGAATCACCCTGAACGCGCTCAAAGCTCTACCATAGCTGCGGATAAAGCAACGCAGTTTTTGGCAAGTATTGATTATCCACGCGAGTTTCTCAGCGATATTCGCCATGCTATTTGCGCCCACAGTTACAGCGCTAATATCCCCCCGACTACGATTGAAGCCAAGGTTGTGCAAGATGCAGATAGATTGGATGCACTCGGTGCAGTAGGGATAGCACGCTGCTTACAAGTCAGTGCTAGCTTTGGCGCAAGTCTTTACCAAGTCGATGATCCGTTTTGTGCCAATCGCGAATTAGACGACAGAAACTACACCATTGATCACTTCTACAATAAGCTGTTTAAGCTAGAAGCCATGATGAATACGGCATCAGCAAAACTAGAAGCGAGAAAAAGAACGCAGTATATGGAAGGCTTTCTTAACCAACTGAAAGATGAAATTGAAAGATAAGCCCACCGTTTATCATTCTCGTATCTCAGTAAACAGCTGTTTGTTCATCAAATAATACTGCCTGAAGAGGCGAATACTGCGTGATTCAGCTTGCTAATAACCAAATACCGACACCCATCATCAACGTACCAGCGATGCGGTTCATCAAACGGACATTTTGCGATTGACCAAGCAGACGCTTTAAGCCTTTACCACCTGTGGCATAAAGCGTCATACAGATGAACTCAAACAATAGAATAATTGACACCAATACAATCAACTGAGGCGTAAGATCGGAGTTTTGGTCAATGAAAGGAGGCAATAGAGAGATCATAAACGCCCAGCCTTTCGGGTTAGCAATCGCCGTTACAAAGCCTTGAGCGACCAAACCCCAGTCACTTTGCGGGGCAGACTCTTGCTGATCGACATTAATGGCTAACTTGCCGCGAGAACGCCACATTTGCACGCCCAGATAACATAGATAACCGCCACCCACCAGCTTCAACGCCACGAACAACCAAGGATAATTGAGCATCACTGCCGCGATACCTAACACAGCAGCAACCGCGACTAAACCAACACCCACTAGCTCTCCGGCCATCATCCAGAGTGTACGTCTATAGCCGATACTCATTCCTAAAGTCAGAGCTAACGTCATGCACATACCTGGTGTGATAGAGACAAAAAAGAAAGTCGGAATAAACATTCCCAGCAAAGCGGTATTCATAATGGTGTCTTTATCAATAATTAAATTTATCAAGCGAGATTAGCATGCTTCTCAGGGAAGGTAACCTGAGATTTTGTAGTATGGTGTTTGTCCTCCCTATCGACCACTGCCTATCTAATTTATCAAGGCAGTATCAAAGAAATTATCTTTGAACCCTGCTAACGTACGCCAAATTTTGCTTTTGGTACATGAGCCCTATCTGATGAAATTAACCCAGTTGAATGCGTTTAAAGCGGTAGTCGAATGTCAAACCGTGACAGCTGCGGCAGATCGTTTGAGCTTGAGTCAACCCGCGGTAAGCCGCTTACTCTCTGGTTTAGAGCAACGTATTGGCTTTCAACTCTTTATTCGCAAAGGCAATCGGCTTGAACTCAGTGATGAAGGACAAGCCTTTTATCTTGAAGTTGCTAAAGTATTCGACGCGGTATCTGGATTGTCACAATCAGCATCTTCGATTCGCTCACGCCACTTCGGTAGTTTAAATATCGCGGCGATGCCACTACTGTCTAATGCATTCCTGCCCCGCATCTTAGCGACCTTTCTCAAACAAACTGGCAAGACAAAAATCAGCTTCAAAACATACCGCTCAGAGGAAGTGGTGAATCGAATTCAAAGTCAAACTACCGATATCGGCTTCGCCTTTGTTGACGAACATCTTGCCGGGGTAAAAGCACAGAAAGTGGAATGTGAGTGTGTGTGTTTAATTCCGGTGACTTCCCCGCTTGCCAAGCGTACGGTAATTGATCTGTACGACATCGCAGGTCAGGTATTGATTCGCCACGAGCGAGATATGACCCAAAGACGTGTTGACGCATTACTACGTCGCTACAACCTATCGACGATCGAGCAAATTGAAGTATCTCTTGCCAGTACCGCAGCAGCGTTAGTTCGTGAAGGTATCGGAATTGCAATAACCGATCCCTTTACGGCTCACATCGAAAGTGAGAATGCTAACGTGGTCATGCGTCCGTTGGTGTTTAGCTTACCTTTTGAATTTGACATTCTTTACCCTGCACTCAAACCCATTCACCGTCATGCGGAACAATTTATAGAGCACTTTATGCTGCTAGCCGATCAAATGGACATCTACCTGAAAGTGGGGCCAATGCGAGACCTCAACGAACAGTTGCAAACGTGACTTCACAGTTACACAGCGAGCAAATAGCGTAAGCGAATAAAGTTTAAGTTTTTATATTTCAAACAGTTAAAACGAAAACAAGATAACAGCATTACCTTTTTGCATACTAGTCTACAACTTTGTCATTGGCGAATTAGCGTCGTAATTCCTTAGTCTGATAACGGTTAAATCAGACATCAATAAGGATAGATTTATGAAACCTCGTGTGTCAGTTATCGGATCTGGCAATGCTGGTCTTACAGCGGCTTATCACTTCACATTAAATGGTGCAGATGTATGTTTGTACGGTGCACCCGGATATGACCAACCACTCACAGATATCGAACATCACGGCGGTATTCGTGCCTTGGAGAGCTTTAACGATGCGCCACTGACCTACGCGGGATTCGAGAAATGCGATAAAGTCAGTCGTGATTTAGCCGAAACGCTCGCTTACGCCGATATTCTCGTTTTGCCAGTTCCATCTTTTGCTCAAGAACCTTTGTTCATCGAAATGTTGCCCCACCTTCGAGATGGTCAGATTATCATGCTAATGCCTGGCAACTACGGTTCCTTGGTTCTCAACCGGATCAAAAAAGAGCAAGGCTATCACTCGCTTGATGTCACCTTTGTTGACGCAATTTCTATCCCATGGGCAACGCGTATTGTTGGTCCAGCCGAAATCGCAATTTTGGGTATGAAGCAGTTTCTTCCCGTCGCGGCTTTTCCGGCAGATCGAATCACTCACGCAATTGAAAGACTTCAACGTGTGATGCCGTTACCACTTAAACCTCTGAGAAATGTCATTGAGGCTGGTTTGGAGAATGTTAACTTTGGTGGTCACCCACTTCTCACCACGTTGAATATGGGCTTGCTTGAAAACTTTGACGGTAAGTTCAATTACTACAAAGATTGCTGCTCGGTCTCGACCGCAAAAGCGGCAGCGGTGATGGAAGCCGAACGTCAATCTATCGGTAATGCACTTGGGTTGGAGCTTCAATCTGAACTCAATGCGATGAATGCTTTATACGACATGGATTGTGAGAGTGTGTATGAAGTAAACCGTACCTCGGAAACTCACGGTAAACTCAACAGTGCACCGAATTCTGCCAGTAACCGTTACATCACCGAGGATGCTGCCTACCTTTTAGTTCCTTGCTACGAGTTCGCTCAACTGCTGGAGATCAACACACCGATCATCACCTCATGTTTGCATATCGATAATGCTTACAACGATACCAACTATTTTGAAAATGGAAGAACACTAAAACTCATGGGGTTAGACAACAAGTCTGCTCAAGAAATTATGGACTTCGTTAGTTAAACCGTGGAGCACGTATTCGTGACCAAAAATTTATGGGCTTCGTGCCCATAAAATAAGAGGACAACCCTATGACAAAACTAAAATTTCCTTCCGCTTATACAATTTTAATGTTGCTCACGGTATTGATGGCAATCTTAACTTGGGCAATTCCAGCGGGTCAGTACCAAATGGAAACCAACGAAACCTTAGGAAAAATGGTTCCTGTGGTTGGTACTTATCAAACCGTTGAGCCTAATCCGCAAGGATTAGTCGATATCCTGATGGCTCCGATTCAAGGCTTCTATGACCCTATCAGCTATACTGCACGAGCCGTTGACGTTGCACTGTTTGTTTTGGTTATTGGTGGCTTTCTTTCGGTCGTTACTCAGACCGGAGCTATTGATGCGGGTATCGCTGGCACGATGAAACGTCTAACCGGACGTGAGAAATGGATGATTCCAATCCTAATGGGCCTTTTTGCTCTTGGCGGCACTGTGTATGGCATGGCGGAAGAAACAATCCCTTTTTACGCTCTTTTAATTCCGGTCATGATCGCCGCAGGTTACGATAGCATCGTTGGCGTTGCCATCATCATGATTGGCGCAGGGATCGGTTGCTTAGGTTCGACCATCAACCCGTTTGCAACAGTCATCGCTTCTAACGCAGCAGAAATCAATTTTATGGAAGGTTTTGCGCTACGTGCGACCATTTTGGTACTTGGTTGGATTGCCTGCGTGGTCTACGTGATGCGCTACGCTGAAAAAGTGAAACAAAACCCAGAACTGTCAATTGTTGCCCACCAGCGAGAATCTAACCTCGATCACTTCTTACACGGTAAGCAACAACAAACCCCAGAGTTCACCATTACTCGAAAGATTGTATTGGCCATTTTTGGCATTACCTTTGTGATTATGATGTGGGGTGTATCCATCGCCGGTTGGTGGATGGCAGAGCTATCTGCGTTATTCATAGGTTCAAGTATTGTGGTCGGATTCGTCGCGCGTATGTCAGAAACTGAAGTTACCGAAAGTTTCGTCAACGGTGCTCGTGACTTACTTGGCGTGGCATTGATCATCGCCATCGCTCGTGGCCTTGTTGTCGTCATGGATAACGGCAATATCACCCATACAATTTTAAACTACGCTGAAGGCTTACTTGGCGGGCTGCACGAAGTTGCATTTATCAATGCTATCTATTGGATTGAAATAGTCATGTGTCTCGTCGTCCCTTCATCATCGGGTTTGGCAGTGCTATCAATGCCGATCCTAGCTCCACTAGCTGACTTTGCTGGTGTTAGCCGTGAACTCGTTGTAACCGCTTACCAATCAGCATCAGGGCTGCCAAACCTCGTCACACCGACATCAGGCGTTGTGATGGGCGGCTTGGCAATAGGACGTGTAGCCTACCCACTATGGTTAAAGTTCATCGGTCCATTGCTAGCAATACTGACTGCTATGGTGATGACACTATTGAGCTTAGGTGTTGTATTTAGTTAATACCATAGCCAGCGTGACTTAAAAGCTTGATCAAAGCGGGAGCCCATATAGCTCCCGTTTTTTGATTACGCAGTGGTTAAACTTTCTGTAAAGATTGAGGGGACAGATAAAGTTTGTGAACTCTCAGGGATGCAACAACAAGATTTGAGTACTTTAACTGAAAGTACGACGCCTGACGCTGAATCAATTCCTGAAGCCGTTCTGAGTACTAACCAAGCTATTTAAAGAAATATTTAAGTAACTAGGCGTTGAATGCATGTCGAACTTACCCCAATGATACAACTCGGGAATTTGCAACAAACATCATTAGAAGAATGGATAACTTTTAGTAAGGCAAAAGCTCATGAACAGAATGTTAATGGGGTAAAAGATCGACCAAACTATGGACCAAGAATAAGTCAGCACAAACTCCACTGACTCAATGGGAGTAAATATTCACGCCATGAGGTTCCCTGCTCCTTCCTTCGTCGTTCTATGGAATGACCGAAAATAACGCGCGCCTTCCCTTTACTGTGGCTTGAAAACAATAAAGGGTCTATGTCTGTACCTGTCATCCTCAAGAGGGAGGGACGACCGAGTTGGGGATCTGTAACTCTATTGGTTAATTTTATTTAGTTACAACGCAAAAAAGAGCGACGAATCGCTCTTTTTCTTCAATCATTTCGCTACTGATGAGCTGTGAGAATACGCTGGTGAAGATTATCTTTCAGCATCGCTCTATCGTGTTTCATTTGATGCATATCTTCATCGCTGATCGGAGAGTCTTTTAACTCTAACGTCCTAATCTCCTTATCTAGCCCGTCGTACGTTTTCATGTCTTTCAAAAACGCTTCGTTCATCTTTGCTAGAGCAAGAATCGTCTCTTTAAATTCCGAAAACTCACTAAGTAATGAATGATCTTCACCTAACATAGTTACCCCTTTCGTTTGTGATAGCAAAATGCCGATTTTAGCCGAATAAACTGGTTACTATGCGTACTACACTACCACCTAGAATCGCGCCTAACTGAGACCAAGATCGCCTCTTTACACATCCGTACTGACGGTATCAATTTCGATAAAAAGCGTAACGTCTGACACGTCCTTCACTTGGGTCTTCAAACTCCCCTAAGAACTCGCCAGAACACGCTTCAATCACTCTGCGAGAAGCCGTATTATTGACATCGCATGTCACTATCGCACGCTCGTCAATGGCATTTTCTACAACCCAAGACAACAGATATTTAGCCACGCCTCGCCCACGAGCTGAAGGTCGAGTTTCATAACCGATATGACCGATCACATTTTCAACCCACTCATTGTTGCCGTTGCGAACCCGGATTGCCCCTAATACTTTGTCATTCTCAACACAGTAGTAGGTTGTACTTGGAAGCCAACCCTCAGGGAGATCGGCGCAGTCAGCGCTTTTTCTCGCAACAAGGCTTGCTAAATACCCCTTAGGATCCGCAATGACACGCTCATACATGGGAATACCCGCTGCAGAACACTCATTCGCATAGTCAAGTAAGGTTGCATGCAGATCTACGTTGGCTTCGATAACGTTCATAGTCTCTCCTTAGGAAGGATTAAACTCATAGCCCGTAGTATGAGTGACAAATTGAAAACCGTACTTCTCTACGATAGGTCGGCTCATATCAGAGGCATCAATCGTGAGATACTTTTTTCCTCTTGCCTTGGCTTCCACAATACGCTTGTTAAGCAACAACGAGTAGTAACCTTGACCCCGATGCGCTTCTACCGTGCTCCCACCCCAAATGCCGGCAAACGGACTCTCACCATTAAAGGTTAACCATGCTGAGGTTACGGGCTCACCTTGGTGATACACGACATAAATGGAAATCGCATCCGGATCTTGCTGCTTTAAACTCAACAAATGCTGAAATTGCCAATCAAAGTTGCCACCCCAAACTTGCTCTTGAACACGAATGGCATCACGTATTCCTTGCTCATCATGCACTTCAGTAAACAGTGATTCATCAGTGGGTTTAGCGGTAATTGCTGTCAGATCCACCACCATAAACGCTTCTTTATCCGCTTGCTCAAAGCCATTGTTTAACAAGCGCTGTTGGATATCTGAGGGTAAGTCTGTGTCGTAAGTTTTCCACTCAAAACATTTACCAAGATGGCTAAAAAACGCCTTCTCTCGATCAATCACCGCTTGAGCATTGTCTACGGTCAACGAGAAATAGGCGATGTAGCTGCCATATTGCTGTGGCGAAACAAAGCGGACCAATTCTGGGGTATCCACTTTCTTTCCCCCTTGCGCACTAAACTGCTGCCTTTCAAACTGGTTATATTCCAGCATCACTTGTCGGGTATCCATACCACCTCTCAAAAACCATTAGACTAATACAATCAATGAATTAGAAACGAATATATTCACTTAGATTACTATAAGTTGGCAACAATAAACATGCTTAACAAATCGCCAGTAGCATTCATTTTCACATTAAGGTAGCATTGCCGACCTTTTTTCAATGGTAGGAGGTTCGAATGTTTATTGGCTTTGACTATGGAACAGCAAATTGCTCAGTGGCAAAAATGGAGCAAGGAGAGCCAAAGCTGCTCAAACTGGAAGGCGACAGCGTTTATATTCCTTCTACCCTATCCGCCCCTAGCCGTGAAGCGGTCGCTGAATATCTGTTCAAGTATCGCGATATCAAACCGCTGGATAATATCGGCGAACAGGTGCTGCGCAGAGCAATCAACATTAATCGCGAAGAAGGGATAGAGTTTATTGCCGATGAGGTTGCATTTGGTCAAGCGGCACTGGACCACTACCTGCAAGATCCGAGTGAGAGTTACTACGTTAAGTCACCAAAATCATTCTTAGGCGCCTCAGGCCTGCGTGATGTCCAGGTGAGCTTTTTTGAAGATCTGGTATGCGCGATGATGGATAACATCAAGCGCAAAGCAGAAAGCGATGCTCAGCACACCATCACAGATACCGTCATTGGTCGCCCAGTTAACTTTCATGGTCGTGACAGCGAAGCGGCTAACCGTCAGGCAGAAAACATTCTTCTTAAAGCGGCAACGCGTGCGGGCTTTAAAAATGTCGAGTTTCAGTTTGAACCTGTTGCGGCAGGGCTTGAGTACGAAGCGTCACTTAGCGACAACAAGACCGTTCTGGTGGTCGATATCGGCGGTGGTACGACAGACTGTTCATTGATTGAGATGGGCCCATGCTGGCGCGGTAAAGCAGACAGAACACAAAGTCTGTTGGCGCACAGCGGTCAGCGCGTCGGAGGGAATGATCTCGATATCGCCCTTGCCTTTAAACAGTTAATGACACCATTTGGCCTTGGCAGTAAAACCACGGCCAATATCGTTATGCCAACCATTCAGTTCTGGAACCCAATCGCGATCAACAGTGTTGATGCACAGGCCGATTTCTATTCTCGCGCCAACTTGGCGACGTTAAAGCTGTTGAAGAAAGAAGCGCAAGAGCCTGAAAAACTCGCTCGCCTTCTGGAAGTTTTTCACGAAACGCTCGGCTACCGATTAGTTCGCCAAGCAGAAGAAGCCAAGATCGCTCTGTCTGACCACGCGCACTATCGCGGTGTTATCCAATTATTGTCCGAGCAATTGGAAGTGGACATCCACTTTGAAGATATGACCGATGCGATAGAAACGCCCAAGCAGAAAATGGCTGAACTGGTTAAAGAAGCCGTGGAACAAGGCAATGTTAAGCCGGATGCGATCTTTATGACCGGAGGTTCTGCGCGCTCACCGATTTTACGCGGTGCGGTCCAACAAACCTTACCCAATATTGAAGTAGTGTCTGGTAACTACTTTGGTTCGGTCACGGCTGGACTCGCGCGCTGGGCTGAGGTGTGCTTTAAATAAATCGCTTAACGGGCACAGCTACACAAGAAATCGCCTCAAGTACGGCTTGAGGCGATTTACAATGTAAATTCATATTTAACACACCTTACCTTCACCTACTACTATTCTTGGTAGAGACTTTTGAGCGTTTCTCTTAACCAAGTAATCTTAGGGTTTTGATTGTTACGCTTATGCCAAATCATGGTAAATGGAATCACTAACTTGTGCTGATATTCCTCTCCAATTGGAATCGGTAACGCGACTAGATCTGGGTGAATCTGCTGGCAATAGCGCTGACAATATTTAGGCGCGGTAGTGAGCATCTCATGCCCCGGCTTCTCTGCGACGAACAGCGCTTGCTCAAAAGTCGCCATGGTAACTCTTACATCTCTTACAAGACCTTGTTCAATGAGTATTTCATCAAGCGCCCATTCTTCACTTTTTTCCCAAATCACATTGATATGCGAGTAGCTTAGAAAGGTCTCTAAGTTCCACTCTTGCTCTAATGCTGAGTGATCTTTACGTAAGTAAACCAGAGGAAGATCGGAAAACAGCACCTCAAAGTTGATGAAGTATGGCAGCAAATTTAATGACTCTTTGGAACGAGGGTGGCTCTCACGGCCAGTGAAACCAATATCAACTTCTCCACGCGTTATGGCATCAACCGAATCATAGTCCCAGTTGTAGAACTTAACTTTTGAGTCTGGATAGGTTTTATGGATACGACTGGTCAGCTCATCAACCATAATTAATGATAAAGGCGATTCAACACTTAGATTAAAGCGCACACCAGTAGGCGCTGCATCACCACGACGAGAGATAAGCTCAGTGCCGATCTGGGTCCAATCAGACAAACTTTCTTCCATACTCGTCGCAAGGGTCGTTGGCTTAAGTCCCTGCGGAGTATTAACAAACAGTGGATCACCGAACCAATCTCTCAACTTGGCCAAGGATTTACTCACCGTTGAAGGAGTAACATTGAGTTTTTTCGCGGTTTTAGTGACACTCTGCTCCTGCAATAACAATTGCAGAGTGAACAACAAATTTAGGTCAAGACGGGCAAGAGATTTCTTCATGGCATTCACTAGAGTGCTGATTTGAAACTAATAATATTAGACAGAGACCGACAACACTACCCATCGCCAGAGCAATAAACAACATCATCACTGCAGAAACGCCGAGTAAAGCCATCACCCAGATGTAGAATGCCGAAAAAGAAACCTGAGCAATACCTAGCATGGAACTCGCAAGACCTGCTTTGCGAGAAAATAGACTGAGGGCCTGACTCATCGCGACACCAAAGCCGAGCGAAAATCCCATACTAACCAATACAAAACCCAGCATGTAAAGAGTCGAGCTATCGCCATTCACGTGAGCCGCGAGAATAGCGATAGCCGACATCATGATTATTACTTGCGACGCTATCAGTAATGTTTTTTGCTTGAAGTAACTCAGGAAGATCGGCGCAGAAAATGAAGTCGACATCCCTACCATGGCAAGTAAAGCCATCGCCATCGAGTACTCACCACGAGTGAAATTAAGTGTATCCATTACGATCATTGGAGAGGTGTTCACATAAGAAAGTATCGCCGTCACCCCCAATGCAGTGAACAAGACTCGTGAAATAAAGAATCGATTGAATAACGACTCTTGGCTGTCAGCCTCTTTACTTACCTCCGTTCGAGTCTGCTGTGGCAAGGTCTCTTTCAGTATTACCGTCGCGATAAAACCTACCGCGAGTCCCATCATTGTCATGACAGTAAAAAGGGCTGGCCACGGAAACTTAAGCATAATTAGATGACCAATTACGGGCGCCAACACAGGGATCATGCAAGTAATACCATTGAGCATCGACAGCACTTTAGCTCGCTTATGGTCATCTAATGTGTCTCGTAAAATGGCAAAGGCCACGACGTAACAACAAGCGGCTCCAACCCCTTGGAAAAATCGCATCACAAGAAAGCTGTCACTGGTTTCTGACACTCCAGCCAGCATTGAAGCAATCGAAAATATCACCGCACCTGCCATTGCTACCGGTTTTCGGCCAAAACGATCAGCAAGGCGACCAACAAACAGCATTGTCGTCGCCATACCTGCAAGATAGATTGAGAATGCGATATGGAGTTGCGACTCGCTCGCCGCCAGATCTTTCGCAATTTGAGGCAGTGCGACCAAGTAAAGATCAATCGCGGTTGGATAAAGCAGTACAAAGGCAAAACTGCATAAAAGGAATCGGGACATCGTGGTTCGCTCACAGTAATCGTTTGCGAAGATAATATGTCAATGAAGGGAAATTAGCGTGTTGCCATTGTGACAACAGGTATTTCCAGTTACGACATCGCTAAAGTGATCCATTCATACCTAAATGGATCACTTTACCAACAAGTACTAACGTATTTGAGCTGAGTAGGTTACTTTACGCCACCATGCTCAGCTTGGAGATCTTGGTTTTTATGATAGAGGTGAGCTTGATTTCTCTCAATCAGCACCATGGCTAGCAGAGGATTCAGCGCACGTACCTCCCCTTTTAAGTAAGGGACTGGAATATCCCACGGGTTATTTTGGTACATACCTTCTTCATCAAACTGGACAAAAAAATTCATGCTTACCTCCAACCATAAACGCATCAAGCACCCGTTAATTTTAGTTGGTAATTTATAATTTTATTAGTAAGGTAATTCAAAGATTGAACAGGATGTTTCTTAATCCTTACTATTCAATATATTATCGGTAAACTTTAGCGAGAGTACTAACTCAAAACCATTTAATTTTGGGTTAAGTCCACCACTCCAGAATATCGAACTCCCGCAAGGTGGGCCATTTCCCGATCCCAAGTCGCAAGGTCATAACGATTAAACTGACTCAACTGATGGTGACCACACGCCCTTGCCATTACACTCATCAACTCGGTTGACGCTTCAAAGAAGTTCTTCAATTGATTGGACGCCTTATCGATATTGAGCCTTTGTCTTAAGTCCGCTTTTTGCGTCGCAATCCCAGCGGGACAATTGTTGGTGTTACACATTCTTGCCGCAACACAACCAATCGACTGCATGGCACTATTGGAAATCGCCACACCATCAGCCCCTAACGCCATCGCTTTAACAAAATCCATTGGCACTCGCAGACCTCCGGTAATGATCAAGGTAACCCGACCACTAGCGCCGACTTTGTCCAAATAAGCTCTGGCTCTGGCTAGAGCAGGAATGGTCGGCACGCTGATATGATCACGGAACATTTCCGGCGCGGCGCCCGTGCCGCCCCCTCTGCCATCTAAGATGATGTAATCAGCACTGGCATCTAAAGCAAATTGAATATCTTCCTCGATATGGTTAGCGCTGAGCTTAAAACCAATCGGGATACCGCCAGTGACTTCTCTGACTCGATTGGCAAACTGCTTAAAATCTTCGGTGGTTGTTAAGTCTTTAAATGTTGGTGGAGATATCGCTGCCGTTCCCGCCTCTATGCCGCGAACTTGGGCAATCTTACCAATATTCTTGGCGCCCGGAAGATGGCCTCCGGTTCCGGTTTTCGCGCCTTGACCACCTTTAAAATGAAACGCCTGAACATTCTTCAGCTTTGACTCATCATAACCAAACCCGGCACTGGCTAACTCATAGAAATAGCGTGAGTTTGCTGCCTGCTCTTCTGGCAACATTCCGCCCTCGCCCGAGCAAATGCCTGTACCGGCAAGCTCAGCCCCTTTGGCTAAAGAGACTTTCGCTTCTTCAGATAGCGCACCAAAACTCATGTCAGAGACAAACAACGGGATATTCAGTTTAAGCGGCTTTTTCGCTTGCGGGCCAATAATCAGCTCTGTAGCGACTGGCACATCTTCCATTAATGGCTTGCTCGCCATCTGCGCCACCATCACTTGAATGTCATCCCAATGGGGCAGTAAATGTCGTGGTACACCCATAGAGGTCATTGGGCCGTGATGTCCCACTTTGGCTAAACCTTCTCGCGCCAACTGATGAATAAATTCAACCGTGGGTTCTTCTTTGGTTGCACTTGCTGCTGGAGCGACATCAATGGTTTGGATCTGAACCCCTGGGCCTTCCTTGCAAACATCTGCATCAGTAAATTGCTTATGGGCTCCATCACAAAACGGTGGATTCTGGGTATGTTTACAGCGACATAGGTAGGCATCGCCACTCTCTTCAGTAGTGAAGGCTTTGGGTTTAAAGCCCGTCCCTGCATGAGAGCCATCGCAGTATGGTTGATTGCTAGAACGGCCGCAAGTACAGAAGTAATTCTCTTCCCCGGCAGTGAGTTCGACTTTGATTGGTTTGTTTGCAGCTATAACAGGTTTGCTCATCACGTTATCCATTATTATTGGGTTTATAGTTATGGGATAAAGTAAAGGCACAAAAGTTGGGGATTACAATTTTTGCCGACTCAAAGCTAGTCACTCATGGCTGCGAATTAGAATCGAAAATGAGCGGCTATCTAAAACAAAAACGCCTCCATCTGATTCAGAATAGAGGCGCTTTGGAAACCGTGGGATAATGTGATTACTCGGAAACGAGGGCAACCGCTTCACGAGTGAGCTTAGCCAGTTCGTCCCATTGGCCTGCTTCAATCAGCTTTTTATCAACCATCCATGTGCCACCACACGCCAGTACTCGTGGCACCGCTAAGTAGTCTTTGATGTTGGCAGGATTGATTCCACCCGTCGGCATTAAACTCACGTCGGTGTATGGAGCCAGCAATGCCTTAACCATGTTTACGCCACCTGATGCTTCCGCTGGGAAGAACTTGAGCGTGGTTAGGCCCATTTCTAAGGCCGCTTCAATGGTGCTTGGGTTGTTTACGCCCGGCACGATATCAATACCAATCTCTTGGCACGCTTTGACAGTATTTGGGTTAAAACCCGGTGACACAATAAAGGTTGCGCCCGCTTCTTTTGCTGCCATCGCCTGTTCTTTATTAAGCACAGTGCCTGCGCCGATCAGCATATCTGGCTGCGCTTCACGCAAGAGTCGAATTGCTTCTACTGCCGCTTCTGAGCGAAAAGTAATTTCTGCTGCTGGCAGGCCGTTTTCCGCCAACACTTTACCCAGTGGAATAATGTCTTGTGCATTATCAATCGCAATAACAGGGATAACTTTCAGCGCTTGTAGCTGCTCGTTTAAGGTAGGCATTGTTTTGTTCCTATTTGAATTTATTCTTTGCGGCGTCTGCGTACGTTGTTAATACATTATAGGGTTCATTGACACCCGATTCCGAGACTAAACACCCGTTAGCACCAAGTTTGACGATTACCGTCTTTACCCCAAGAGCAGTGAGCCGTTCGCAAGTTTGCAGAGGTGTATCATCTCCTCCTGACAACCCAAAATAGCGGCTTAGATCAGATAGGGCAGCCCATGATGAGCTGCCCATTTACTTGAGGTGTTTAAGAGCTTAAAACTCGTAATTCACATTTAGCTCGATTGACTGCTCCGCTCCGTACCAACAATTGTACTTGTCGTAGCAAGTGTAATTATCGGTATCAAATAGGTTGTTGATGATAAGGTTCGCTTGAGCACCGCTTAAAGAGTCGCTCGCATAACCTAAATCATAGCCAAGAGAAAGATCGACAACCGTGTATGAAGGGACTTTACCTTGGGTATTGCTCGCGTCCATCTGCATTTCGCCAACATAACGAGCACCACCGCCCAAGCGAGCACCGTCTAATGCCCCCGAGCTTACGTAATAGTTAGCCCAAAGTGTCGCCGAGTGTTCTGGTACATAAATTGGCGTCGTTCCTTGTAGGCCGTTGTCACCATCTTCGGTAATCTCAACATCTAAGTAGGTGTAGCTAGCCAGTACATCGACAGAGTCTGTTGGGTACCAACGCGCTTCAAACTCAGCGCCTTGTGACGTCACTTCACCGACTTGCAACTGACCTTGGTAATCGGCAGATGATGGGTCTGTGATAACCACATTTTCCTTAACGATGTGGAAAACAGACACGGTCGATTCCACTGCACCGCCTTCAGACTGGTACTTCACACCACCTTCGATTTGGCTGCCAGTTTCTGCTTCGAACGGTTCGTTAAATGCACTTACACCAGCAACAGGTTCAAAGCTGGTCGCATAGTTGATGAAAGGAGAGATACCATTGGATAGCTCATACAATGCGCCAACACGGTAAGAGAATTCACTTTGGTCAGCTTTGGTCTCGAAGCCATTGTAGTTACTGGTTGATTCATACTGGTCGTAGCGACCACCAGCAATCAACACAAGTGCGTTATAGCGCAACTGATCTTGGAAGTAGAAACCTAACTGCTCGACATCCACTTTATCGTTGCTAACACTGGTTGCTGTCAGTTGGCTACGATCAATCATGTTGTTGTTCGGGTTAAAGACGTTAAAGCCACTGATTTGACCGAAGGTCGTGTATTTCGCATCACCACTTAGCTGTTGGTAATCAAAACCAAACAGTAAGTTATGTTCAACATCACCGGTAACAACTAGCTTGGACAACTGGTTATCAATCACAAAGCCAGTTGAGCTTTCATCGGTGCTGTAGATGTTACGAGTTAACTCGCCAGTTTGAGCATTAAAATCACAGTAGCCGCTCGCTTCATCGCAGTAGTGATAAGTGTTTTCTTGATACAAAGACGCATCGGTATAGCGAGCGTTTTGTAAGAAGCTCCAACCACTCTCAAAATCGTGGTTAATTTTGTAGCCCAGCATCAGAACTTCACGTTCGAATGTACTCCAGTTCTTGTCTCCTGCTGACGTAGAAGATGAAATTGAACCAACTGGACTGTCAGTCACCATGCCCATAGAAGGCAGGGATGAGTTGATACCCAGCGACGGATCATTTTGGTAGTAGAGGTTAAAGTTGATTAACGTACGATCGGTCACTTGCCAATCTAGTGATGGAGCGAATACGTAACGTTCCTCTTCAGCGAAATCGACCTGACTATCTTGCTTACGAGCAAGCGCAATAACACGGTAAGATAAGTTGCTATCGCCGATTTGCCCTGTGGTATCAATTGAAGCTTCCATCAAGTTTCTAGAACCCGTCGCCACACCGACTGAGGTGCTGTCTTGCAACTGAGGGCTTTTAGCGATGATATTGACCATACCACCCGGTGGCATTGCACCATAAAGAACTGATGTTGGGCCTTTAAATACCTCAATCTGCTGAATCGCAATAGGGTCAATTTGTGGCTGTAAGTTCCAACCGTTTAAGTACTGAAGTGCCAAACCATCGTAGTAGTTAACGTTCTTGTTATCGAAACCACGAATTGAGTAGTTATCATACATGGTCACTGATGCACCTTTTTGCTCAGTCACTACACCCGGCGCATAGCGAAGCGCTTGAGATACGGATTTGACGCCACGCTGTTCAAGCAACTCACCATCAAGAACGGTAATGCCTTGCGGCGTTTCTTCTGGCTCCAGTGCGGTTTTGGTTGCGGTATTTCGATACGCCTTACCTAGCACAGTGATGGTTTCAAGTTGAGTGGTATCAGGGTTGCTTTGATCGGCTGCTAAAATGGGAGCTGAAAATGTCGCTAGCAACGCGAGCGCTACGGCTGAGCGCTTAAATGTCATCGTATTATCCATGTTGTTCTTCTATACCAATGCTTTTCTTTATTGAGAATAAATATCATTTGCATAATATAGGCAGACGGAAATTAAAGTTAACAATTTGGTGCAAGTTAACGAGAAAATGGCAGTGGAGAGGGTTTATCAAACAGCTTAAACCTTGGAGATCGGCACCCAATACTCCATCTCCGCATCTGGAGAATCCGCTTGGTAGTGTTGCGGGTATACTTCCAGCTCATAGCCATCAATACCGCGGTAATCAGAATTCGGTAACCAATGTAAAATGAACCACTCTAAGGTTTTTGGCAAAGTCTCTATCGGACCTTTATGTTTTACCGCAGCGTAAGTTTGCTGGGGAACATTCAAGATATCTAACTCGTCAGAAACCACGCTCGGCAATTGGGGCATTAGCGTGCTCTGGTGCAGCTCAAGCCCAGCCCAATAGAAAAGATTGCTGCCATCAAAAGCCGCTTTCGTCACATCAACGACCCCAAGTAGTTGGCCTTGAGGCACAGAGGAAGGGTGAACAATCGCCTCTAACTGCTGCCAAAGTTTTGGTACCACATAGGAAAAATCAGGCAATAGAGAGAAAAGCCCTTTAATCTCGCCTTTTACCCCCTTCAGAATAAAGGCTTCTTTGGTGTCGATTCGGACCTCAACAAACGCGAGCTCATTGGCGCCATTGATACTTACTTCAGACACTTCAATCGGCTTTTTCAGCCCTATGCGTTGGGCATTGTTGCGGTACGTTCTTGGACTGTGACCAAAAAATTGCTTAAACGCACGGCTAAAGGCAATTTCAGAATTGAAGCCCAGTGCGATGGCAATGTCGATCACTCTCTGATCAGAATCTAATAGCAACTCGGCTGCTGCACTAAGTTTTAATTCACGGACATAGTTGGCCACCGTCAACCCTGTCTCTGCCTGAAAGACGCGTTGTAATTGCCAGCGAGACCAACAGCTCTGCGCCGCGATATCTTCAAGTGAAAGCGGCGCATCCAGGTGACTGTGAATAAAGGATAAAACCTTACTAATACGATTAAACGTCGCTACCGCCTTCGCTGTATTAGATGCCTTTGCCACAATGCCCCCGATAAATTAATGATATTTCTAACACTACCAAGCTAGATATTGTACCAATGGTTATATAAAAATGATAACTATTTACAACAACGAAACGTTATTGCTGAAAAGTGAACCGTCACTGAGAATCCGTTAACTTTACTCACCTCACTGAAATTCCGTCATGGCTTAGGTAGACTCAACTATTCGCTCAAAAACACGATATGAATAGATGGAAAACGTACTTTCAAAGGATTGGAAAAACATTGAATGGGTACTGACTGACGTCGACGATACCTTGACTTGGCAAGGCAAACTTCCGCCAGAAACACTGATTGCTCTCAACGCTCTTAAGCAGCAAGGAATCAAGATTGTGGCCGTCACCGGCGCATGTGCGGGTTGGTGTGATCATATCGCGCAACTTTGGCCAGTGGATGCGGTACTGGGAGAAAACGGTGCTTTCACCTTAGAAAAAGGGGAGCACGGGATTAGCTTAACAAGCAGCGTTCCGCTTGAAACCATGCGCTCCCAACAAGCAGAACTAAAGAGCCAAGTCGAACAACTGCTGAGTCAATATTCAGATATCAACCTGACTCTGGATCAAGCGTACCGCTTATGCGAAGTCGCCATCGATATTGGCCAAAACCGCGAACCGCTTGACCCAAGGGTAATTGAACAACTTGTGGCCCAAATCCACCAACTAGGCGCCCATGCGACGGCGAGCTCTATTCACATCAACGCTTGGTATGGTGAACACTCTAAGCGCAACAGTGCGTTTGCCTACCTGAAAAGCAAAGGGCTCAACGAGCAAGAGATTTTGGATAAATGCTGCTATGTGGGTGATTCGCTCAATGACCAGCAAATGTTCGAGACACTGCCAATGACGGTCGGCGTTAAGAACATAGAGCATTATTGGCACAAATTGAGCCATAAACCGAGTCTTGTCATGAGTCAGCCAGGCGGCTTTGGCTTTTCTGAATTTAGCCAACAGTTGCTCGTACTCAAAAACGAAAATTAATACCCTACCAACCTCTCACTTTGAGCAATCATTGTGGACCTTCGCCTCTGGGTGGGTCACGGCTAACTATACTTTAAATAGGACGTCGTGATTCCAAGGAGGCAAGCCATGGACTTTACGGAAAAACTCAGACTCAGAGGCAAAGCTGAAGAAGACCTTTACTTCGCCCACGTAGATCAAGAGCTGATAGAAGCAATACATAACAACCCGCATTGGTTGGAAGAACACCAAACTCACCATCCTGATGATGAGCCAACTCTTGTCGACACTTTAAGCGAGTAACCTTTTTGACAAGATGCCAAGCTGAAAGGGATTGATAATGGATTAATTGAAAAAGGCAGAGTCCCCCCTGCCTTTTTGTTTTTGCTGTACACGGCTTAAGCTTAAATTAGCTTCTTACGTACATGCACGACCAATGCCTCAGCCAATACAACCACAGCGAAAATGCTCACTAGTACCATCGATACTTTCTGCCACTCAAATAGGTTTTGAGCATCATTTAGAACCACACCAATACCACCCGCACCAACCAAACCAAGTACAGCAGATTCACGCACGTTGATATCCCAGCGGAACAGCACAATCGAGAAGAATGCCGGCATAACCTGAGGCCAATAACCTTTCATCAAGATACTTGCCCAAGAAGCTCCTGTCGCTTTTAGCGCTTCAATGGTGCCCATATTGACTTCGGCAATCGCCTCCGCCAATAGCTTGCCCACGAAGCCAATACTACGGACTGCAATCGCCATAATGCCCGCCAGTACACCCGGACCAAACAGTGCAATGAAAAGTAAAGCCCAAACTAAGGAGTTTACTGAACGCGATGACACTAAGAAGAACTGCGCTATCCAGTTTAACGTTTTATTTGGTGTGATATTTGGCGCATTAAGCAATGCCAATGGAATTGCCAATATCAGTGTAAACAAGGTACCTAACGTCGCGATGTGCAAAGTTTCAATCAGCGCAGCATGGATGGTTGTCGGGTAGAAACCATAATCGAGCGGCACCATTCGACCAAACATATCCGCAAACTGCGCCGGCGCGTCGTAGAGAAACTCAGGAATGACTTCTACCGTCTGCCAAGACCATACAATGGCCGAAACAAAACAAAGGTAGGCTGCGAATCTTGCAATGCGCTCATTAAAGGTAAAACGTTGCCATTCTCTATCAATAGAAGCTGTCGTCATTAGAAGATTCTCCTTACTACATTAGACAAGAACTCACCCACTAGAATCAGCGCGATAATCGTAATCAGAATCGCTGCGACAAAATCATAGTCAAAGCGTTGGAATGCTGAAAACAGTGTCCCACCTAAGCCACCCGCACCAACGATACCGACCATGGTCGAGTTACGTAGATTTGAATCAAGCTGGTAACTGGAAAATCCGATGAAACGAGTAAATACCTGCGGCATGACCGCAAACAGAATCACGCTAATAAAGCTCGCGCCCGTTGCTCGGATCGCTTCCACCTGTTTAAAGGAGATTTCTTCAATCGCTTCGGCAAACAACTTGGCAATAAAGCCGATGGAGGCAAAGACTAAGGTTAAAATCCCGGCTAGTGCGCCAAAGCCTACCGCTTTTACAAACAAGATTGCGATGATGACTGGGTGGAAAGAGCGACATAAGGCGATAAAACCACGCACTGGCGTCGACACAATCGATGGCATCATGTTACGCGCAGCCAATAAGCCCAAGAACAACGATATAACGATGCCAAAAAAGCTCGAAATAATCGCAATTTGTAAGCTTTCCGCTAAACCACTGAGGAGTAGATTAGAGCGAGAAAAGTCAGGCGGGAACATACGAGAAAGTAAGCGTTCGCTTTCACCAAAACCAATAATTAATCTATCAAGCGTTAGATCTAAGGTTGCAAAGCTGTAGAACAAATAGGCCACGATAGCAACGACACCTAAACGACTCGCCCAAGACGTTTTAAATGGGTTTTCTACATTGATTGACGCAGAAGATGAGGAGCTTAATCCAGCCATGACTCACCTCCGTAAATGATCTTGAGATCTTCTTCACTGATGCCTTCAGGACTACCATCATAATGAACTTTGCCGTTACACATGCCGATAATGCGGTTAGCAAAACGCTTAGCCAAGTTCACGTCATGGATGTTCACCAGCACAGGGATCTGTTTTTCTTTGGCGAAGGTTTCCATCAACTCCATGATCTCAACCGCCGTTTTCGGATCGAGTGAAGAGGTCGGCTCATCTGCCAGTAAGATATATGGATCTTGCATGACAGCACGGGCAATACCGACACGTTGGCGCTGACCACCAGAAAGACTGTCTGCGCGCTGATTAGCAAAATCTTGTAAGCCTACGAATTCTAAAAGCTCGAACGCTTTGCGCAAATCTTCTTTTGAATAGTTACGACGCCAAGCATTCCATGAAGACATATAGCCCAATCGGCCACTTAAGACATTTTCAATCACGGTTAGGCGTTCAACTAAGTTGTACTCTTGGAAAACCATACCAATATGGCGACGTTGCTTACGTAGCGCTTGGCCTTGCAACTTGGTTAAGTCTTCCCCTTCGAATAAGATCTCACCGCTGGTTGGATCGTTAAGGCGGTTGATGCAACGAAGCAAAGTACTTTTACCTGTCCCTGATGGGCCAATGATGGCAATAATGCCCGGTTGGTCGATATCAATATCAATACCTTTAAGGATTGGCTTGCCTGCCACGTATTCATGAAAAAGGTTGTTGATCTTTATTCCGTCATACTTAGTTCTGTCACAGCTTGCTACAGCCATACTACTCTTCCTTTTTAATATCTTGAGCCTAAATTTAGGGTGTACGATGCCCCGAGCCCTACACACAAGGCACCGTACTTAGTCGTTATTGATTGAAGAATTACTGGTTGGTTGCTTGCTTCGCTAACTCTGCCGCTTTTTTCTTAGCGCGCTTCGCAGCATCTTTTTCAGCAAGTTTCTTCAGGCCCGCTTTGGTGTAAGCCGTACCTGTTGCGTGTGCGATATCACGGATCACCGCCCACTCTTCTTGGTAGGAAATTGGTGAGAAACGATCAGCACCTTTAAAGGCATCACTCATTTCTTCAGTAAAGCGATAGCTAAAGAAGGCTTCGTTAATTTTCTCTGCTAACTCAGGTTTTAGGTTGTACGCGTAGCCAAATGCAGACGTTGGGAAACGTGGGCTACGGTAAATGATTTTCAGCTCAGAATCATCAACACGACCTGCTGCAACCATACGGTCATAAACATCAGAGGCCACAGGCGCGGCATCGTAGTCGCCATTGAATACGCCTAGAATAGATTGATCATGCTTACCAGAGTAAAGCACTTTGTAATCTTGGTCAGGTACTAAGCCTTGTGCTGGAAACAGAGCGCGTGGCGCAAGGTTACCTGAGTTAGAAGAGGCCGAAGTGTGGGCAACTCGCTTACCTTTTAGATCCGCCATCCCATTAATGCCACTGTCTTTACGTACGATCGTCACTAGGTTGTAGCCTTGGAAGCCCGATTCATCCCCTTTTACGGCGATAGGTACGTAACCCGCTAGGTTTACTGCATAACCCGTTGGACCTGTTGAGAAACCCGCAACGTGAAGGCGACCTGAACGCATCGCTTCAACCTGAGCTGAGTTTGAGTGAACAGTGTAGTAGATAACCTTTTTGCCAGTAACCTTACTTAGGTGCGCTTGGAAATCGGCAAAAGCATCTTTATAAAGCGCTGGGTCTTCTACTGGCGTATACGTAAACACCAAGGTACTTGGGTCGATCCACTCGTTTGCATCCTTTGGCGCATCTGCCACTAAATCTTGGTTTTCATCACAGTATCTATCATCCAGTACCCCGCGAGTAGCACACTCACTTGCCATCGCCAGAGAAGGTAGCAGCAAAGAGCCAGCGATTAACAATCCATTTACACTGTTTTTCATATTAGAACCTTACATTCACGTTATTGTTGATGTTCCCTCTCCATATAGCAGGTGGCGTGCCAATATTTAAATCTTTATTTTTCAATAATTTAAATTGAATTCAAAATAACCAAAAACACTTTGGGTCATTGATGTCCAACGTTAGATAACGCATTTGGGTCATTTATGTCCCATAAATTTCACTCAGTGAATCTACGCTTCCTGCTAGTTAATCAAAGGGGGTGATAGCAAGCTGAGTAGATAATATCTGAATAAAACTTAATCACATGGAAAAATGCCGAACCCGTTTGTTAGCGAGATCATAGAGTGAATGAATAATTTAACTCGGTTATCTGCTCTGTTCACATAAATAGAATATCGACTGAAGATGTCGCATAAATATGTACCCACTCCTGTTAAATAACTAGTACCTCACCGCTATTATTCTTTTCTATCAAACAGTTATTTGGCATATAAATTCAACTTCTTGACCTTAATCTGCACCAAAATCAATGTTTCAATTTGAAGCATTTCACACAAATAAGCCATGCAGCGTGATAGCCTTCTCCTGCTCCCTAAAATAGGTAGCTCAAACCTATAAGCCGCAACTATGTGTTCAATTGGATATTGTCGACAAGCGGCAGATACTGCTCCTCATAGTCTAAGGATCTATTATGAAGAAGACCCTGTTATGCTCTGCACTCTTCACATTGAGTGTGTCTGGATATAGCTTTGCAACCGACGCTCCCACTACAACGAACTACAGTGATAAAGCGGTCAAATACCTTGCTCAAATTGCCGATGGCAGTGATGGGATTGGTGCTCGCCCAGCAAGCTCGGCTAAAGAAATTGAGACTGGCGAATGGATCAAAAACAAACTGACACAAGTAGGCTACGACGTAATAACCCAACCTTTCAGCTACGAGAAGAGCGGTAAAACTAAGACTTCAAACAACTACATTGTTGAAAAAGCAGGACTTTCAACAGACACCATCGTCCTCGTCGCACACTATGATTCCACTGGCGATGACCACGGATCATTAGGCGCAACGGATAATGGTGCGGGTCTAGCGGCCGCAACCGCCATCGCTGAAGCCCTTCATGCGGCGCAAGAGATCCCGTATACCGTTAGAGTTCTATTTGTCGGTGCGGAAGAAAATGGTCTCAACGGTTCTAAACATTACGTCACCGAGGCGCTCAAGAAAGGCCAATTAGACAACGTCATTGCCATGATTAACTATGACACTGTCGGCGGTGGCGATATTGTCTATGTTCACGCGGCACACTCTGACTACAAGCAATACCAGAAAACTTGTGAAGCGATTGGTCTTAGCGATAAAACCTACAATAAAGAGACTTGGGTTCGCGATGGCATGCTCGCAGCTTCAATTGATAGAATCGGTGAAGAGCAAAAGTATGTCGTTCACCCTGGCTTCCCGGGCTACCCAGCGGGAGAAACGGGCTCTTGGTCTGATCACGCGCCGTTTGCCTGTGCAGGCATTCCAATCGCCTATGTCGAGTCGACCAACTTTAATATCAACGGCGAAGAAGGCTATGACGGTTACTCACAGACCGAGAATCCACTGATGTGGGACTGCTACGATGCTGAGAACAAAACCGCTTGCGACCGCAAAACAGAAACCAAGTGGGGTAAGATTTGGCACACTGAGTTTGACCGCCTCGACAAGCTAGAACAAGCCTTCCCAGGGCGAGTGAATAAGCAGACTAAAAACAACGTCGAAGTGGTTGTTGAATACTTAACCAACAACAAATACTTCAAGCAGTCTTAGACGTTAGCGTTATTCCAATACAAAAAAGCCCGAGTTAACTCGGGCTTGTTTATTAGTGACGATAGAATTAGATATCCATACAGTTCGCGTAGTAGGTGACCGTTGAAGGCCAGTCACTGAACACACCAAGTACACCAACATCTTTCGCTAATACATCTAGCACTTTCATCATGTCGCCATCTTGATTGATCTGCTCAGTCACGGTTTGGTAATACCAACCGCCACCTTGCGCTAAAGGACCAGAGCGCTCTAATGTCCACGCGATAATATCGAGATCGGCTTGCTTAGCTAACTTAGCGTACTCTGACTGCACAATCGCATTCTTATCATCAAGTTGAATCAGTGCATAAAGCGGTGGTGCGATGATTTGCACGCCCTCTTTTGATAGCGCTTTCATGTTTTCCAACGTCGCGGTAAAGCCTTCTAGGTTGTAGACACGGTCATCTAAGTAGACCGCTTGTTTACCAAATTCTGGCTCGTTGTTAATCCAGTATTTCACATCATCAAGATTGAATGACTGCACATAAGCATCTTTCGCTGAGAAGCCAGCCTCCTTTAGCTCATCAACTAACTTCTGCGCATAATCCGCTTGGCTAAAGCCTTTGTATGGCATATCAACTGCCGCTGACTTCAGCTCTGGCGTCACCTTCACACCATGCTTTTTGAAAAGCTCAGCACTTTCAGCATGCGTCATCAAAGTACCCGTTTGCGAGTAAAGATCGGTACGCCAGCCCGGAGTGCCATTCATGTACTCTTCAATCGTAGTTGCTTTCGGATTCGCACCATCCATTTTGCCTTTAAGGGTTTTGAATTCCGCCAACGTGAAATCTGATGTACGACATTCCACTTGCGCATCTTCACCTGTTGCTGGGTTAGCAGGTTTAAACGGCACAGAGCACTTTTTAGCCAACTCAGGGTGAGCAAGAACGTCGGTTGTGGTATGCAAATCGCTTTGTGAATGACGACAGACCAGTTCTTTATCTTTAGTGAACGTGACGTCACATTCCAAGACACCTGCGCCCATCGCAATCGCTGCTAGATAAGACTCTTTAGTATGCTCAGGAAACTGCATGGCAGCGCCGCGGTGGCCGATAGAAAAGTCACTACGATAAAATGGGCCGGCTTCGCAGCTTTCCAATTTGGTTTTCAGTGGTCCCTCTTCCATATCACTCACTAGGTATAATGGTCGAGGACCGACTTGAGCGGGTTCATTGCTCGCCATAGCAACTGAACTAACACCTAACAAAAGTGCGATACCACTGGTTAAAATTTGCTTCATCTGTTGATTCTCCTTGCAGCAAAATAGTTTTGTTATAAGGCTCAGTTTGTCGAAGTTGTGGTTCGCCGTTAGCGAAACATTCCCTCACTTCTAACTAAGCCAATTGTCTAAATAGCACGCAGCGTGCCAAAAACTTTTCACTTATAATTCAAACAGATAAATATAATACTTTTATTAAACTTCTATGATGGGTCAATTATGTCTTGTCGGTTATGCTTTGAAGTTCTCTTTATCGAGTTGATGCTTTTTCATCTTACGATAGAGGGTCTTACGTGGCAGATTGAGTCGCAGTGAAACTTCATTGATGTTGCCGGACATTTCAATCAGCGCTTCGGTCAGTACGTTGCGCTCATATTGCTCCATTTGTTGCTCAAAGGCGAACGCATCATTCCCTTGAGTCGGAGGCGCTTGCAGATCAAAACCCTCGCCAACAATCCCGAGTACAAAACGGTCAGCGACATTTCTTAGCTCACGAACATTCCCCGGCCAATCGTGGCGACATAGCTGCTGAATTTGCTCAGAGTAGAGCGTTGATGGGCGGGTTTTATACTTCTGACTCGCTTGGACCACAAAGTGTCGAAACAGAGATTGAATATCTTCTTTGCGTTGCCTTAGTGGAGGTAAGTTTAAACTGGCAATGTTCAATCGATAGAAGAGGTCAGCGCGAAACTCACCTTGTTTACTTAGCTCAGCCAAATCAGCTTTACTCGCTGCCACCACAACAATATCGACCGGAATTAAGCGGTTACCGCCAACACGTTCGATGACTCGCTCTTGGATCACGCGCAGCAATTTAATCTGCACTGCGATTGGCATACTCTCTATTTCATCAAGGAATAAGGTTCCGCCATGCGCTTGCTCTATCTTGCCGATACGCTTTTTGTTAGCGCTGGTAAAGGAGCCTGCTTCATGACCAAACAGCTCACTTTCAATGATGCTTTCAGTCATCCCGCCGCAGTTAATCGCAACAAAGGGGTTATCGCGGCGCTTTGAATATTGGTGCAGAGCGGAAGCAATAACCTCTTTGCCAGTGCCCGTCTCGCCATTAATAATGGTATCGACCCCAGTACGCGCGAGTGCGAGCACTTGAGTTCGCACCATCTCCATTTGGTTAGAGACACCGATCACCACCTCTTCAATCGGCAATTGCTGAGATTCGTTCGCCGCCTCAGGAACGTTACGAATATGAGTAACGGCTAAATCGAGTTTTTCAATCAGCTCATCGCTTTGCAGCGGCTTCTCAATAAAATCAAATGCGCCCAGCTTCATCGCCTCAATCGCCATAGGAATATCGCCATGGCCACTCATTAATATCACTTCGCACTTTGGAGCTCGACTTTGAATCGTATCAAGCATGGCTAAACCATCAAGGTAGGGCATGCGTACGTCACACAGCACCACCTGTTTGCTATCTAGTGATAACGATTTCAGGCCAAGCTTAGGATCGGTAAAACTCGTCACACTGAACCCTTCTAGCTCTAGCATCTCACTCACCGCTTCAACCACATCCAATTCATCATCAATGAGGGTAATGTTCTTTTGCATAACCATGGTTATCTGCCTTGTTCTAGATGTACAACAAACTCACTGCCGATATTGAGCTGAGAGTTAACTCGAATCGAACCACCAAAATCCTTGATGATGTTAAATGCGATGGAGAGGCCTAAACCTAGGCCCTTACCCACCTCTTTCTGGGTGTAAAACGGGTCAAATATATGGGGGATATCTTCAGCTATAATCCCTTTGCCATTATCTTTCACTGCGATTGTCACTTCGTTATCCGCACACTCTACACATACAACGATTAATGGCTCAGAGCACTGCTCTACGGCATCAATGGCGTTGCTGATGAGATTCACCAACACTTGTTCTAAACGTATTGGGTTCGCGCGTACGCTTGCCTTTGATGACAGAGTACAATCTAGGACGATCGGGATCTGTTTGTTGGCAAACAGCTCGATTGCATCATTCACAACGGGCATTACGGCAACCGAAGAAATCTTGCCATCACTCTTGCGCGAAAAGGCTTTAAGATGATGAGTCAACGCCGCCACCTTGCCCAATAAAGTTTCAATCTTAAGTAAATTCTGCGTCGCTTTGTCGGCGCGATCTTGCTCTAGCCATTTCTGTGCGCTGCGAGTATGACTGCTGATCGCGGTGAGCGGTTGATTGATCTCATGAGTAATTCCCACGCTTAACTGACCTAAGGCAGCCAACTTACCCGCTTGCACCAGTTCGTCTTGTGTCACTCTTAACCGCTCTTCAGCCATGCGACGCTCTTCGACCTCTGCTTCGAGTTTTTGATTGGTCTTTTTCACCACTTTGGCGGTCGCTTGGAACACCTGTAGAGACTTTGCCATTTGAGTGACTTCGTCATGCCCTTTGAGCTCTATTTGGGTGTCTAAGTGCCCGGTTGAAATCGCGAACATGTCGTCTCTTAAATTGAGCAATCGCTCCAAGATATTTTTGCGCACATAGAACCAAGCCACGCCTGCTGCGGCAAATAGGCTGAATACCGATAACACCAACGAGAAAGTGCGATTCGAGGCAAGAGACTTTTGAACTTGAGCAATGGAGGAGTCGATTTCAAGGTTAACGTTGGAGGTATTACGCTCAATTTGAACCGACAGTTGATGCAAGTATTTGCGGCTGTTCTCCAGCAAAAACTCTTGTTGGTAATAGTGCTCCAACGCCTGATTTTTGAGCTGAACTAATCGACTAGAACGAGACGCTAAAGTGTAGATAACCGATAACTTTTCATCCAACGCAGGTAGCGACTCAGCAAGCCCACTTGCCAACCACAAACTAAACCATTCTTGGCCAAGTTGCTCCAATCGATAAGTGGTGTAATCCAACTCATTAAAGCTACCATCGTTGTACAGCTTTTCGACCAAACCTAACTGGTAGAAAAGCAGTGCTTTAAGCTGGCTATACTGAAGGCGAGATTTTTGGCTCTCTGGCAGGTTATCGAGTTCTTCACTGACTTGTTGCAACAGAGGATAAAAGCCTTCCAATAAGTTGCGCAGCTCTTTATTTAATTGTCGGGATTCTTCGCCACTTTGGTAGAGCAAACTTAAGCTGTTACTCACCTGCATGATCAAATCTTTAAAATAGGCATGGTATTCAGGAAAGTGGGCCAGAACCAGATTCATACCATTGATGCTCTCTTCGATGCGCTCCATCGCATGACGACGCTCTAGGTTAGAATCTGCGGCAACCAGCTGGGAGGCGTCGGTAATCACTAGGCGCACCATATCATTAAGGCGCGCCGCCTGTTCTAATGCGGGTATCTCTTTTTCTTTTAGATCGACTAACGCCAGTTCTAACTTGTCGTAGGTGGTCGAGCTGTACAACGCCAAAAACAAGGTCGTCATCGAGAGCATCGCAAGTGCTAATCCAAGGCGAACTTCAATACCGCGCCACTTGAACTTGCTACGGGGACTATTCTTTCCGATTGGTTGAGTGCTACGCACATTTGGTTCTTGGCTAGCGTTCTGATTCACAAGGATATTCTCTACGACTGAATAAAGCGCACTGGTTTGCACTTCAGTGCGCTTAACAAATTACATAAAACATCACTACATTTTATTAATAAAGTCGTAAGTATCAGATTTGTGGAATCGGTGGTGAGAAATTCTGTAATTCTTGAAGTTGAGTCTGAGAAGGTCTTACTAAAAAATAAATAAAAAAAGCCACTCGAACATCGAGTGGCCAATCAAAAATAAACAGGCAGTGGATTGTTTATTTTTTCGCAGTAGAGCTCAAATTGAGTTCCAAACTTCTTCTCTGTGTCTTCCGAAAGCATTAATACGTTTCGAACACACCTGAATTGTAATCTTGAATAGCTTGCTCTATCTCTTGCATGCTGTTCATTACAAATGGTCCATAGTGAACCACTGGTTCATCGATCGGTTGCCCAGAAAAGACCAGTGCGCCACTATTTTCTTGTGCCTCTAATGCCAACCGTTCACCTTTGCTTAGCAGCACTAATTCGCCTTGCTTTATACGCTGCTCACCAATAACCAACTCCCCTTTATAAGCATAAACCATAACGTTAAATTGCTCCGGAAGTTCTAGGCTCGTCATTTGGCCTTGATTCGCTCGCCAGTCAGTCACGCTAAGCTCAACACCGGTTTTATCGAGAGGCCCATGCAGTACTTGACCATCGGCAATGATCGAACCCGCTAGCACTCGCAGCAAACCATGTTGCTCAGTGGAATGCTCGGTGATCGTCTCCGGCTGGAAGTCAAAGTATTGTGCTGGCTTCATTTTGTCGCGCGCTGGCTGATTAATCCAAATCTGAAAGCCGTGCAATTCGCCCTCTTCCATAATTGGCATTTCACTATGAATCACACCTCGCCCTGCAGCCATCCACTGCGCCCCACCAGAACGAAGCTCGCCGACATTGCCCATATGGTCTTTATGTTGGAAGTGACCTTTCATCATATAAGTCAGCGTTTCAATGCCGCGATGAGGATGTGGAGGAAAGCCTCCTACATAATCTGAACGCTGATCGGACTTAAGCTCATCGACCATCAAAAATGGTGAGAATTGAGCATTATTGAAACCCGCTACTCGTTGGATTTTCACGCCGTCACCATCAGAGGTCGCATGCGCTCGGATGATTTGATTAATTGTTCTCACGTTGCTCATAACAAAGCTCCTTGATGTCACTCTTGACTGAATGACCTCAGTTTAGCGCTTTGATTTAGCAACATGAGCGGAGGGATTAGAGCTAGTCGTTCGAAAAAATTGAATAAGGAAATATCAACGAGCAATTAAGCTATTTAATGATTTCGGCACGATCACTTTATGTACTGGCGCAACAAAGAACATATACACCTTGCCAAAGGTATTTTTAACATGCACCACTGTAGTGGCATGTAACGTCACTTGATTGCCATTAGGTACTAACAGGAATGACAAGCGTACATTGAGGTGCTTATCGCAATCTTCCACCACGACTTCATTATGACGTAAACTAACAATCGAGAAAATACCGACCTGATCGCCCACTTTGTAATCCTCAACGGGTTTGTTTTGATCGAGATCCGCCATCCGACCTAAATGCTTTAAACCAAGCTTAGACACAATACGATTGCGTAAATCCATTAAAAAGTTCACCCATTTCGGTGTGCGACTGACCATCTCGAAGTAAATTTCTAATGCCGATTCCCCTCGATATGAAAGCTCAATTGAATGGCTATCCGCAAAATAGGATTGGGGAAGATAAGGGTGAATATCAGCATTAGCAGGCAGTTCCATTGGCATTTTTTGCTCCATTTATCATCAATCAATCCACCTTATCCAACACCGCATTCAAAGCAAAGGCGAGGTTGCTCAATCCCTCGCCTTGTCTCACCAATAATACGTACTAGTAAGCGAATGGATCATCAAGCTACTACACCGTATTTCCTACTATATCCAGAATAAACTGACTTGTTGCTTTGGGCATTTTTTGAAAAAATTCGGTTGAAAAAAAAGACAAATAACAAACATATCAGTTAGCGATTAAGGTATCGAAATATCATCGTTCGTTCACCGTTAACTCTGAAGGTACTGGTTAAATGTTCCTCTTTCTACCTTCAATTTTTTTCCCAAAATTCAGGTTCAATGAAATGCAAATTAGGACTGTTTTCTCAACTCTCTTTTGCCTGTTATCGTTAACAGGCTGCGATTTCGACCAAGAACGAAATGAAGAGCCCAAAACGACTGTCACAGAGATAACGTTTAGTGAAAAAAAGCTTTCATTACCGTTGGGCGTCAGACATGCCTTAAAGGTAAACGCGGTCTTCTCAGATGGACGTATTGACGACATCCCCGGCTCCCCAGAGGTAACGTTTTTCGTTGACGACACTCAACTAGCTTACCTTGATAATGGCAAAAACAACGTCGTCGTTGGGCAGACGATTGGCAAAACCTCAATTCGCGCACGTACCAAGCTCAACTCAACGGAACATCAAAGCAGTATGACGTTGGTCATCACTCCCCCTATCATAAAAGAACTTTCTTTGGAGTCAGCATCCACAGCAATAACTGCCGGTGTCCCTCACATACTGCAAGTCATCGCGACAATGTCCGATGGTTCTCAAGTTAATGTTACGGACAACTCAACTCTAGAGTGGGAAGTTGATCAAAGTGGTATCGCAGAGATCACTTCATCTAAAGGCGGGATAGTTGTTACCGGAATTGAAAAAGGCGAAGTCAGCATTTCAGTTAGCGCTAACTCTTTCACTTCGACAATCGCCAGCAACAAAACGTTTACCGTGATACCTAAAAACTTTGCGATTAAGCTGAAAAAGGATGCTCTATCTCCTCTAGCTCGCTCCGTGTTTGCAGGCTATGACATTGATGATGTAAAAGTTCGACATAACGATTCGACAAGCTTTGATTTGTTAAATGCAACACCGCGCTATCTGAACAATCCATTGGTCACCATAAATCAACAGCACTTTCGAATTGATGCAGTAATTCCTCCATTTCAAAGTGTGCGTTTCGACTTGCCTACATGGTTTGATGAACCAATCATCTCTGCTTACTTTGTCGAAGAGCAGCCTTTGTTTAAAGCCCATGTGCGATCTTATGCGGATGTCAAACCCAACGATGATAAGTACGCGCAACCAACAGAAGAAAACGTCTATCAATATGAAAAAGAATTGCGCGGCTTTAAGCAGTTAATGAATAACTATGACTATAACCATCGATTTATCGGTTTCATTCAAAACTACATGAACTCAAAAACGCGCATGGTTCGACATCAAGATCATTGGTGTGAAGTAGAAACGCAATTACCCTTAACTCGTTCAATAGAGAGTAGCTCTACTGACTTTGCCAAATTCAAAGGTAATGACAGCTCACCACAAACATTGAAGCACGTCAGCCTGATTGCGAATAAGCCAAGTGCGACATACACGATGCTGACCCGAGAAGCCAACGGAGTGGCGACCATTGGCGATGGATGGCTAAGCGTACGTGACTATAGGTTGTTTACTGAAGGCGCAACATCACCTAAAACAACCTACCTGCACGAGAAGATGCATAACCACGGTTTTGGTCACTCTGGCGGCATGACTTATGGCTATCCATCTGATACGGGCACATTTGTAAATCGTTATTGGGAGCAGTTTTATGAAGATGGTGCAGTAGAAGCATCGACACCAACGCTCGCAAGTCGATACGAGCTCAAAGATCTTGGTGAGCAATTTAAATTAGAGATTTCGTTTTTGGATAAGAGCTCATCAGGTTCATCAAACAAAGGTATTGATAAGTTCATCTTACTCACCACCTCATTGCCTGAATTGAAACATAGCTACGTGGTTGATGATCAAAACAACGCCAGCGAAATTTTTCCACAGATCAATCCTGGCTATGACCATACGTATCTGTTCAACGATATCGCAAACATCTCAGCTCAAAGCATAAGTGAGGTCAACGCCAAATCTGCTCCATCAAAATTAGCCTTTATTTTTGATAAGCCACAACAAGCAAACCAAAACAATATCCCTGCGTCGATTATCTTCATCGGTGGTAGCGAAGCCGATACCAAGCAGCAAACCAATCTTGTGCTCAATTATTCAGGCTCAGGAGGATTCGTCAGTGAAAGTGGGCAGTACATCTATCTATTGAAACAGTGGAATAAAAATGACAATAACGTTTTCGTGAATGAGGTAAATACTTACTCTCCTTCTGAAGCCGAACAGATTTGTAAAGATAGAGGGCTCACGCTAGGAACCTTAACACCGTTTCGTTCAGATGAGATGATGGCTTTTCAAACCAAATATCAGAAATACGGCAGCCAAGTGGGACTTTCACATGAAACAGGATCGCCAATAGCTATCTCCGTTCCCACTACTTATCGCCCAAACACGATCAAAGAAGTAGAAAAAGGCGCGGTCATCGTGTGCAGTGAATAATCGGTCGTATACTCATGAGCGACATTAATATCTACTAAATAAGACAAAATAAAGGCGAGGAGATTCAATCCCTCGCCTTGTCTCATCAATAGTACGTGCTAGTTATCGAATCTTCTGTTGCCAGTAGTCGTAAAGACCATCGATGTCAGCACTGCTCAGCAGCTTCATTGCTCCAGCCAGTTGTTCATCTGACCAATGCCACCACTGCATTTCAATCAACTTGTCGATCTGCTCAGGAGAGAAGCGAAACTTAATGTGCTTCGCTGGGTTCGATCCGACGACTTCATATGGTTGGACATCTTTGGTCACCACCGCTCTGCTCGCAATGATCGCCCCATCACCGATGGTCACACCGGCCATGATCATCGCCTCTGAACCTATCCAGACATCGTTACCAATCACAGTATCACCTGAGCGCTGAAAGCCATCTTCTGCGCCTACAAAATGTTCATTATTTTGATAGAAAAATGGGAACGTGGTTACCCAATCAGAGCGGTGGCCTTGGTTGCCAGCCATCATAAATACCGCGCCAGATCCGATGGAACAGAAATTACCAATGATGAGTTTATCAACGTCGTCTCTGTCCGGAGTCAAGTAGCGAGCGCAGTCATCAAAGCTATGTCCATGATAATAGCCAGAGTAGTAACTGTGGCGCCCAACGATAATATTGGGGTTGGTTATTTGTTCAACTAGGGGTTTGCCAGCAAATGGCGATTCAAAGTAGTTCATAGTTTCATTCTTTTAGTTAGTCTCTTTGAGGTCTATTGACCTAGCCTGTTTAGGATATGCCTAAATTTGATGCCCGTCACTCTACTTTCGCCGCCGTTGAACTAAGCCCGCACATCATAAAACTTACGTTGGTCTCGGTATGTCATCAGGTTAAGATAAGCCGTCTAATAGTCATGGAAGTTAAAACATAATAATGAACGCTCAAGAATTTATTGATGCGGGAGTTAAATACACCCCGCACACTTTCCAGTTGCCGCTGGACTATGCAAACAAAGATGCCAATACCATCAAAGTGTTTGCCCGCGAGCTATCACTGGTTGCCGATGGTGACAGCAACAAGCCTTGGTTGGTCTACTTTCAAGGTGGACCAGGCTTTCCGTCACCGCGCCAAAACGGCCACAGTGGCTGGGTGAAACGTGCCCTGCAAGATTACCGTGTGTTACTACTCGACCAACGTGGTACGGGTAACAGCAGTGTCATCAACCACCAAACACTGGCTCACCTAACTGCCGAGCAACAAGCTGACTATTTAAGCCATTTCCGCGCGGATAACATCGTGCGTGACGCCGAAGAAATTCGTAAGCAGTTTGGCGTTGAGCAGTGGTCTATTTTAGGCCAAAGCTTTGGCGGCTTTTGCTCGCTGACCTATCTTTCTCTGTTTCCTAAAAGTCTGGCGCGCAGCTTCATTACCGGCGGTGTACCTTCAACGACTCGCCATGCAGATGATGTGTACCAAGCGACGTTTAAACGCACGCTACAAAAGAACCAAGCGTTCTTTCAGCAATTTCCAAAAGCGCAGCAGCTATGTAAGCAGATTGCCGATCATCTGATTGAAAATGAAGAGTTGCTACCAAACGGTCAGCGTTTCACAGTAGAACAGTTCCAACAAATTGGCATCAATTTCGGCATGAGTGATACGTTCTTGCCGACCTACTACGCACTTGAAAATGCCTTGATTGATGTGAACGGTAAGTCTCAACTGAACTATGAGTTCCTCAATAACATGTTGATGGAGCAAAGCTTTCAGACCAATCCTATCTACGCGATTTTGCATGAGTCGATTTACTGCCAAGGCTTCGCTTCTAACTGGAGTGCGCACCGCGTCCGTCAAGACAACCTAGCATTCAACTATGACCCTAGTAAGCCATTCTTGTTTACTGGCGAAATGGTCTTCCCGTGGATGTTTGACCAATACCAATGCTTAAAGCCGCTTAAAGAGGCCGCTGAATTACTAGCAGCAAAAGAAGATTGGACACCACTGTATGACGACAGTGTACTGGCACAAAATAAAGTGCCTGTTAGCTGCGCCGTCTACGCCGATGATATGTTTGTGGAAATGGACATCAGCCGCGAAACACTGGCAAAAATTCCAAACTCAAAAGCATGGATAACCAACGAATATGAGCACAACGGCCTACGCGCTGACGGCGAACGTATTCTCGATAAGTTGATTGCAATGGGTAATCAAACTGCGGTGACTTTGGTATAAATAAACGCCATATGTAATGCAAAAGCCCTGAACTTGGTTCAGGGCTTTTTTGTATGTGCTGCTCACTCAGGACCAATCACCAGTGATCGGTAGCGAAAATGCCAAAAGTAATCATATTCAATGTGTCGGTAACGCTCTCTATCGACTTAATCACTTGCTTGGTCGGTTCATTGTTAAGCAAGTAATGGCTTTTTTCACTAGCCGATTTGTTGTGAATATCCTTATTTTGATTCTCTATTACTTGTTCAGTTTCAATGAGTTGATGTTCTGTCTGAGTGTTTGTATTTTCGTCATCATTTGCACTAAGGAGCATCTTGGAATCATCGTCAGATAATGGCTCTGAATCTGCCGTTAAGTTAGGCTGAATTTCTACACCTGTTGACGCCTTATCTTCGTTGCTCAACCTCTTCTCATTCTGCTGAACTTCATTGCTTGCAGAACAAGCGGCTAGGAATAGAAGGCTAACCATAAATATGATTCTACTTCTCATCATATTGATTACTTATGAATTAATAAAACGCCGTTCAATTGTAAGTTTCTTGGCTTTAAAGATCCAGTGGTAATCAGATTAAACTCAAGGCTCCCTTGTTGAGATTCCCTACTCGCTCCTTCGTCACTCTATGGAATGACGGCAAGCAGAAGTCCCCAAGAACACAAAAGCCCCAACACTAGGTTCGGGGCTTATTAACTTCAATTTACACCCTTGGCGAAGGGCCTTCTCTGTTCGGTACAAAACTATCCATTTGTATTAGGACTCCCATTGATGGTGAGAAAACTCCATCCAAAGCTTCCTCTATAAGGTGCTTAAGAAACTATTGATCTTCTCTTCATGATGCTTGATGGTTTCTTGCGTAGGGATAACCGAGTCCTTATGCGTGAAGTAAACCAAGATAGCCATTTGAGCCGTTAGACGGTTTTCAGCCTCATCGAATGCTACGGAGTATTCACTCTCTAGCGCACCACGAGTCACTTCTTCTTTGTCGTTTGCAGGCAAGCAATGAAGAAGCATCGCGCCAGGTCGAGCTTTCGCCATCAGCTCTTCAGTGATGACGTAGTCCGGCATAAATGCCGCCAAGCGTTCTTCTTTCTCGTCCATTTGAGTAACCCAGTAGAAGCTGTCGCCGTAAACCACATCACAGTCACTGATACGTTCCACGTCATCGGTAATTTCAATCGTACCGCCAGACTCTTCACAGAAGTTGAGCGCCATATCAATCCATTCTTGCTCCATTTGATACTTCTTAGGACCAATTTGCTTAAAGCCCATGCCATATTTGGCACAAGTCAGCATTAAGGAACGGCACACATCCGTAGCATCCCCCATAAAGGCCAGTGTTAAGTCAGACAGCTTACGTCCGTCAGTAATGTGCTCTCTGATGGTATAAAGGTCAGCCAGCATCTGGGTTGGGTGGAAGCGTGTATCAAGGCCATTGATGACAGGCACTGTCGACATGTTTAGCAGACCGTCCAAGGTTTCAGGGCTATTGGTACGAGCCATGATGACGTCACACATACGCGATATAACGCGAGAGGTATCATCAATCGACTCTTTGCCACCTAGGTGAATGTCTTTCGGAGAAAGGAACAGCGCGTGACCACCCAGTAAAGTTGCGGCTACTTCAAACGACACCCGAGTTCGTGTAGAGCCAGCTTCGAAAATCATACCCACTGACTTACCTTTAAACAGTTGTGGAATCGCGTTGTCTTTACGTGCCTGTTTTAGGTAAGTCATTAGCTCCATCATGTTATCCATCTCTTCAACAGAGAAGTCTTTCATTGACACCATATGCTCAAGGTTTGCTTTGCTTAGTTCAGTCGCGCTAGAAGAAGGTAATTTCATAATATGTTCCTATTTTTCGTCGTTTCACGTTTTCGTTTGAGTCGATCTCGTGATGATTTCGTTTTGGTTGGATTTAAATTTTTCTGTTTTTATGTTTGAGGCGATGGCCTCAAGTTAGATTCTTGGTACTTGTTGAGTAATGCAGTGAATATTGCCGCCACCGAGTAAGATCTCTCGCGCTGGAATGCCATTCACTTCATAGCCCGGATAGATCTCTTCTAGGATTTCAATTACATCGTCGTCATAGCGTTTATCGAGCAGTGGCAACACAATTTGTTTGTTTGTAATCAGGTAGTTGGCGTACGATGCGGCTAACCGCTCACCCGCTTCACGCTCCATCCCTTCAGCAATATCAATCCCTGCCGCTTCGTCAGCAGACATATACAAAGGACCTGGCATTGGCAGCTTATGTACTTTGATTTCTCGCCCTTTAGCATCGGTTTGGCTCGTGATGTAGTCATACGCTTCTCGACTGATGTCATACTGAGGGTCGTTTTCATCATCACACCAAGTCAGTACCACTTCGCCCGGCTTTACCACATGTAAGATGTTGTCTACATGACCATTGGTTTCATCGTTATAAAGGCCACGAGGTAGCCAGACCACCTTCTCGACATTGAGGTGTTCACACAGCACTTCTGTCAGCTCTTGCTTGCTTAAGTCTGGATTGCGGCTTTCATGCAGCAGACACTCTTCCGTTGTATAAAGCGTGCCTTCGCCATCAACATGGATTGAGCCTCCTTCCAATACGATTGGCGCTCGATATCTTGAGTCTCGGATGGTTTCACACATCTTTTGTGCGACTTGATTGTCTCTGTTCCAAGGTGAATACAAGCCATCGACGAAGCCCCCCCAAGCGTTAAACTCCCAATCAACACCGCGACGCTCACCATTGTCATCCACGACATAAGTCGCTCCAATATCACGCATCCATGAGTCATCGGTTGATACTTCAAGAACTCGAATATCTTCGGGTAAACGAGACACTGCGTTGTCGTACTGAGCTGAGCTCGCGAGCATCGTTACTGGTGTGGTTTTGCTAATCTGCTTAGCAACATCTGAGAAAACTTTCTGCGCTGGCTTTGCACCATCACGCCAGTTATCCGTACGCTCCGGCCAGGCCATCCAAATTTCATTGTGTGGCTCATGCTCACCCGGCATTCTGAAACCATCATGTTTTGGTGTGGTATCAATTACTTTTTTCATTGCTCTATCCTCCAACTTAAGCTTGAGCTTGTTTATTTTCTGAAGTGTTGTCAGCGCGACTCTCTTGTTCGCTTTGTGCTTTTTTACGCTTGAGAGCCCCCAACAAAATCCATTCACCAATCAAGACTGTCGCGATAACCCCAATCAAAACTGGCCCTGTGTATCCCCAATCTGCCACCGTGAGATCGAGCGCCTCTGGGAAGATAAATAGAATCACCGCTTGGAAAATCACGAAAAAGCACACAATCGATATCAGCCACTGAACAGCCATACCACCCGGTACTTTGAATGGGCGCTCACGTTTGCCATCAACCACACGCAGCTTCAGATACGCTGGGAACATGAACAGATAAGGAAGTAAGAAAATGCAGCTTGAGAAAGCGAAGATAGACCAGAACAGATCATCATTACCTTGAGCAAACAACGCGTACGACAAAATGACAACCGTTGAAACTATGCCTGTAATGTTGTTCGCGCCAACTGGAGAACCTTTCTCGGATACTTTTGCCACTGGAGCAGGGAGTTCACCTTCTTGAGCCGCTTCTGCTGCCGCACGGCTTGCCCCCATCGTCCAGCTCACCATGTTGCCGATCAGCGTGAGTAGAGCGAACGTACCAAAGACGTAAACCATTGCCGTACCGAACGGTCCTTCACCAAACAAGGTTTTAAAGGTGTCGATCAAGCCAGCAACAAGGCCGATACTTTCAACGGGTAAGGCCATCAAAATTCCAACAGTACCGAAGATGTATAGGAAAGCGGTGATACCGATGGAAAGGAAAACAGCCTTAGGCATGTCACGGACGTCTTTCATCTCTTTGGTCATCGTCGCGACAAGCTCGAAACCCATTAGATTAAAGACAATGGCTGGTAAAAAAGAGACCGCTGAATCTAATGACGGCATCATCGCGGGCAAAGTGAACTCATTGGCAACGCCATTTTTCATCGCGTAGATAAATCCGCCCACACCTAGTGTGCTGATTACGATGATTTTTAGTACCGCGCCGATGTTCGTTACCCACACGCCAATATCAGCTGACACATTACAAATCCATACCGTTAACCAAGTTAGCAAGATACAAATGGCAATCTGCCCCCATAAAGACAGACCAGGCATAAACAGCTCTGCGAACATACCCGCAAACATGATGTAGACCGCTGGCATCCACAGACCGACGTTAATCCAATAAAACCAAGTGGTTCTTACTGCCCACTTAAAGTTAAAGGCTTGCTTTACCCAATCGTAAATGCCCCCTTCTCCTGGGTAGGTGGTACTTAACTCTGAAGTGATTAATCCATAGGGAATAACAAAGAAGACCAGCATTAACACCCACCAGCCGATGGCGCTAACGCCAATACTTGCTGACGCGGTTAATGTGTCGACGACTAACACAGCACACAGTGTAAAGAGTGCTATTCCAGTGACCCCCATTTTTCCTTGCGTTTCATTGCTCATCGCTTAGCTCCTTAATATCTAATTCGGAACTTATTAAACGGCAAAGTGATGAGGTGAACTGGGATGAAAATTGAATATCGGTTTTGAGTGAATGAACACAGATTACAAATGAAATAAAGTCGACAAAAACTGGATAAAAAACAGCCAAACGCTGAATGATTGATTTTCATCAACAAAAGCACTGTTTATTTATTGAGCACATTAAGTTGAAAACAAGATCACATATCCGCTTGAATTTGTGATTATTTTCACTTTCTGTGATGAGGAGGCAACTAAATAGACCCACTTTTGAATAGAAATCGAACTGTGATTTTTATCGCCAATAGCTCACTGATATTTCAATAGAGTATTTCCATCTTACTTGGCTTTGAGCCAATCATTATTTGGAGATTAAGATATGTTGAAGCCTATTATTGTTGTTGCGGTCGGTGGCAATGCATTGCTGCAGCGCGGAGAAGTAATGAGCTGTGAAAACCAGCAAAAGAGTATTGAGCAAACAGCAAGTTCATTGGCTGCCCTAAGTAAAGATTACCGCTTGGTTATCGTTCACGGTAATGGCCCTCAAGTCGGCCTACTTTCTCTACAAAATGATGCGTATAAAGAGTGCCCGCCGTATCCATTTGATGTATTAGGCGCTGAAACCCAAGGTATGATCGGCTACCTGATTCAACAGGGATTAAATGCTGCAATCGAAGATCGCTTTACCACCACAATTCTGACTCGCATCGTTGTCGATGAGAACGACCCTGCCATCGCAGATCCAAGCAAGTTTATTGGCCCTGTTTATACTGAAGATCAAGCTAAACAGCTGGCAGAAGCCAATAATTGGATAGTAAAACCAGACGGCGTACATTGGCGCCGCGTTGTTCCATCTCCTGCGCCTAGAGAAGTGTTAGAAATCAAAGCAATTAAAGACTTACTTGAGAAAGAGCATCTTATTATTTGTGGCGGCGGTGGCGGCGCACCAGTTATCGAAAAAGACGGCGCCTATGTCGGTTTTGAAGCTGTGATTGATAAAGATATGACAGCCGCACTGATTGCCGAAGAAATTGGCGCAGAGCACTTACTGATCCTAACGGATGGCACTCATGTGTGTTTGGATTGGGGCACACCACAAGAACAAAAGCTGGAAAGAGTGACGGTTAAAGAGATGAAGGGATATAACTTCCCTGCCGGTTCGATGGGGCCAAAAGTCGATGCATGCTGCCAATTTGTGGAAAATACTAGGCAACATGGTCATATCGGCGATCTTTCCTGCGCACTCAAAATCATAGAAGGGAAATCAGGCACACATATCCAAGTGTAGTTTTGATCAAGCTCGGTTTTTGCCTTGATATTCATACGTTCTAAACAAAGGGTTAATGACGTCAAACTTCATATTGATAAGATTGATTTTTGAGCATCAACCCTTTATTTTTTAATCTGCTTTGACAATAAGTGACGACAGTTTTATGCGAAAAGTAACGACAAAAGAGAAACTTAAAAAAATCCATAACGCCGTTGCTCAATTAATGGAAAGGCGTGAAGCGACAGACATCTCTATGTACGATGTGGCAAAGGAATGCGGTATGGCAACCTCGACCGTTTATCACCACTATCCAAACATCGAGAATCTATTCCATAGCTTATTGGACGATGTGTTTACCGATTTCGACTCACTACTTGGTCAATGTATCGATGCCGACAAAGTCACGCATTGGACTGATATCAACCGTATGATCGAAACCGCTTACGTGGATTACTACAACAATAATCCAATCGCGAGAAAACTGATTTTAGGTCGCCACACTTTTACTGAACTTGGCCACGCTGACACCAAACATGACTTAATATTGGGCAAAGAAGTCGAAGCTATCTATCGTCAATTCTTCGATGTTCCTCAGCTTACTCAACCCGTCAATGTATTCGCTATTTCACTGCAAGTTGCCGACAAGATATATTCATTGTCTTACCGTGAACATGGCTGCATCACCCCTGAACTCGCCAACGAAGCTCTGCGTTTAACTGAGTCTTACCTTCAGCTTTATATTCCGCATATTTGTCAGAAGTCGAATCAGCACGGCATAGTGCAGCATTAGGTAACGCGCAGATTATAATCAGTGTACCTTTCACGAGATTCCCTACTCGCTCCTTCGTCTCTCTATGGAATGACTGAAAATGAAAAGACCCTACACTAGATCATCGTCATCCCCGAGAGGAAGGTACGACCGAGTTGGGGATCTCTAAGAACAAGTGACTCACCTAGTAACCTAGGTATTCGGGATGGATTAAAAGTAGATGTACAAAACAATCTGCCGACTCTTATCCTACTACAGAAAAAGAACCGACAGACTAATTGAAATATTGAGGGATTATTGGAAATTAGGCCATCGAATGAAGGCCAATCATATTGCCTTCGGTATCAGCGACCATTGAAATAAAGCCGTGCTCGCCGATAGAGAATTTAGGGTGTACAACTTTACCGCCCGCACCTTCTACTCGCCCTTGCTCCACTTCGCAGTCTTGGCATGAGAAGTAAACTAGCGTGCTATTGCCACCAGGTGTGACCCCCTCCATTTTTGATAACGCTCCTGCCGCGCCGTATTGCTCCATGGATGATGGAAAGCCCCACATATCGATATCCATCATCGCTTCGCCACCAATCTTCTCTAACGTGGTGTTAAACACCGTTTGATAGAAACCTTTCGCGCGGTCCATATCCTCGACGTAAATTTCAAACCAACCTACTGGATTCGTCTGCATCACCTAGCCTCCTTTATTGCCACATTTAGTGATAATAGAAAGCTAGTTCACACGGAGCATTCTTGCGCAGTTAAAACCTAATTTTCGTTTCGGGTCTCAATGCTGATTCAATTTAGTCGCTTGTGCGATGGTAAGTGGTTTGCACAATCGCATCTAAATGAATTTGGCTTTCAACTAATTTGAAAGATTGCATCATATCTAGCTCACCAAACAACGGTGAACCACCACCCAGCAATACAGGCATAGTGGTAATAGACATTTCATCGATTAAACCTTCTTTTAAGAAGCTCTGAATCGTCTTACCACCATCAATGTAAAGATCGTTATAACCCTGCTCATTAAGATTTTGTACGATCTCTTTGAGTTCACCTTTAACCAAAAAGACTTTATCTTCATAGCCATCTGGTACTTGAGTCAGGGTATTACTTAGCACAAATACGGGCTTTGAATATGGCCATTCAACGCCAAAGCTGAGTACCACATCTAAGGTATTGCGCCCCATCACTAAGGCATCGACTCGCGCCATTAATGCCGCAAAGCCCATATCAATATTGTCTGGATTTGGCACCGACTGTAGCCAATCTAAACCACCATTTTTGTCAGCAATGTAGCCATCTAAACTGGTTGCGATAAATACGATATTCGCCATTAGGAACTCCTCACATTGAGTGTTTGGATAAAAAACAAATCTGGGTTACAATTTAATTCTACACTGTAGAATTTGTATTATTAGATTAAAGAGGAACAACTATGTCTGTCAAGGAAAAGCGTCGCGGTCGACCAAAAGGCAGCCAAGTACAACTCAGCGCAGAGGCGATCTTAACCCAAGCCAAAAGTATGATGCTTGAATTGGGCAAAATGCCAAGTGTGCGTGCCCTTGCCGCCGCGCTAGAAGTTGATGCCATGGCAATTTATCATTACTTTGCCAATAAAAATGCGCTACAAGAAGCAATAGTTGTTTCCTTGGTTGAAGAGATTTATCAGCCGCAAGATAACGGGCATTGGCAGCAAGAACTCAGCCAGCTGTGCTTTAGTTATGTCTCGCTGCTTCATCAATATCCGGGATTACTTGAAACGCTGTTGAAGATGGAAGCAAGCGGGCCCGCAGAAGTCTTCATTGAACGCTTTGACCAGATTGCTGAACCGCTTTCATTACCAAGTGAAACCAAGAAAGATGCCATTGATTTGCTCGCAGATTACCTGCACGGTTTTGCATTAGCACTGAACTGTCAGCCCGGCGGTGAGTTAAGCCTTGAAATGATGCAAAGGCCACTCAATTTCTACTTCCAAGCATTTCAGCCCACGCAGAAAAGCTAAATCGTTTACAATAGCGCTAAGATAGACAAGAGTTACTACAATGCTGAAGATTTCAAATACCGTTACCCTGCAAGCGTGGGAGATCCAACTCACAGCAATTCGAGCTCAAGGGGCCGGCGGACAAAACGTCAATAAGGTCTCTTCAGCGATCCACTTACAGTTCGATGTAAAGCACTCTACACTGCCTGCTATCTACAAAGAACGTATCTTGGCGCTGAAAGACTCGCGCATCTCAAAAGAGGGCGTTATTACCATTAAAGCCCAGCAGTTCCGTACTCAAGAGCAAAACAAAGAAGATGCCCTCAACCGTCTTGCGGAGATGATCCAAGCAGCAATGGTGGTACAGAAAAAGCGCCGTGAAACGAAGCCGACGCGCGCCTCTAAGGAACGTCGCCTAAAAGGTAAGAACATCAAATCTCAAACGAAATCTTTACGTGGCCGAGTCAGCCACTGACTGTTTTTAATCATCAATTTGTATATGCTAGAGATAAGGATGATTTGGAGATAGGAACAAAGATGACGAACTTAGGGAAAAGTGCGTTACTGATTGGATTGTTTGTTTCATTGCCCATTTGGGCGGAGGCCTTTACTGGCTGGAAATTTGAAGGAAATAACGACGGTATTTCAATCTATTCTCGTGAGCACAGTGATGGACTTGTCGAAGTGCGAGCACAGATGTTCACCCCCACCAGCTATGGCGCTTTTCTGACCTTGCTTGAAGACAGCGAAAATGTCCCAAATTGGATTGATAATGTCAGTCATAGTCGTGTATTAACTCAGCTTTCTGCTAACGAGAACATCGTGTATACCCAATTTTCTGCGCCATGGCCTGCCCTAGACCGAGATATGGTGACCTACTCAAAATACACCATTGATGATTTGGGCTTTATCCTAAAGATTAAGGATGCCCCTGAGTCTGCTTTGCCAGAGCAAGATGGCTATATTCGGATTCGTAACGTTGATGCCACATGGACGCTGCAAAAACTCACCAATGGCACCACGTTAATTGAATATACCGCTTTCGCCAATCCTGGCGGGATTCTTCCCGATTGGCTCATCAATAATCTAACCAAAGAAAGTGCGCACAATACCTTTGAAAACTTGCGTCAGCAGCTTCCTCAGTATCAGCAATTTAGTCATCCTAATATCAGAGAGTCGTCTCAGTAACGAAAGGGGTCAGGCAAACAGCCGTCAACTCGCTCGCTAGGTTTGCCCAACCATCCGCTAGAAACGCTTTACTGCTAGAGCTTGTTGCTCTATTTGATTCCGTATTTCGCCAGTATTTTATCGAAAGTGCCATTGGCCTTAATTTCTACTAACCCTTTATTGAAGGCTTCAATATACTCGGCATGATTAGGGTTCGCTAACCCCGACGTTACATGCAATGGGTTTACCGACAGAGCATTGTTAGTGAAATCAAAGTCGTCTAAATTCATACCCGCAGCAGATAAAGTGGACTTCGCCACAAGTTCATCTTCTAGAGTCAAATCAACGCGTTTTGCTGTTAGCTTTTTCGCATTGGCTATCAGGTCGTTGGCTTCAGGTTTTTTAAAGTTAGTCGCGGATAAAAACTCATCACCATAGCCATAATTACGAATGATCCCTACGGTCTTGCCTGACAAGCTGTCTAAGCCGTTATACTCAAACCCTTCCCCCTTACGCATAATAAACTTAAGTGAGTTCTCTAAGTAAGGATCACTGTATTTTAAGAATGAAGTACGCTCATTGGTAAACCAGGTAGCAACTAATACATCCACCTTGCCACTTTTGACTTCATTGAGCGCTCGTGTCCAAGGCATAATTTTAAAATCGACGCTATGCCCCTGCGACTTAAACGCTTCAGTGATGATCTCTACCGAGACTCCTGGATTCGCTTTATCCTTTTGAACAAATGGGGCCCAAGGGTCTTGCGCAGCCGTTATAACCGCTGAATTAACAGCAAAAGAAATGAATGTGCTAACCACTAATAAAATGAGATTTCTCATAACATGTCCTCTGTTTATATTTAGGTACGGAACTTAGTCATATGGTCGGCAATACTTTGACTTAAGCTCAATACTTCTTCTGTCCTTTGTGCATTCTTCGTCGCGCCTGAAGAGACATCATTGGTTGCCTCCGACGCTTCAACAATAGCTCGGCTGATTTCCTCTACCGCCATACGTTGTTCATCTGTCGCTTGAGAAATTTGCCCACTTCTATCTGAAATAATGGTGATCAGGCTTTGCACTTCACTCACTGAGTCTTGTGATTCACTCACTCGTGAAGCCGTCTTCTCAAGTAATGTCGCAATTCGAGTGAGCTCATCTTCGACCGATTTGGTTGCTGCATCTAATGCTGTAATATTCTTTTGAATTTGTTCCGTCGATTCACTGGTTTTCACCGCCAAGTTTCGCACCTCATCAGCCACGACAGCAAAGCCTCGTCCTTGCTCCCCAGCCCTTGCAGCTTCGATAGCAGCATTGAGTGCTAAAAGATTAGTCTGCTCTGAAATGTCATTAATAACATTCAGAACCGTAGTGATTTTTTCCCCTTCATCGATCAAGATATGCATTTCCGCATTAACATGACTCATCTCTTCGCGCATGTTAATAATATCGTTTGCAGAGCTTTCAATTGCATCATTAACATTCGAAGCTAAAGAGGTCGCGGTATGAGCTTGCTGAGCAGTCTCTGAAGCCGTATCTGCAACGGTAGAAACCGATTGATTCAACTCGGTAGCCGCAGCTGCAACCGTAGTGAGCTGATGCTTTTGCATCTCCAATTTTTCAGCATTTGTTTTCGCTGTCACCCCATTAGCCTGCGCCTTGTCCTTAAGGGTATTCGAGGATTGATTCACATCTTGCACAATCACCCGAAGTGATTCTGTAAAGCTATTGACCCCTTCAGTAATGTCGGCAAATTCTCGATATTTGGCAGGAGCTAGCTTATTGGTAAGATCACCATCACCAGAGGCGAGATCCTTAATCACCTCGGTAAGGTCTGAAATAGGGCGAATAACGGTCATAGACAAGGCTAAGACAATCACAACCGATAAAATTATGTCGAGCACGATCAGCTCGATGATATTCGTCTTTAATGAGTTTGCGAGCTTGGCATCTAACGCATGCGTATCAAAATACACTGTGACTTTTCCGACAGAGTTTTCTTCACCATACTCAACAAATGTAAGGTTCTCAGTCATTCCATTTTCAGCCAAAAACAGAGATTTGTTCTCCACTGCAACGGTTTCCCGCTCCTCACCCGACATTTTCTGAGTTAAGAACAACAAATCCTTACCTTCATTGTCGATCAACTGAATAGCGGAAATTTCTGGTAAGTTCAGCTCCGCAGACATTGAGACCTTGGCAGAATCTAGATCAAAGTCCCATACCGCTTTAGGAAGGCTAATCATCATCCGCTGAGTTGTATTCTCTACCGAATTCTGTAACTCAACTAGCAGGTTATCTTTGAAGCTCTGATACTTAATGAATGCCGAAAGTAGTAACACAATAGTCAGAGCAACAATTACCTGAACTAGAAACACAACTTTTAACTTTTTCAAAACTGCCCCCTAAATTAATCGACAGTTAATACAAAGGTAGTAACTGATTGTTCAGTTATCAAACAGAGTCATTAATTTGATGTTTGTCACAAAATATTCAGATATGTAGCGACTGTGATACTAAGAGAGCCGACGACAAATAATAAGTTCAGTGTTTCCTGTTTCGGTTACTCCATACATGACGAACATAAAAAAGCCCCCAATAGTCGGTAACTCACTATTGGGGGCGGTTCATTTTACTGGACTAATTACTTAGACCATCACATTCAATTTAACTTATAGAAAATCGTCGATAATGGCGGCACTCTTAATTGAATTGACTGCTCTAAGCCTTCGCTTGTCACGTCTTCGGTCATCACAGAGTCAAGCGCATCAAAATCACTACCATGGTACTTGGTATCATCAGTATTAAGCAGCAACTGGTAAGTCCCTTTATGCGGTACACCCAATCTGAACTCTTCATGCGGAACGGGAGTGAAGTTAGTCACCACAAGAATACGCTCACCGGTGTCACTCAATCGCTCATGGGCCAAAATCGATGCTTCAGCGGCATCTTGCAGTCGCCATTCAAAACCGCGCGGTTCGCAATCTAACTCATGCATTGCCTTTTCTGAGCTGTAGAGCTTGTTCAAGTCACGAGTCAGCGATTGCACACCTTGGTGGCGTTCAAAATCAAGCAAGAACCACTGCAGTTGATCGTCATGATTCCACTCAGCTGTTTGACCAAACTCTGCGCCCATAAAGTTAAGCTTTTTACCCGGCTGCGCGTACATGTAGCCTAAGTAAGCACGTAAGTTGGCCGTTTGCTGCCACTCATCGCCCGGCATCTTGTTATGGATAGAGCCTTTGCCATACACCACTTCATCATGGGAGAGTGACAATACGTAGTTCTCACTGTGGGCATAAACCAGCGGGAAGGTAATGGTGTCGTGATGGTATTTACGATGAACAGGATCTTCTTGAATGTACGACAATGAGTCATGCATCCAGCCCATATTCCACTTAAAGCCAAAGCCTAAACCGCCCATAAAAGTCGGCGCTGAAACACCAGGGAAAGCGGTTGATTCTTCCGCAATGGTCATCGCATTCGGGAAGTGTTTGTACACCTCTTCGTTCATCCACTTCAGGGTTGCAATTGCATCGTAGTTCTCGTTACCACCATCGATATTAGGAATCCACTGATCATGGCTACGTGAGTAGTCGAGGTACAGCATTGAAGCTACCGCATCCACTCGAATACCATCAATGTGGAACTGTTCGAACCAATACAGCGCGTTTGAAACCAAGAAACGACGAACGTGCTCACGACCTAAATCATAGATGTAAGAGTTCCAATCTTGGTGCCAACCACGGCGTGGATCTGGATCGTGGAACAATGGCGTACCATCGAAGTTAGCTAGACCGTGGTCGTCCGACGGGAAATGCGCGGGAACCCAATCGAGTACAACGCCAAGACCTGCTTGGTGACACTGATCGACGAAGAACTTAAAATCATCTGGCGAACCAAAACGGCTGGTTGGCGCAAACAGACCAACTGGTTGATAGCCCCATGAACCATAAAATGGGTGCTCAGATACTGGCATCAATTCAATATGCGTGTAGCCCATATCGACAAGGTAAGGGATCAACTGCTCTGCCAACTCACGGTAGCTAAGGAAATCACCGTTTTCATTACGACGCCAAGAGCCTGCGTGTAACTCATAGAAAGAAAGCGCTTGTTTACCTTTCTCGGTGACTGGGCGTGTTTGCCATTTAGTGTCTTGCCACTGGTAACGGCTGTGATCGTAAGTCACTGAAGAGAAAGAAGGATATTGCTCAGAGTAAGCACCCCAAGGGTCCGCTTTGTGTGGTAAACCTTCGCCATTTGGCCCTTTCAATTCGAATTTGTATTGTGTGCCTTCTGGCAAGTTCGGGATGAAGATACCCCAGATACCATAATCAAGCCGCTGCATTGGCGTGCGGCGGCCATCCCACTGGTTAAACTCACCGACCAAACTACAGGCGGTAGCGTGTGGCGCATAAACTAAGAAGCGTGTGCCAGAAATCTGCTTACCACCGCGTTCAAGGGTCATGAACTGAGCACCCATCTGCTTGTACATCTCTTTTGGTGTATGCAGATCGTCATACTCAGCGTAGATAGTGTGGTACTGGTATGGGTCATCGACTAGCTGCTCGGAGTCACCCCAGTTAACCGCAAGCAAATAGTGCGTAAGATGTAACTCTTTACCTTGTTTTAAGATGAAGCCAGAAGCATCTTCACGCTCAAGTTCAATGCGCTCATCATCAATAATAAGTGCGACACTTTCTGCCCCCGGCATCCACACACGTAGCGCGCCTTGCTTAGGGTCGATAAAGGGACCAATAAAGGAAAATGGGTCAGCAAACGAAGCGTGTGAAAGTTGGTTATATGTCTGTATCGCTTTATCTAACATTTTGGTTTTCAAGTTAATTCTCTCCCTAACCTAACTTTCGATAATCCGATTTTCTCGGTTGTTATGATTCCAACCAAAGCCACTTTTTGACTCAGTTGGTATAGAGGCCAATGACCCCAAAAGCCCGCAATGTGCGGGCTTAAACAGTATTGAGTAAGTTTACCGAATTCCGGTTCTACTTAGAGTGACCAATTCGATCATTTTCTATGTATACCATGCAACTTGATGTTTACTTACTTACCTTCGCACGAACCTCGGTCAACTTATGTGCAATACGGTTAACGCCTGCATGAGCAAAGACTTCATCAAGGTTCATCGACAACTTACGACGCCAGTTTGGATACTCATCGACCGTACCAGGAATATTGACCGGTTGGTCCATCTCAAGCCAATCTTCAAGCTGAACGCTCAGCAGGGTCGAAGAGCCTGCCGCAATATGCATTTGCAATGCTTCAGCTAAGAATGAATCCATTGGAACATATTGAGCATCACGGCCAACGCCTTCAGGTAGGTAACCATGCCAAGCGACAGAGTCTAAAATACCTTGCTTCGATGCTAAGCGATCCGCAAACAGTCCTTTCAACTGCTCTGCATCAGGGTAGAGGCCAAGCTCTTCACCCATCTTCAGGTCATCACAATGCCAGAAACCACGCAGTGTTGGCATATCGTGAGTACACAGCGCAGACATAGATTGGTCCGCGTAGTGTTTTGGTGAGATGTAACCACCATCGTCTTCCGATGTTTCAAAGAAGAACACCTTGTAAGAGTGAACGCCCGCATCACGCAGAATATCGACAATTTCGTCAGGCACTGTACCTAAATCTTCACCGATAACACTACATTGATGACGATGAGACTCTAGCGCTAAGATTGCAAGCATGTCCTCTACTGGATAGTAGATGTAAGCACCTTTGGTCGCGTTTTCACCTTTTGGAATCCACCACAAGCGCAGCAGACCAAGTACATGGTCAATACGCAATGCGCCACAGTGCTTCATATTGGCACGTAGCAGTTTGATGTACGCATCGTACCCCGTCGCTTGCAGCACTTGTGGGTTAAGCGGTGGCAGCCCCCAGTTTTGACCTAAAGGACCAAGTACATCCGGCGGAGCACCGATGCTTGCATCCATGATTAGGTTGCCATCATCCGCCCACGTTTCTGAGCCTGAGTCAGCCACACCAACCGCAAGGTCACGGTATAGACCGACAGACATGCCTTTCTCTTCAGCGAGAGCTTGTGCTTCTTTAATCTGCACATCAGCAAGCCACTGCAGGTACATGTAGAGGTGTACTTTATCTTGGTTTTGCTCGATAAATTTCTGCACCGCGCTAGAGTCAAAACGGCGGAACTCTTCTGGGAATACAGGCCAACCCCATACGCTTGAATCTTCGGCATGTAATGACGTATGTAATGCATCAAATGCCGCTTGGTGAACTAGGCTTTCTCCACCCTCTTCAACAAAGGCTAAGAAGGCTTGTGCACGCTCAGTATTCTTGTCGAGATGACGCTTTTTAAACTCTTCGAACAACTGCGGTAGTACGCTTAATTTAAGCTCTGCGACTTCACTGTAGTTAACCCAGTGTGACTCGCGTGCTTTTTGTAGACGTTGCTGGAACTCTGCACTACCGACCATCTGCTGCGCTTCGATACTTAAAGCAAATTCAGGTACTGAGCTAACATCAATATAAAGAATGTTCAACCAACGGCGAGAAGACGGGCTGTATGGACTCGCCCCTTCAGGGTTAGCAGGGAACAGTGAATGAATCGGGTTAAGACCGACAAAATCACCACCGCGCGATGCGATATCAGCGACGAGTTGCTTTAGGTCACCAAAGTCTCCGATGCCCCAGTTGTGCTGAGTACGCAGTGTGTAAAGCTGGACACTTGGCCCCCACATTTTTTTACCATTTAAGATGCCATCTTGCTTGTAACACGCTTTTGGCGTCACAATCAGAGTCATCTCATACGGCGCTTTACGTCGCTTACGAGTGATGGTTAATTTGTGGTAACCCCAAGCAATATCGCTTGGTAATGCAAACACTAAAGGGCCACCCTCTTTGCGCTCATCGCGAACGATTTGCGACTGAAGATAGCCTTCAAGTACCTCTCCCTGTTCGGTATCTAAACGCCAGTTGAACTCACTTTCGCGAGCACTTGCGCCAAGGTTCAGTGCAATTTCAACAGGTTCTCCATCTCGAACTACCAGCACAGGATCAAGCACGTCTTTTTTATGCTTTTTTTCTGCTGACTTAAGAAGAGTTTCATCATTGGTTGTGTCATAGCCTAAAGACGCAAGTAAGTGACGGATTGTTTCGTCTTCTACCTTAGCTTCATCTCCCCACGCGCTAACGTAGCTGTCGGCAATTTTCGCCATTTCTGCGACTTGTTTTAATGCGTTATTCTCTTTCATCGCTCTCTCCGAAGGACTTCTTAACCTTCAAACTTGTAGGGTTTTACGTTGTTATTAATCAATAGAGCCAAGACCCGAAGGCCTTGGCTATTTATCGTGAAATTAGCGTTTTATTGTCTCTAATTTCCAAATGTTGTTTACATAATCTCGAATTGAGCGGTCCGATGTAAACTTGCCAACCAAGGCGGTGTTTAGAATGGCTTTCTTAGCCCAACCCGCTTGATCTTGGTACTGCTTGCCCATATCTTCGTGAGCTTGAACATAAGAAGCAAAGTCAGCCAAACATAGGTATGGGTCGCCACCATCAAGCAAGCTATCAAACGTTGCTCGCAGTAGACCCGGTTGACCCGGTGTGAACTCATCACCTAACAACAGATCCAGTGACGCTTTTAGTAATGGGTCTGAATGGTAGTAATCGTACGGGTTGTAACCTTGTGCTTTAAGCGCTTGTACACCATCAACATCTAGACCAAAGATGTAGATGTTCTCATCACCCACTTCTTCACGGATCTCAACGTTCGCTCCGTCCATCGTACCGATAGTTAGCGCGCCGTTTAGCGCCATCTTCATGTTACCGGTACCCGACGCTTCTTTACCCGCTAGCGAGATTTGCTGAGAAACGTCTGCCGCTGGAATAATGATTTCCGCCATGCTTACGCGGTAGTCTGGAATGAATACCACTTTCAGCTTGTTGCCGATACGCGGGTCGTTATTGATCTTCTCTGCAACCTTGTTCACCGCGAAGATGATCTCTTTCGCTAGGTGGTAACCCGGTGCCGCTTTCGCAGCAAAGAAACATACGCGAGGCGTACATTCAAATTCAGGTTCATTGATGATGCGGTGGTACAGAGACAGAATATGTAGCAAGTCTAGGTGCTGACGCTTGTACTCGTGCAGACGTTTGATTTGAACGTCAAAGATCGCGTTAGTATCTAGCTCGATGCCCATATTCTCTTGAACCCAATCAGCAAGGCGCTGTTTGTTCTGCTTCTTAACCACCATGAATTCTTTTTGGAATTTCGCGTCTGTTGCAAACTGAGCTATGCCTTCTAGCTGCTCTAGTTTTGCTGGCCATTCTGTACCGATTTTGTCTGAGATTAGGTTTGATAGACCCGGGTTACAGAACTTCAGCCAACGACGTGGCGTAATACCATTCGTCACGTTAGTCAGTTTACCTGGGAAGATTTCATTGAATTCAGGGAAAAGATCTTTCTTAACCAGTTGAGAGTGCAGCGCTGCAACACCATTCACCTTGTAAGAACCAATCACACATAGGTTAGCCATGCGAACCATGCGGTTGAAGCCTTCTTGAATGATAGATAGCTTCGCTTGCTTCTCACCATCGCCCGGCCACATCTTACGAACTTCTTGTAGGAAGCGGTGGTTGATTTCAAAGATGATTTCCATATGGCGAGGCAGTAGACGCTGAATTAGCGACTCTGGCCAAGTCTCTAGTGCTTCTGGCAATAGCGTGTGGTTGGTGTAGGCAAATGTATTTGCACTGATTTCCCACGCTTTATCCCAAGATAGGCCTTTCTCATCAATCAGGATACGCATCAGCTCAGGAATCGCAATCGTTGGGTGAGTGTCGTTAAGCTGAATGGTTTCTTGCTTAGGTAGCTCCGCCAGTGAGTAACCTGCCGCTTCATGACGACGTAGAATGTCGCGTACCGATGCTGCTGAGTGGAAGTACTGCTGCATTAGACGCAGAGTCTTGCCCTTCTCGTGGTTATCATTCGGGTAAAGTACTTTAGTAATGTTGCCAGCATCGATTAGTGAGTGCTGAGCTTCAAAGTAGTCACCGTTGTTAAAGCTAGCGAGTGAGAATGGGGCAATGGCCTGACATTCCCAAAGGCGCAGTGGGTAAACCGTGTCTGATTCGTAACCCACGATTGGCAGATCCCAAGGCATCGCTTTCACTGTCATGCCCGGTACCCATTTGCGTACTTCTTTACCGTTGACATATTCAACGTCAACATGGCCGTAGAAGCCAATTTCTTGAGCCAATTCAGGGCGAGCGACTTCCCATGGGTAGCCTTCTACACCGCGCCATGCGTCCGGTGCTTCTTTCTGGCGACCTTGTTCAAAAGATTGCTTAAATAGACCGTATTCGTAGTGCAGACCGTAGCCCACAGTTGGGAATTCTTGCGCGGCACACGAGTCCATAAAACACGCCG
>NZ_ACZV01000002.1 GCF_000176235.1 Vibrio orientalis CIP 102891 = ATCC 33934 | reverse complement strand
ACCACCTGCATGCGCTTTACGCCCAGTAATTCCGATTAACGCTCGCACCCTCCGTATTACCGCGGCTGCTGGCACGGAGTTAGCCGGTGCTTCTTCTGCAGCTAACGTCAAGTGAGGCCGCTATTAACGACTCCACCTTCCTCACTGCTGAAAGTACTTTACAACCCGAAGGCCTTCTTCATACACGCGGCATGGCTGCATCAGGCTTGCGCCCATTGTGCAATATTCCCCACTGCTGCCTCCCGTAGGAGTCTGGACCGTGTCTCAGTTCCAGTGTGGCTGATCATCCTCTCAGACCAGCTAGGGATCGTCGCCTTGGTGAGCCCTTACCTCACCAACTAGCTAATCCCACCTGGGCATATCCTGACGCGAGAGGCCCGAAGGTCCCCCTCTTTGGCCCGAAGGCATTATGCGGTATTAGCCATCGTTTCCAATGGTTATCCCCCACATCAGGGCAATTTCCCAGGCATTACTCACCCGTCCGCCGCTCGACGCCCTTAACGTCCCCCGAAGGTTCAGTTAAGTCGTTTCCGCTCGACTTGCATGTGTTAGGCCTGCCGCCAGCGTTCAATCTGAGCCATGATCAAACTCTTCAATTTAAGATTTTGTTCGGCTCAATGAATACTGACTTCAAAACTACTAATGTAATTTTAAAGCTATTATCGTTCCAACAGAACGATAATGAATTGACTGTGCCAAGTCCGAAGACTCGTTTGGTCACTTCGTTTCATTGAAACCTAATTTGATACCGAGGTATCTAATTGGATTATCATCAACGAGTGCCCACACAGATTGATAGGTCTATATTTTTAAAGAACTTCGTTTTGGGCTCTGCTCAAAACGGACGGCCATTTTATCGAGATAACTTATTGTGTCAAACACTTTTTTCGTTATTTCTTCGAAAGTTAGCATTTAACTTTCACCGCCGTTGTTGCCATCGCTTGTTAGCTCGGTTTCCCGTGACAACGGAGGCGCATTATAGGGAGTTCCGAATTAAGCACAACCCCTAAATTTAAAAAAACTGCTTTTTTTGAGTCGTTAGCTCAACAATCCATCAATAAGCATAAAAAGAACACAAAAGGGCCCCAATTAGGCCCTTATTTATCGATTACTTTTACGAAAACTATTGATGGGCAATTATCTGATCATTGCTCACTAGTAATTTTACCGGCTTGTCTGGAATCACTTTCCCGGCAAGAATCGCCTTTGCAAGCGGGTTTTCTACACTTTGCTGAATCGCACGCTTTAATGGTCTTGCGCCATAAACCGGGTCAAAGCCAACTTGTGCTATCAGGTCTAAGGCTTTCTCCGAGACATCTAGTGAATAACCTTTCTCTTCCATTCGCTTTGAAAGTCTCAAAAGCTGTATAGAAGCAATCGACTTAATATGCTCCTGGCCAAGTGGGTGGAAAACAACACTCTCATCAACTCGGTTTAAGAACTCAGGACGGAAATGTTTACTCACGACATCCATCACCTGCTCTTTCATACCTTGGTAATCGAGCGTGGCAAAGTTTTCTTGAATACGCGCTGAACCAAGATTCGAAGTCATGATCACGACCGTATTACGAAAATCCACCGTTCGGCCTTGTCCATCAGTCAAGCGACCATCATCTAACACCTGCAGCAGAATGTTAAATACATCTGGGTGTGCTTTCTCTACTTCATCTAATAAGATCACAGAGTAAGGTTTGCGGCGCACTGCTTCCGTTAGGTACCCCCCCTCTTCATACCCAACATAACCAGGAGGCGCCCCCACCAGCCTCGCAACTGAGTGCTTCTCCATAAATTCCGACATATCGATACGCACCATTGCATCTTCACTATCGAACATAAAGTTAGCTAGTGTTTTACATAGTTCTGTTTTACCAACACCGGTTGGCCCTAAGAAGAGGAAAGAGCCAATTGGTTGATTTGGGTCAGATAAGCCCGCTCGGCTACGTCGGATAGCGTTTGCAACCACTTCCACCGCTTCAGTTTGTCCGATGACGCGTTTATGCAAGACCTCTTCCATGCGCAGTAGTTTCTCTTTTTCTGCTTCGAGCATTTTAGAGACAGGGATACCAGTCTGCTTAGAGAGCACATCGGCAATTTCGTTATCGGTAACTTTATTTCGTAGCAATGTCATCTCTTGCATCTCAGCTTGAGTCGCAAGGTCTAACTGTTTCTCTAATTCCGGAATACGTCCGTATTGCAGTTCCGACATACGATTCAAATCACCAGCACGTCGCGCGAACTCCATATCCATACGAGCTTGTTCTAACTCTGACTTGATATGTTGCGTGCCAGACAGAGCGGCTTTCTCCGCATTCCACACTTCTTCGAGTTCAGCAAACGCTCGCTCTTTATCATTCAGCTCGTCATTCAGAATCGTTAAACGCTTTTCACTGGCTTCATCATGTTCATTAGTCAGCGCTTGCTGCTCTATTTTCAACTGGATGATTTTGCGCTCTAACTTATCCAACGACTCTGGCTTAGAATCGATTTGCATACGGATACTTGAAGCCGCTTCATCAATCAAATCGATCGCTTTATCTGGCAATTGGCGATCAGACACATAACGATGAGACAAGCTCGCCGCTGCAACAATAGCAGGATCGGTGATCTCTACATGGTGGTGCAGTTCATAGCGCTCTTTCAAACCACGTAAAATGGCGACAGTATCTTCAACACTTGGTTCATCAACAATAACTTTTTGAAAGCGTCGTTCAAGAGCAGGATCTTTTTCAATGTACTGGCGGTACTCATCAAGTGTCGTCGCACCCACACAGTGAAGTTCACCTCTTGCTAAAGCGGGTTTAAGCATGTTTCCAGCATCCATCGAGCCTTCACCTTTGCCCGCGCCAACCATAGTGTGAATTTCATCGATGAAGAGGATTACATTGCCCTCTTCTTTAGATAACTCATTGAGCACGGATTTAAGGCGTTCTTCAAATTCACCACGATACTTAGCACCCGCCACTAGCGCCCCCATATCGAGAGAAAGTACGCGACGACCACGTAATCCTTCTGGAACTTCATTGTTAATAATACGCTGAGCCAGACCTTCTACAATCGCCGTTTTACCAACACCAGGCTCACCAATAATGACCGGGTTATTTTTAGTACGGCGCTGAAGCACTTGAATGGTTCGGCGAATTTCATCATCACGACCAATAACTGGGTCAAGCTTGCCTTGTTCAGCTCGCTCCGTCAGATCAATGGTAAACTTTTCTAAAGCTTGACGAAGTTCTTCCGCGTTAGGGTCATCTATTTTCTGTCCGCCACGCACTTTATCAATCGCCTCAGATAGCTTGGTTTCCGTTAAGCCTGACTCTTTGAGCAAAGAACCTAATGGGCCTTTGTCTTCTAATGCTGCCAATAGAAAGACTTCAGATGAGATGTAGGAATCCTGACGCTTTTGAGCCACCTTGTCACACAAGTTAAACATTGTGCCCATTGCACTCGATAGCTGTACATCACCGCCAATACCACTAACCTTGGGTAAACGATCTAGAATTTCGCTTAACTTAGAGCGTAGATGTGTAATATCAACATTAAGCATGGTCAGCAGTGGACGAATCGGACTACCATTTTGGTCCATTAATGCCACCATCAAGTGAACCGGCTCGATATATTGATGATCGCGACCTAAAGCAAGCGACTGAGCGTCAGATATAGCGATTTGGAATTTGCTAGTAAATCTGTCAAGACGCATATCTACCTTCCTACCTCAACTGAGAAAAAATAACTAATCAGTATGAAAGATGGATACGCTTTGGAGGATTTTCAAGGGGAGTTAGTCTGTTTCCGTTATGAAAATAGACGATTAGTTTTCGATCCAGATAAAAGTAGCTTGCCGACCTGTTATTCCGTCTCGGCGATAGGAGTAAAAACGGCTAGCGTCTTCAAAAGTACACAGGTTGCTGTAGTAAACTTGATCAACACCAACACTATTGAGTCGTTGCGTCACCAATACATTCATATCAGCAAGCCACTTTCCCGGTTGTGATTTAGCGATAAACGCTTGCTGGGCGTCAGTGTTAACTGAAGTAAACGCGTCGACGACATCTTGGCCAACTTCAAAGGCAGCCTGGGCAATCGCAGGACCAACCCAAGCCATCACTTCACCATCAAACTTAGCTACCGCATTTTCTACAATACCATTCGCTAAGCCACGCCAACCAGCATGAACAGCAGCGACTTGAGTACCTTCTATATTGGTAAGCAGCACAGGAAGGCAATCCGCAGTCATTGCCGAACAAACCACACCAGCTGAAGCCGTAAACAAACCATCCGCATCTAACACTTGCTCCAGTGGCTCACATACTTCTGTTACAACAGTAGAATGTGTTTGATTCAACCAGATAGGCGCTGATGGCATGTGTGTCGCAACCGACAAAGCAGTGCGATTTTTAGCAACAATAGATTGTTCATCCCCAACATGAGTTCCCAAATTCAGTCCTTGATATGGACCAACAGAAAACCCCTCGCCTCTTGTCGAAGCGAAGGCTTTAACCTGTTTTTTGGCAGGCCAGTTAGGGATGATCATTTCCATGCTTAGAACTCGTCTTTTAAACCGTGTTCCTGAGTATCTTGACGCAATGCTTCTGCCATCTCGACCATATCGTCAGGTACTGGAGCATGGAACTCCACCTCTTCTCCGGTAATAGGATGCTCAAATTTAAGCATTACCGCGTGAAGCGCTTGACGATCAAAGCTGCGAATGTGGTTCGCTAACTCTTCTGACGCACCACTTGGAATACGTGCACGACCACCGTATGCAGTGTCCCCTAACAGAGGATGTTGCAAGTACGACATATGAACACGAATCTGGTGCGTACGACCTGTTTCCAGACGTAAACGGATACGTGTATGCTCACGGAAGTGTTCAGCAACTCGGTAGTGCGTAATTGCTGGCTTGCCCGTAGGAGTCACCGCCATTAGGGTTCGCTTAGTTGAGTGGCGACCAATTGGTTGCTCTACTCGCCCACCAGCGGTCATACGACCGATCGCGATCGCTTCATACTCACGCACAAAATTACGCTTCTTCTGTAACGCGCGGACTAAACGAGTTTGTGCTGGGACGGTTTTCGCCACAACCATCAGTCCGGTCGTATCTTTATCGAGACGGTGCACTATACCCGCGCGAGGCACTTCCGCGATATTTGGATAATGGTGCAACAGAGCATTAAGCACGGTACCATCTGGCGTACCCGCACCAGGGTGAACAACAAAACCACGAGGCTTATTGATCACTAAGAGATCGTCATCTTCATAAACGATATCAAGTGGGATGTCTTGTGCTTCCCAACGCTCTTCATCTTCAAGTTCTGCTTGTAAAATGATCTCTTCGCCGCCCATAACCTTGGTGCGGGGCTTTGATATCACTTCACCGTTAACTTTAACTTTACCGTCAAGCAGCCATTCCTTTAGGCGTGAACGAGAAAAGTCCGCGAATAATTCGGCGATAGCTTGGTCTAGGCGTTGGCCTAATTGGCTATCTTTTACTGTATTTGTTAATTCAATCTGCTGAGCCATATCGAACTTTTTTAAAAACTGTGAGACTAATTGTCACTAGTGTGGAAAAATGTACTATTGGACATTGTATCTGTTACTGCTTAGAAAGTAACGGAAGCATCTGAAATATTTATCTCAAGGAATCGAATCCTGACATGAAAAAGCATACTTTATCTGGCTTGTTGGCACTATCACTACTGGTTGGCTGCTCTAGCAGCGAAGAAGTCGTTCCAGACGTGCCACCATCTGAGCTTTACTCAGATGCACAGATTTCGCTTCAAAGTGGTAACTGGCTAACTGCAATTGAAAAGCTAGAGGCTCTAGATTCTCGTTACCCATTTGGCGCGTACTCTGAGCAAGTTCAGTTAGACCTGATCTATGCATACTATAAAAACGATGATCTTGCTTTAGGTCTTGCGACTATCGAACGCTTTATGCGCTTAAACCCTACCCAGGAGAAATTGGACTGGGTACTTTACATGCGTGGCCTAACCCATATGGCACAAGACCGAAACTTCATGCATGACTTGTTCAATGTCGATCGTAGTGATCGCGATCCTGAGCCAGTAAAAAAAGCGTTTGCTGATTTTAAAAAGCTCCTTGAGCGATACCCTAATAGCCCATATGCGGAAGATTCTCAAAAGCGCATGTACGCTTTAAAAAATCGTCTCGCTGAATATGACTTAGCAACAGCAGATTTCTATCTGCGCAGAGAAGCATGGATTGCAGCGATCAACCGCACGCAAGAGTTACAAAAAACGTATCCAGATACCGAAGCTGCTCGAAAATCGCTAGATATTCAACTTGAGGCATACAAACAACTTAACCTGCAAGACGCCGTTGAGCGTACGGAGAAGTTGATTGAGCTTAACCCTCAGTAACCAGCTATAAAGTAAGAAAAAAACGCCTCCAGCCCGAGGCGTTTTTTTTATGCCTAGCATTTTGCGTACCTATTACTTTCGGACTACATTTTAATCAATGTGGTTTAGAGGTGTTTCATGCTACGAGTCATTTTTCTTTTTTTATTCTTCAGTTTATCGATAGGTCAGGCGATCGCGTTGTCTTTGTCTCCTATGCAAAAACAACCCTACCTAGGCGATCTTCCTACGCTCGAAAAGAAAGGCGTGATCCGAGTTCTTGTTTCTGCTGATCTCGGTTTTTATTATGTGGAAGGGGGGAAGCCTAAAGGAATCTTAGCCGAACTCTTATATCACTTCGAAAAAGAGTTAAGACAACGTTCCTCTTACTTTAATCTTCAAGTCATTCCTGTCCACAGAGATGAGCTGATCCCGTCACTTGAAAAAGGCTTTGGCGATTTAGTGGTGGCTAACCTCACCATTACTTCTGCGAGAAAAGAACATGTCAATTTTAGCGCCCCTGTATTAAAACAAGTCAATGAGTTACTCGTTACTCATAAGAATCACCCTCCTATCGACTCGCTTTGGTCGTTAAGTGGCAGAGAAGTCTGGGTACGCGCTAGCTCAAGCTACTTCGAAAGTTTGCAAAAGCTTAATACAGAACTTGATAAACAAGGAAAAGCCCCGGTTATTGTCCGTTTTATCGAAGAAACATTACAAGACTTAGAACTGATTGAGTTGGTTAACCAAGGGCACCTGCCCGCCACGATTTTAGATAGCCATAAGACAGAACTTTGGCTCAAGGTCATGGACAATATCCAAGTCCATGACGCAATTCCACTTAGAGAAGAAGGTCAAATTGCATGGGCAATGAGAAAAAACAGCCCTAAGCTGGAAGTTTTCGTCAATCAATATTTAAAGAAATACCGTTCAGGTACTCTGCTGGGCAACGTTATTTATGGCAAGTATCTGAATAACACCAAATGGCTCAAACGTGTGCTAAACCCCCAGCACATCACTAAACTAGAATCACTATCGGAAATATTTGAAGTCTACTCTGATCAATACAGTTTCGATTCGCTGATGATATCCGCTCAAGGCTTTCAAGAGTCAGGGTTAGACCAAAGTAAAGTGTCACATAAAGGTGCCGTTGGTGTGATGCAAGTTCTGCCTAGCACCGCGAAAGATCCCAACGTCAACATCCCAGACATCTATCAAGTCGAGAATAATATTCACGCAGGCGTGAAATATATGCGTTTCATCAAAGATCGTTACTTTAGTGATGAATCGATCCTCCCAGAAGACCAAGTCTACTTTTCACTTGCTGCGTATAACGCTGGCCCGGCTAATATCCGAAAAATGCGCCGCTTAGCTGAGAAAAATGGCTATGACCCCAATAAATGGTTTCGCAATGTTGAAATCATGGCGAGAAGAAATATCGGCCGAGAGCCTGTCCATTACGTTTCTAACATCAATCGTTATTTTATTATCTACAAACAGCTGAACGCTTTAAAGTTGGTGAGAGAGACTCAAGCGACGCAAAACCAACAAAGCACACCGTCACTAGTGATTGATGATTAGAGCGCTGAAAAAGAAGAGGGAGAAAATAAAGCGTTGAGGAATCTGGAATTCAATTCACAAATGTTGGATGGTCAATTCCTAATCAACGATTTTTATTAGGCCGTATTAAGCCACTAAAAAGCGGATGATTTTTAGTTGTTTACCTCTCCCAATCTAATGAGTTTTTTCATTGAAACAAGCTTTTTCGATGCCAAACAGTTACACACTTTGAGCCAGATCACGTTTAAATTTAGCTAATAAAAACACCGACAGAATGGTGATCTATATCACATTATTTCTTCATGGGATAAGTAATCTGGAGTTAACCCATGAAGGATGACACAGAGGAAAACATCTATGAAAGTAAACATCACTGGTAAAAACATCGACATCACCTCTGCAATCCGCACTCACATTGAGAGCAAGTTTAAAAAGCTAGAAAAGTGGCAAGTAGACATTATCGGTTGTCAGGCAAGCTTCAGCGAAGAGCCAAATAAGCAGAAAAAATTTGAAGCTGTAATTACTGTACCGAAGGGCCAACTTATCGCATCCGCAACACATGAAGATTTATATGCTGCCGTGAACGAGGTAGAACAGAAACTAGAGCGTCAGCTAAACAAACTACGTCACAAGCCAGAAGCACGTCGTACAGACAAGCCTGAGCTGGAAGAAGAAGTAGAATAAAAATATAAATTGAGAGGATTCAGAAAAATAGCGCCGAATGGCGCTATTTTTTTGCTTGACGCTCCATTCTCGGTTGCTTATGGTGTTTAAAGATTCACTACAAAAACGACGAATATGCACAACACAACTCTGTTCTTTTTTGACTTCTTTTTTCTCCACTAGGCTTGGAGGCTCTCTCGTTTTCGGAAAGATAAGTCAAAAACGAACAGAAAGCCTCCCAAAGGGAGGCTTTTTTTATGAGGAATACTAGGATGACTGACCAAAAATACTCGCTTGAAGAAATACGCTTACGATTGAATGAACTGGATGACCAGCTACTAAAGCTGCTCTCGGAGCGTCGTCAAATGAGTATTGAAGTGGCAAAAAGCAAAGTCCAAACATCAAAGCCTGTACGTGATGCCGATAGAGAGCAGCAATTGCTAGTGAAATTGATCAATAACGGCTATCAGAAGTACGATCTTGATGCGCAATACATCACTAAGCTATTCCACACAATTATCGAAGACTCGGTTCTTCTTCAGCAGTCATACCTACAAAACTTAGCCAACCCAGAACTCAGTCGCAAGCCACTGGCACGAGTCGCTTTTCTCGGTTCTAAAGGTTCATATTCTCACTTGGCAAGTCGCGAGTACTTTAGCCGTAAGAATACAGAGCTGATTGAACTTAACTGCGAGCACTTTAAAGAAGTCGCTAATACCGTAGAGTCCGGCCACGCTGATTACGGCGTTCTTCCTATCGAGAACACAAGTTCTGGCTCAATCAATGAAGTCTACGATTTACTGCAACACACCACGCTGTATATTGTAGGCGAATTGACACTACCGATTGAGCACTGTTTAGTTGCCACAGCAGACTTAAGACTGGAAGAAATTAAAACGCTCTACTCTCACCCTCAACCACATGCACAATGCAGTGAGTTTTTGAGTAAGCTCAATGGCGTTAAACTTGAATCATGCGCAAGTACTGCTGATGCAATGCGTAAAGTGAAAGAGATGAAGCGCACCGACGTCGCGGCCATTGGTAATGCGTCAAGTGGCAAACTGTATGGCCTACAGCCAATCCAGAGCAATATCGCCAATCAAACAGAAAACCACACCCGCTTTATCGTTGTTGCACGTAAGCCAGTGGAAGTCTCTGCTCAAATCCCAGCGAAAACGACACTAATCATGTCAACGTCTCAAGATGCCGGCTCATTAGTTGAGACACTGTTAGTGCTACAGCGCTACAGTATCAATATGACCAAACTAGAATCGCGTCCAATCATGGGTAACCCTTGGGAAGAGATGTTTTATGTCGACCTAGAGTCTCATTTGGACTCAGTTCAGATGCAACAAGCACTCAATGAGCTAACTAAAATCACCAAACATTTGAAAGTATTGGGCTGCTACCCAAGCGAAAATGTGAAACCGACTCAGGTAAAGTTACAGTAAATAAACCTACGCAGGTCAAATAAATACACTCTTCTAGCTGACACATTTTATTAATATTTTTAGTATCGTTGGATATTAAGTTGCATATTAGTGTTGTGTCAGCTCGAATTCACTGACTCTGATAAGCCTGTCCCTTCAGATTTATTCAAAAGGTAATACCTAGTCAGTATGAGAGTTCCTTTCTTATCACTATTCCTATTTGTCAGCTCTATTAGCTTCGCCTCTGAAACTCCTCTCAATATCTATATGTGGGAAGACACCTTGTCACCCAACGTCCACAGTGACTGGGAGAAGCAAACCGGTGTACCGATTACACTGTCTCATTTTGATAATGATGATGAACGAAGCTTATTGATGATGAAGAGTGTCCAACTGCCATTTGATATTGTGGTTCTGGATAACGTCTCCGCTCAGATATATGGTCGACTGGGTTCATTTGAAGATTTGTCCCATTTAACCAATCGCTCCAACAATAAGAGCCAGTGGAACCAAGCTTGTGGCACCCATGCTATTCCTTACTTCTGGGGAACGGTAGGGATTGCGTACCGAAAGGATCTAATTCAAGCGCCCCCTTTAACGTGGCAAGAGTTCGTTCACCCTAACGATGAATGGGTGGGTAAGATAGGCCTAATCAATGACAGTATCGAAACCTTTTTACCCGTTTTTTATAGCTTAGGACTTTCCCCTACCACAGCGAGCCCCACCGACCTTCATGCAGCTTACTCAGCGATCATGTCGTTCAACGATAGTGTCCTAACCTACGAATATATTTTAAGCTATATTCGCAGTCAGTCTGATCCTAATCAGCTGCAAATGGCCCTAGCTTACAGTGGCGACCAGTACTCGCTAAATCGGTTCTTTGGTAAGGACAAGTGGGACTATGTCATTCCTGAAGGTGAAATGTTTGTTTGGGTTGACTGCCTCGCCGTCACTAGCCACTCTGAGAATAAACAAACTGCGAAAGCTTTTTTAAACTATCTGATGGATCCCAGAGTTGCTGCAAAGAATGCAATAGATATCAAAGCTGCTACGCCCAACTTAAGTGCTATAGAACTATTACCTGATTGGTATTTAGATGATGCATCATTGTTCCCATCACAAGAGCGCATGAAAAACGCCAGAATAGATAGTGAACTCTCGGCACAAAATATCAGTATGAGAGTGAAAATGATTAACCAGTTATTGAAACGTCATGAAGCTAAATACTAGAGTATTACTACTCGTCGCACCGGTGATTATGTTAAGTGCAGCTGTCTCTAGCTATAGCATTTATATCAATCAAAAAGATGCGTTAATTAAACGAGAAAACAGTTACCTGCAACTCTCAATGGAAAAGCTTGCAGGGCACTTTCGTCAATCATTAGCTCTAATCAACAGTTACTCTTTAACATTGACGAAGAGCGACATCATTCGCAATTACTTTGGTCAAGCGGACAATCCCTACCGAGAAGTGAAACTGATTAGCAACCTACAGACAACGATAGAAACCTTACAATCAAACAAACAAGACGATATTGCCGTCGCCATCGTTGATAGTAACCAGAACGTCAAATTCTATGCTGATAATCAAACAGACCCTTTTGCTTCCCTTGATGAAAACGTTTTAAAGTACGTCGAGAATATTTACCAAAGTACTGGGTATACTTCCTATACTGGTTTTGCTAAAAGCTATCAAGGACAAAGCATCTTAGTGCGCTATGATGTGTTAGACAGGAGCACGTTAGTCTCCCCCCTGAGTTACAATAAAGACCAGATTTTTTTCATCGTTGTCTCCCTATCACTAGAAAAATTCGATCAACTTAAACACATCTTAGAATTTGATAACGATAGTAGTATCTTCTTTGCCGATGAACCGGTGATCAAGTCGGGACTCGCACAATCTGTGGAACTCAAACCTGGTCTGCATGCCATTCTCGATCCCGCTCAATACCTTACGACGGAGAAGTTAGCTAAGATTGAACAACGGCTACTGATGTCATTCGGCGCCTCATCATTAGTTACAGTGCTCATCCTGTTGTTTTTGCTCTACCGCCATGTGATTAAGCCGATTACTCACCTCGATCGTCAACTGCAAGATGTTGAGATGAAAAGGCGTAGCAATATTGAAAAGCTCAACAACGACAACGAGATTGGCCGTCTATCAATTCGTTTCTATGATATGTACAAAGAGCTCAACTCCAGTTATCAGAAAACCAAAGCGATGGCTGAAAATGACCACCTCACTCAATTGGCTAATCGCTATCAATTCCAAACCTATGTCGAGCGCTCTCTCGCGCAGAAACTAATCCATAAGTTTGCTTGGATTTTGTATATCGATCTCGACAACTTTAAGTACGTTAACGACAAGTACGGCCATCATATTGGCGATTCTCTCTTAGTAAGCTTCGCTGAACACATCAAACGCATCAGTCTTGAGTACGAGCGCCGTCACGGCATCAAATGTTTAGCATCTCGCCTATCTGGGGATGAGTTTGCTATCTTTATTGCCGCAGCTCACAACACCAACTATGCAGAAGATTTAGCTCATGCCGTACTTGAGCCGATTCAAAACCCTGCCTATAGCTCAATTGGCAATTTTCCAATTACCGCTAGTATAGGGATTACCTCATATCCAGACGATGGAACCGAGCTGGTTAAACTCCTTTCGCACGCTGATACTGCGATGTACCAAGCCAAGCGCGCAGGTAAAAATCAGATCGCGTATTATTCTAAAGCCCTTGATGATGTTGCTCGCCGCCAAGCACAAGTTGAACGAGCATTAAGAAACGGTGATTTAGAGAACGAATTTACTCTGCTTTATCAGCCCTATTTCGATCGCAGTGGAGAAGTAATTAAAGGTGTCGAAGCCCTATTGCGCTGGGATTCACCTCAATTAGGTAAGGTCAATCCAAGCGAATTCATCCCAATTTCAGAGCAAATTGGTCTGTTCGGCACGATTGACCGCTGGGTTATCAAACAAGCTTTTAAAGACTTCACAAAGCTACAGGGTTGCTTTGAAACGCCGATTAATCTATCGATCAATCTCTCTTCCGCGGAGTTGGATTCACTACAACTGGCTAGCGACATTCAGTCTTTAATGCTTCGCTACCCAGTGACGCCTCATTTGATTGATTTTGAGATTACTGAAACCTTTGCATCAGATTCGCAAAGCTACTTATTACTTCATGAATTAGCGCAAATGGGCTTTAAGCTAACAATAGATGATTTTGGTTCTGGCTACACTTCGATCACCCAGTTGGTCGAATACCCAGTACAGAAGATCAAGTTTGATCGAGAATTCTTAGAGACATTAATCAAAACTAATAACCATCAGGTTGTAAAACCTCTGGTTGACCTTTGTCACTCTCAATCTATGATAGTCACTGCCGAAGGCATTGAGTCAGAAGAGATGCATCGTTGGTTGGCCGAAAACAAATGCGACTATATGCAAGGCTTTTATTTGTCATCGCCCCTCTCTTTAGCTCAGTTAAAGTCTGAACCTAAAACCCAGAAAGGAAACCTTGATATCCATGAAGAAGGTTATTGTAGCCTCGCTTAACCCCGCCAAAGTTAACGCTGTAAAAAGCGCTTTTGAAGCATCGTTTAGCGGCGAAAAATTTGAATTTGTTGGTGTCAGTGTAGCAAGCGACGTTGCCGACCAGCCAATGACTAATGATGAAACTCATAAAGGCGCGCTCAATCGTGTTGCAAACGCCAAGGCGGAATACGGAGATGGTGACTATTATGTCGGCCTCGAAGCGGGGATTGAAGGCAATGTCACATTCGCTTGGATGGTAGTTGAATCCGCCACTCATCGCGGCGAGTCCCGCTCAGCAAGCTTAATGCTTCCGCCCGTAGTCATCGAAAAGCTTCAGTACGCTAATGAGCTAGGTGATGTAATGGATGAAGTTTTTGCTACCGAGAATATCAAACAAAAAGGGGGGGCAATTAGCCTGCTAACCCATGACCTACTCACTCGTAGCTCTGTATACCATCAGGCGTTAATTCTGGCCTTAATTCCCTTTGTTAACCCTGTGCACTTTCCTGCCAATTTATAATCCTGAGAACAAAAAAGAAGGGTGCCTATTGGCTCCCTTCTTTCTTTTCTAGCAGTAGAGCAATCTCTTGCTTCTCTTCTGCGCTCTTTGATTTCAATTCATTAGAGCCTCGAGTAATGGTCGCAATACCCACGCCTAGCATCTGACTAATTTGTCTTTGCGATAACTCCCCTTTGAGCAACTCGCGAAAGATATTGACTCGCGCAACCAAAGCTTCTCGTTCATCAGGGGTCAGCAGCATAGTTAATAACATTTCATGCTGCTGGGATTGGCTGCTCTCGCTGATCAGATCTAAGATCTGTTGCCACTCTTTATATTCTGGCTCTAATGACATCTTATAAGGTGCTCACTAATATTTCGCATTCAACTCATGTTGATTTAAAAAGGCACCATCCACGCCAAGAAGTTCTCGGTAGTAAGTTTCAAACATCAAAATGTTTTGCACATAGCCGCGAGTTTCTTTAAACGGAATCGCCTCAATAAACGCGTAAGCGTCCAGCTTACCTTGCGTACGCTCACGCCAAGTTTTCACTCGGTTTGGCCCTGCATTATACGCTGCCAAGGCGAAAATTCGATTGTTATCGTATTGATCCAACAAACCATCAAGGTAATGGCTGCCTATTTCAATGTTCTTACCCACTTGGTACAGCTCTTTTGAACCCTGATAACTCAGTTTGTATTTCTTTGCGGTGTACTTCGCGGTCGACGGCATAATCTGCATAATACCTCGAGCTCCAACTGGCGAACGCGCTTCTATATCAAGTGCACTCTCTTGCCTTGCTAAAGACATCAAAGTAATTGGGTCAATGCTGTGTTTGTCTGCATAAAAGTTAAACCACCAGCGATGAGCGACAGGAAAACGCATATGAATGTTATCCCACATTTTGGCTTTAATGCTCGCGGTAACCGTTAAGTGGTGCCAGCCTTTAAATGAGGCAAATGCCGCTAACATCTCTTTTTGAGTACTATCGGCACGCTCTAGCAACCAGTTCCACTCGCTCTTCGCTGCGGCTATTTTATCTCGCTCAATCAGCTCTTCAATTCGGATAAGATCGCTATTAAAGCCCTGCACTCGCGCTTTATCTAGAGAGATTTCTGACGTTGGATACGCAATTGAGCGCTTGAGTTCTTTAGCAGCAGCAACGCTATAGAAATTACGCTGACCAATGATCGCTTCCATACGCTGTTTACCCGCACTTCGCTTGCCAAGCGCTAACTCACTACGCCCTAACCAATATTGCCAACGTAAACTAGCCTGAGATTCTTCCGGAAGAATGGCAATCCAATCCGTTACACCTTGCCAATCGGCATGCTGAATGGCCAAGCGAATACGGCGCTCTATCAAGGTATCACTTGAAGAGTTTTCCGTTTGCTTATCTCGCCAATTCGCCAACGAATCAGAGTCAGTATTGATCAACCTAAGCGCAATATAATCAGCTAACTTTTGACTCGCTTCTTGATCAAACTTTTGCGCTTTCACAACCCCTGAAACTACCTGTTGGGCTTGTTCTACGTCTTTACGAGCCAGTTTCTGCAGCGCCAATTTTGTTTGCTGGCGATTAAAATCTGTTGCAGGCTGCTTTTTCGCAAATGACAACACAGATTCCGGTTTGTTAAACAGCGCCAATATTTGCTTTGCTTGGCCCTGAGCTTTAGCACTCGATAGCTGCTTTTGCAGATATTTCATCAAGCCACCATTACGGGACTGAAATGCTAATACCATTCGATCAAGGATCAATTGATCAGTTTTAAGTCCAGCCTTATCCCAACGCTCAAATAACGGGTCACAAGCATCGGCAATGCTTTTGCCCGACAACCAAAGTTTTTTCGCGCCTTGGAATGCAAGTGCTTTATCACCGGCTATCGCTTGTGCATTGAAGTAATGACACTGATAGGTTTCCCCCCTCGGTTCGCTGGTCTGGAACTCTAGCAATCTTTTCCACTCACCTTTTTTCGCTAGTTGATCAATATAAGGCGCGCGAATACGTTTCGAGAACGGGAATGAATAATGGTCTTTAATAAAGGCCTCGACCTCACTAGGTGGACGCTCTCCTAGCCCGACTAAAAAACTGCGATAGTCGACATAAGGGGTCAAAGGATAATCTGCGATTGATGGTCGAATCTTTTGGTATTCCGCTACTTGTTGAGAATCGAGTAGCGTTTGTGCTTGATCATAAATCTCGCGTTGGGTTTGCAGGTCGACAGCCATTGCTGACGTTGCAAAGATTGCGCTGCAGGCCATCGTAGAAACAAAAACAACCGATGAAGGAATACATTGCAGCGACTTGGAGAAAGTCAGGTTCATTATGGTCTCATCCTGAGATTATATAAATGCGTTTTCCTATTAATGCTCATTGTAAACATCTGTGTAAAGCGAATAGGTGTAAATATTGATAAATTCACACTACTGTGACGTCTCGCCGACTTTATGCTTACTATTGCCTATAAATTCATCAACAGTAACGTTTGTTGCTAACAGGAGTTGTTTCTCTGGTAACAAACTGAGCGCTATTAGTATAAAATAACCCTTTATGTAAATTGATTATTTAGGAACGATCGGCAATGGCTGAATACGTATATACCATGTCGCGCGTGAGCAAAATTGTGCCACCAAAGCGACAAATTCTTAAAGACATCTCTCTAAGCTTCTTCCCTGGCGCAAAAATCGGTGTTTTGGGTCTAAACGGTGCCGGTAAATCGACGCTACTGCGTATCATGGCGGGTATCGATACTGATATCGACGGTGAAGCACGTCCACAACCAGGTCTCAATGTTGGTTACCTACCTCAGGAACCAGTACTGGATGAGTCAAAGACAGTTCGTGAAATCGTTGAAGAAGCCGTATCTGATGTTGCTGGTGCAATGAAGCGTCTTGACGAAGTATACGCAGCATACGCTGAACCTGATGCTGATTTTGATGCTCTTGCAAAAGAGCAAGGCGAGCTAGAAGCGCTTATCCAAGCAAAAGATGGTCACAACCTAGAAAACTCTCTTGAGCGCGCGGCAGATGCACTGCGTCTTCCTGAATGGGACGCTAAGATTGAACACCTATCTGGTGGTGAACGTCGCCGTGTTGCTATCTGTCGTCTGCTTCTAGAAAAACCTGACATGCTGCTACTAGACGAACCAACCAACCACCTTGATGCAGAATCTGTTGCTTGGCTTGAACGTTTCCTAGTGGATTATACAGGTACTGTGGTTGCGATTACCCACGACCGTTACTTCCTAGATAACGCTGCGGGTTGGATCCTTGAACTTGACCGTGGTGAAGGTATTCCATGGCAAGGTAATTATACCTCTTGGCTTGAGCAAAAAGACGCTCGTCTACAGCAAGAAGCATCACAAGAGAAAGCTCGTCAAAAAACGATTGAGAAAGAGCTTGAGTGGGTTCGTCAAAATCCTAAAGGTCGTCAAGCGAAGTCGAAAGCTCGTATGGCACGCTTTGAAGAGCTACAAAGTGGCGATCACCAGAAACGTAACGAAACCAACGAACTGTTTATCCCACCAGGTGAGCGCCTAGGTGATAAGGTTATCGAAGTCAATAACCTAACTAAATCGTTCGACGGACGTGTACTGATTGATGACCTATCATTTAGCATGCCTAAAGGTGCTATTGTCGGCATCATCGGTGCTAACGGTGCAGGTAAATCGACGCTATTCAAGATGCTAAGCGGAACTGAACAACCAGACGCTGGTACGATTGAAATGGGTGATACTGTTAAGCTTGCTTCTGTTGATCAGTTCCGTGACTCAATGGATGACAGCAAAACAGTATTCCAAGAGATCTCTGAAGGCGCTGATATCATCAAGATCAACAACTTCGAAATCCCTGCTCGTGCTTACTGTTCGCGCTTTAACTTCAAAGGCTCAGACCAACAAAAGGTCATCGGTGAGCTTTCTGGTGGTGAACGCAACCGTGTCCACCTAGCTAAGCTACTTAAAGCTGGCGGTAACGTACTGCTACTCGATGAACCAACCAACGACCTTGACGTTGAGACGCTACGTGCACTAGAAGAAGCGCTGCTAGAGTTCCCGGGTTGTGCAATGGTTATCTCGCACGACCGCTGGTTCTTAGACCGTATTGCGACTCACATCATCGACTACCGTGACGAAGGTCAGGTGAACTTCTATGAAGGTAACTATACTGAGTACATGGAGTGGTTGAAGAAGACCCTTGGTCCAGAAGCTGCGGAACCACATCGCATTAAATACAAGCGTATTACTAAGTAATAATACTGCTTGATATTCATGCAAAGGCCGCTAATATTAGCGGCCTTTATTATATCGATCTCAATACTGATAACTCAGGCATTGATAAACATGAAGAATGCGAACGCGCACGCATAGTGACCACTGTAATTTTGATACTCTTCTGAATCGGAATTAAGAGAGAAAGTTATGATTGAACGACGTCGTTTTTCGCGAATTGTGTATCAAAACCAAGTAGTTCTAACTCAAGGCTCGACTCAGATCAACGCCTTGATCAGTGACCTTTCCTTACATGGATTATTGGTGACTAGTGAACAATCAGAGTTGCTAGATGGTGATAAACAGATCGATGTGGATTTTTCGCTTTCAGGAAGTGATGTCTCGATCCAGCTTGTAGGGAACATCGTTGGACTCAATAACAATGTGATTCGTATTTGTATTGATCACATTGATATAGAAAGTATCGGGCATTTGAAGCGGTTAGTTGAATTAAATGTAGGTGACGATGAACTATTACATAGAGACATCGAGCACTTATCTGACCTAGGTGAATACACCTAATCTAACTCGTTATGTCTAAGAATATTACCATTTCTATCCCTGCGAAATCAGGGGTACAGAACTTCTACGTTTCGCGAACTACACTATTAGTGTCCATCGTTTCTGCTTTCGGAATTGCTACGTTAGGGGCTGGCTATGGCGTTTATAGCTGGCTACAAGAGCGCCAGACAGAACAAGAGTTTCGAGTTTTAGTCAGTCAACTTGAAGATATTGAAGCACAGAAGCAAGACCTTGAGCTTCTTTACCAACAACAAGTTCAAGAAACTCACACCCTTTCCCAAGAGCTCGAAGAAAAACGCGACCAAGTCAGTATTCTTGGTAAGCGCGTTTTTGATGTTGAGTCTGCGCTTGGACTGGCGGATGAAAACTCTATTGATGAAACCAATCTAGAGAACCGAATTGATGCTGCTGCGATCGACTCAGCAGTACGCGCAACGATGTTTCGCATGATTCCCAATGATTCACCGCTCAATTATTTACGCGTCTCCTCGTCATATGGCCGCCGAACTAACCCGATCACAGGTAAGCGTCATACTCATATGGGCATCGACTTAACCTGTAAGCGTGGAGAAGAGATTTACGCCCCTGCCGACGGTGTGATTGAAACGGTCCGTCCTAGTTCAAAAGGGTATGGTAACTTTCTCACCTTACGCCACTCATTCGGCTTTATGAGCTCCTATGCTCACCTGCAAAAATTCAAAGTGCGCAGTGGGCAGTTTGTCAGTAAAGGTGACTTAATTGCGACTTGTGGTAACTCAGGCAATTCAACCGGCCCCCACCTTCATTATGAAGTGCGCTTCCTTGGTCGGACACTCAACCCTCAATACACTATGGACTGGACGCCAGAGAACTTTAACTATCTTTTTGAGAAAGAGAAGAAAGTGAAATGGGCGCCGCTGGTTAAGTTGATTGATGATACGGTGCGTTTGCAGGTTAACCTAACCAACAATCCTTACCATGACAGTTCCGTGAGTACGGTAAAAAACGAAACTGAACGAGCGCTAGAAAATATTTCGGTTCAGTAAACGAAACAAAATAAAAAGAGCGACCAAGTTGGTCGCTCTTTTTGTAAGTTCACTTAATTAGCCGCGATGAATCGAATCGTTGGCTTGCTTTAGCAAGTTCTGACTTTCATCTAAGAACTGCTTAGAGTAATCACCAAACCAATCACTCACTCGATCAAAACTCTCGACAAAGGCTTGCTTATCCTTGCCATCAAGAATTTCTAATGCTTCACCGAAGCAACGATGGAAACGTTTGATCATATCGATGTTTTCATCAGAAGAAAGAATAATGTCGCCATATAAGTTAGGATCTTGGCCAAATAAGCGCCCAACCATCGCTAGCTCTAGACGGTAAATTGGCGAGCTTAACTGCAACAACTTATCGATATTTGGGTTCTCTCGGCTTAGGTGTAGCCCGTAAGCAAATGAAGTAAAGTGGCGCAGCGCTTGAATCAACGTCATGCCGTGATCATGCTCACTGGCATCAATCTGGCAAAGGCTCGCTCCCCAAATAGAGAACTGCTTCAGTAGCCATTGGTAATGCTCTTCCCCACGCCCATTACAGTAGACAATCACCTGTTTTGCTAAGCTCGGAACATCCGGACCAAACATTGGGTGTAAACCGACGACTGGGCCTTGGTGAACGTTCATCATCGCTTGCAGCGGTTTAGACTTAATCGACGTTAAATCACATAAGATACAGTCTTTTGGCAGATTACCGAGTTTCTCAATCACACCTTCTGTCAGGTGAATCGGCACGGTCACCACCACCATGCCTGCATCTGCTAGGATCTCATCAGCACTATCCCAATCCTTACTGCCTAATACTTTTACATCATAGCCAGAAAGCTTGAACATACGGCCAAATAGACCACCTAGTTGACCGTTACCACCGACAATTACCACAGAACGCAGCTCTGGGTTTAAGCATTTAAAGCCTGAGTCTTTTTCACTGGCGTAGGATTCGCGCATAGTTCGGCGAAGAATGTCTTCAATCAGCTGTGGCGGAACACCTTTCTTCTCAGCCTCTTGACGGCGCGAAGCCAACATCGCGGCTTCACGGTCTGGAGCATAGATAGGTAAACCATGCTCACTTTTCACTTCTCCGACTTTCTCAACTAAAGAGAGTCGCTGTGCTAATAAATCCAGAATCTGTTTGTCTACTGCGTCAATTTGATCACGCAATTCGTTCAATTCAACGGCCATTGATATTCCTTGTGCTCTCGTTTTAGCCTTTCAATCTATCTTCTAGGAAAGGAACTAGCTCTTCATGTGCATGACGTAATAGTGCCTCAGTTGTATCCCAATTGATACACGCATCGGTAATAGATACGCCATATTGCATTTCACTTAACGGAATACCCGATGGTTGGTTACCTTCATTGATATGACTCTCAATCATAAGGCCAATGATCGATTTATTGCCTTCGCGAATTTGGTGGATGACATCTTCTGCCACCAGTGGCTGACGGCGGAAATCTTTACGAGAGTTAGCATGGCTACAATCCACCATCAATGACGCGTCTAAACCATGTTTTGCCATATCTTGCTCACACTCAGTAACTGATACAGAGTCATAGTTAGTCTGCTTACCACCACGTAAAATAACGTGGCCATTTGGGTTACCTTGAGTGGTCAATAGCGCGACCTGACCTTCACGGTTAATCCCCATAAAACGGTGACTAGATGACGCAGCCTGCATCGCATTGATAGCGGTGGCAAGGTTGCCATCGGTACCATTTTTAAAACCAATTGGCATTGAAAGGCCACTCGCCATTTCGCGGTGAGTCTGTGATTCCGTGGTACGCGCACCAATTGCTGCCCAGCTAAAGGTGTCTGCTAAATATTGCGGGCTAATTGGATCTAGTGCTTCTGTTGCCAATGGAATTTCCATCTCCGCCAATTCCACCAGTAACTCGCGACCAACATGCAGACCATGCTCGATATCAAACGTGCCATCTAAGTGCGGGTCATTGATCAAGCCTTTCCAGCCAACGGTTGTACGTGGCTTTTCAAAGTACACGCGCATAACAATATACAGTTGATCACTCAGTTGCTCTGACAATGCTTTAAGGCGTTTCGCGTACTCCTTCGCCGCCTCAACATCGTGAATAGAACAAGGACCGCAAACGATGAGCAGTCGGTGATCTTTCTTATGAAGAATATTGGCAATAGTTTGGCGAGACTCTTGAATAAAGCGACGAGCATTATCACTCAATGGTAACTTTGCTTTCAGCTCTTCTGGTGTAATCAGCACCTGCTCATCGCTGATGTTAATATTGCTTAATTCACTTTTCTGCATAACCCAAACCTGTATATTATATTTTACACCAAGTATCTTCCGTATGAACTTGGCTAGAATAACCATAACATAACAGTCTGAATTAAGATTTCAAGATGTAAACAATAAAAAACACGCCGTAAATATAACTTTACAACCAATTATTTATCGACTTTTCTACCAGAAATATGAACTAAGCATGTTTTCTCACAACATTCTTTCCTAAAATAGCACTCAAATGCCGCTGACTTTATCGCTATGGACTTAATCCTTTCCTTACTGCAACAGATGTGTGTCTACCTAATGCTTGCCTACATGCTAAGTAAGACCCCTATCTTTTTGCCTTTGCTTAATATTTCCAATCGACTTAGCCATAAGTTAAGCATCTATGTGCTTTTTTCTCTATTTTGCATCATGGGCACCTATTTTGGTTTGCAGATCAACGACGCCATCGCTAATACACGAGCGATTGGGGCAGTAATGGGAGGCTTGTTTGGCGGCCCTGTCGTGGGCTTCTTCGTCGGCCTAACAGGCGGTCTACACCGATATTCACTGGGTGGCTTTACTGATTTAGCTTGTGCTATTTCGACTACGGCAGAAGGCTTGATTGGTGGCCTTTTTCACGTCTACTTTGTAAGAAAAGGCAAATCACAGCAACTGTTCAATCCAAGTGTGGTATTTGCCATCACTTTAATCGCCGAAGTGGTGCAGATGACGATCATACTGATCGTAGCTAAGCCCTTCGATCAAGCTTACGCGCTTGTTTCGGCTATTGCGGCGCCAATGATCATTGCTAACTCAGTCGGCGCGGGGCTTTTTATGAGTATCCTGCAAGATCGCAAAACCATTTTTGAAGAGTACTCCGCCACCTTTTCTCGTCGTGCGCTAAACATTGCCGAGCGTTCGGTCGGTATTCTCGCTTCCGGGTTTAACTCACAAAATGCCGACAAGATTGCTCGCATCATTTATGAAGAGACCAATGTTGGCGCCGTTTCGATTACCGATGAACAAAAGATCCTTGCCTTTGTTGGCATTGGCGATGATCACCATAAGCCGAATACGCCGATTTCCTCGCAAAGCACGTTAGATGCGATCAATAAAAACGACATTATCTATTTAGATGGCAAAGAAAAGCCGTACCAGTGCTCACTCTCAGCGGACTGCAAACTCGGCTCTGCGTTGATTATTCCATTGCGTACCGGCGACAAGGTTATTGGCACCATCAAGCTGTACGAGCCAAAGAGAAAGCTATTTTCAACCATTAATATGTCGATGGCGGAAGGCATTGCTCAATTGCTCTCAAGCCAAATTCTATTTGGTGAGTATCAACAAAAACAGACCTTGCTTTCTCAAGCAGAAATCAAATTGCTGCATGCGCAGGTTAACCCACACTTTCTCTTCAACGCACTCAATACCATCAGTGCTGTAGTTCGACGAGATCCAAGTAAAGCACGCGAACTCATCCAGCAGTTGTCGCACTTTTTCCGTAGTAACTTAAAACAAGATATCGAAACGGTAACACTCAAAGAGGAGCTGGCACACGTTAATGCGTACTTATCGATTGAGAAGGCCCGTTTTACCGACCGGCTTGAGGTCAGTATTGATATCGATGAAAGCTTGTTGAAGCGCAAAGTCCCGACATTTACTTTGCAACCGTTAGTCGAAAACGCCATCAAACACGGTATCTCTAACCTAATTGAAGGTGGCCAAATCCACATCTACAGCCAGAAGGTCTCAGGCGGAGTAAAAGTTATAGTGGAAGACAATGCCGGAAGCTATGTGACCCCTGCGCAAGATCATGCCGGGCTGGGTATGCAGATCGTCGATAAAAGATTAACCAACAAATTTGGTCGCGCGGCAGCTCTCAATATTGAGGTGAAACCGAATCACTTAACCCAAATGAGCTTTATTATTCCTGATGAGAACACGTATTAAGGTATCCCTATGCTCTCTGCTTTAGTCATTGATGACGAATTGTTGGCTCGTGAGGAGTTAACCGAATTACTCGAAGAAACGGGTCATATCGAAGTTATTGATCAAGCTAGCAACGCCATTGAAGGCCTAAAAAAAATCAATCAGTTAAAACCTGATGTGGTGTTTCTCGATATTCAGATGCCACAAATCACTGGCATTGAACTGCTCGGAATGCTCGACCCTGATACCATGCCAAAGGTTGTTTTTGTCACCGCGTACGATGAGTTTGCTATTCAGGCTTTTGAGGACAACGCATTTGATTACCTGCTAAAACCTGTCGATACCTGCCGTTTAGACAAGACTGTACAACGACTGCTCAAATCCCAACTAACCGTCAACAAACAACAAGTTGCGGCGATAGCCCCACCAAGCTTGGACCAGATTCCTTGCATTGGCCTTAACCGCATCGTCATCATTCCGACTAAAGATGTTGAGTTTTCTTATAGCGATATTAGCGGTGTACATATTCAAACTCATGATCAGAAGGCCGACTCTCAGTTGACCTTAAAAGTGCTAGAAGAGAAAACCAATTTGGTCCGCTGCCACCGGCAGTTTCTGGTAAATATTCAGGCTATTAAAGAGATCAAATTGTTGGAAAATGGTTTGGCAGAAATCATCACGGTGAGTGGGCACCCCCTGCCAGTCAGTCGCCGCTACCTTAAAGCCTTAAAAGAGATGCTCGGCTTCCACTAACTTAATACGAAAAAAAAAGAGCCTCTCTTGGGCTCTTCTTTTATTATGCTTCAGTCAATCGCTGCATCGCTTGTGATGCTTGCTTCCAGGCCTCACTGCGCTGCAACTCAGCTAAGGAGAAACTCTGAGTTTTAAGCAGTTTTTCTGCTCCCGGAGTTTCCATAATCGGTAAGTTATCCAATACTTCGACCTGGGCATCACGCTGATTACATACCAGCACCATATCGCACCCAGCCACCAGCGATTGATGAGCTCGTTCTGCGGGTCCACCCATGATCGCCGCACCTTCCATGGTTAAGTCATCAGAGAAGATGATCCCATTGAATCCTAGCTTTTGACGCAGCACTTGCTTAAGCCAGAACTCTGAACCACTCGCAGGCTGATCATCATAATGTGGGTACACCACATGCGCAGGCATCATCGCGTCTAATATTCCGGCTTCAATTTGAGCTTTGAAGATCGCCATATCTTGCTCAACTATCGTATCGCGATTATCAAAAGGCGTTTCTAGGTGAGAGTCAGCAACAACCCCACCGTGGCCAGGAAAATGCTTACCAGTGGTCGCCATACCAACGGATTTCATCCCTTTCATATACGCTAGGCTTTGACGAATAATCGTATCAACATCATCACCAAATGCTCGGCTACCAATCGCTTTACACTCATGGCCTTTATCCAACACAGGGGCAAAGCTTAAGTCGATATCGTGAGCTACTAGCTCCGCAGCCATTAGCCAACCACCCAGCTCTGCTAACTGCTCACCGTTTGCCTGCTTGGCATATTGCTCGGAAGCAGGAATGAGTGAGAAACCTTCACGGAAACGCTGTACTCGACCACCTTCTTGGTCAACACCGATTAGAATTGGGCGCTTAGCCGCTTGGCGGATAGATTTGTTCAACGCCAATAATTGCTCGCTATCATGGTAGTTGCGCGCAAATAGAATCAAACCACCAACTGTTGGGTGCTGTAATATTTCTTTGTCTTCAGCGGTCAGTTCGCAACCTGCCACATCTAGCCATAACGGTCCCATGTTTATTCCTTATTGTTTTAGTGCCGCAACTGCGGACTTACTCTGTTCAATTAGCTGGTCGGCACTCTCTTCTTGCTGAGTTAAAGCAATAAAGAGCAGATCAGTCATTAGTAGCTGACTATCTCGCGCGGTAATTGATGAACTCCGAATCTGCTCTTCATCCGCTGCCGTCATCAACTTAATATCGGCATATTTGTCTAATGGTGTGGGAGCCAATTGGCTAATAGTAATCACCTTAGCTTTTCGTCCTTTGGCAATCTGCGCCACACGTAAAATCTCTCTGCTTCGACCTGAATAAGAAAGCGCGACCAGCACATCATTTTCATTCAAAGCTGAAGCGTTCGCTACTTGGATATGCGCATCATGCTCACAATGAACCGCATGACCAATTTTCATCAATTTATAACTAAGATCTTTCGCCACCAGCGATGAAGCACCAACTCCAGAGATTTGAATTTTGCTGGCATTATGGAGTAATTCAGTCGCAGATTGAATATTCACGTCGTCATTCAAAGCAACCGTACGTTCTAAAGAGCGTTGCTTGCTGGACAATAGCTTTTCCATAACCACTTGGGTGTCATCACTACGTGAGATCGAACCATGAATCGTCTTACGTGAGGTAGGTTGATAGCTAATGTCGCCTTCATACAACTTTAACTTCAACTCAGAGAAACCGCTGTATCCCACCTTTTGGCTGAATTTAACAACCGTTGATTGGCTAACTCCGATCGTCTTAGCTAGCTCAGGAGAAGAGAACAACTTAACCTGCTCAGGGTGCTCCAATAAGAACTGAGCAATTAAACGATCAGAAGGTGAAAGCTGTGGAAGCATCGCATTTATACGAGGTAAGCCTTTCATTTAAACACTCCTTTAATGCCACTTAGTTTACTTATCCCGCTGTTTATTAGGAATAGCTATTCCAACTTCTAATTCACTTTGGAATAGCTTTAGTCTCCAATTGGGACCGTCATCAAAAAAAAGAACTGCTCATTATTCCATCAAGGAATAGAGTTTTGGGTTGCCTATTCAACCCGACATACTGTGCAAAATAACAACGATATATACCCTACATAATTCATGCTACGGAGCTGCTATGAATTCGCTATTTACTTCATTAGATTGGGCAGTGTTTGCGTTGTATTTCGCATTGATTGCTTATACAGGTTGGCACTTTAGCCGTGTCAAAATTACTTCAACTAAAGACTACTTTCTTGGTGGCAACAGTATGCCAATGTGGGTGGTGGCCGTGTCAGTTCTTGCGACGTCACAATCAGCCGCAACCTTTCTCGGCGGACCAGAATCTAGCTATCGTGGCAACCTAACTTACCTTGCAACCAACATCGGCGGTATCTTAGGTGCACTGTTTGTTGCTTGGGTGCTGATCCCTCGCTTCTACCAGAACAAAGTATCCACCGTTTACGAACTGCTGAGAATTCGTTTTGGTGAGAAGACCAAACAACGTGCTGGCTTGATGTATCTTGTTGGCCGCGTATTCGCATCGGGTTCTCGTCTCTACATGGCTGCCATTGCCGTCTCTATGATCCTATTTACCAATATCGATCCTTCTAGCGTTGTCACTTCTGTCGTTATATTGGTTATTGTTGGCCTTGCTTATACCTACATGGGTGGGATTCGTTCGGTCATCTGGAGCGATCTGATTCAGTTGGTTGTTTATGTTGGTGCTGCGCTTGCTGTCATCGTCTACTTATTAGGTCAGATCCCAGCCGACATGGGGCAAATCGTGCATGCGTTGCAAAATCCCGGTGATGACCAGATGTCGAAGCTGACGCTGCTCGACTTCAGCTTAGATTTCTCACCAGCAGGAACATTCAGCTTTTGGGCGTGTATTACTGGCTTTGTGCTGCTCAATATCGGTGCATTCGGCCTAGACCAAGACATGACCCAACGAGTACTGACATGTAAAAACGCCAAACAAGGTTCACAAGCGATGATTAATTCGATTGTGTTTTCTATCCCTGTTGTACTGGTATTTATGACCATTGGACTACTGCTGTACATTTTCTACCAACGCCCTGAACTGATGGGAGTAGAAGGTAAAGAAGTCGTGCAGAATTTCAATGGCGAGCACGTCACCATCTTCATGTACTACGTGCTTAATGAGATGCCAGCAGGTCTGAGAGGGCTAGTAACTGTCGGCGTAGTGGCTGCGGCGCTCTCTACCCTAAACTCTGGTTTAAATTCAATGTCATCAGTCGCGATTCAAGATCTCTATAAACCTTGGAAAGAGGCTAAAGATGGCAAGCAAGATGACTTCCATTACGTAAAAGCAGGCCGTTTTGGTATGGCGGTTGCAGCCATTGCGCTCGGTAGTATGGGCATCTTATGTTACTACTGGCAGCAATATACAGACATGCCACTACTCTCTTTTGCACTGAGCGTAATGGTCTTCGCCTACACAGGCTTACTCGGTGTCTACTTCACTGCTATCTTTACCAAACGTGGCAGCGAGACATCCGTTGCGATGGCTCTAATAGCTGGTTTCTTAACGACGTTACTGCTGCAAGCCTACGTTTGGGATAGCGTAATGGGCGTTATTAACACTGATTGGGTTGGGGTACGACTCGCATTCCCATACCAATTATGTATTGGCACATTGGTTTCACTTTGTGTATGCCTGTGTGGTAAGACACAACAACAAGAACAAAATGACTTACAGACTGTATAACTCATGATTACGCACCTTCTTGCTGTCGACGGGGGCGGTACCAAAACCGCCCTTCGTTTAACGCCTCTAGCCCCCCTAACGACGGACCCGTTTTTCAGCTTAACATCCGGTCCGTCATCCCTTACTCAACAAGGCAGTGCGGCCATAGCGACCATTAAAGACGCCATTGAGTACTGCTTAGAGCAATGCCATTTAAAGGCGAAAAATGTCTCGATAGTGATTGGAGTAGCTGGAGCGGGCAACCCAAAGCTCAAGCAACAGTTACAGAACGCACTCGCTGATTATCCATATTGCATTGTCACGACTGACGCCCATATCTCACTTCTAGGCGCCAACAATGGCAAAGCCGTCAATACTATAGCCATCGGTACTGGTGCCGTGGCAATGACGCTCACTGCCGAAAGCGACACCGAACTATTCGGCGGATGGGGCTTTCCAATTGGTGATGAGGCTGGCGGAGCTTGGCTTGGCCAACAAGCGATTCGAGTATTGATTAACTCCATTGAAACTTTAGAAACATCTCCACTTACTGGCTACTTGATTGAACATTTTGGCCGCGATCGAAAAACCTTGCTTCAATGGTTAAAAATGGCCAAAGCGGCAGATTTTGCTCAGTTAGCGCCAATCGTGATTGAATACGCTGAGCAAGGCTGCCGGAACAGCCAAGCTATTTTGGATGAGGCCCATCGACACATTGATAATCTCATTACAAAATGCTGCAAAAATAATGAGTTAGATATCGCTTTTCTAGGAAGTTTGGGCGCATACTATCAAGCTCATCTTAAAACGCATTGGCAGCAAAGAGTGATTGACGCTAAAGGTAATGCCTTGGATGGTGCAACCTTATTGGCTAAGCAACAGGTGGAACTCATCAATGAATAAAGAACTGTATATTGGGGTCATGTCGGGCACCAGCCTTGATGGCATTGATACCGCACTTGTCGAAATTGAAGATAATCAACTGCGCCTCTTAGCATCACAAGACTACCCTATACCTGATGAGCTTAAACAACGCGTGCTCAATATCTGTATTGGCCAACAAACCAATCTAATTGAAGTGGGCGAAATCGATCACCAACTCGGCAAGCTCTATGCAGAAGCTATCAATAGCTTGCTGAATATATCTGACTATACCGCATCACAAGTAACCGCCATTGGTAATCATGGCCAAACTGTATTCCACCAGCCTAACAGTGACAGCCCATTTACGATGCAACTCGGTGACGCCAATATTATTGCCGCCCTTACAGGTATTGATACCGTAGCGGATTTTAGGCGTAAAGATATGGCATTAGGTGGCCAAGGTGCACCGTTAGTCCCTGCCTTTCATCAATCTATCTTTCACTCCACTCACTCTAGTGTAGTGGTGCTTAATATCGGTGGTATTGCTAATATTTCAGTACTTCGCCCTAGTCTAGCCGTGATTGGCTATGATACCGGCCCAGGTAACATGCTAATGGACTCGTGGTGTATGAAGCATCTCAAACAGCCTTATGATAAAGATGCGCTGTTTGCTCTGCAGGGTGAGGTGAATAATTCCCTGCTTGCTGAACTGCTCAGCGAACCCTACTTGTCACTGGCTGCACCTAAAAGCACTGGCCGCGAACTATTTAACCTAACATGGCTAGAAAACATCTTGGCTAGGCATTCACTACCTCATCACGATGTGCAACGAACGCTATGCGAATTCACCGCCACCTCTATCGCGCAGGAAGTGGAGAAGTATCAAATCGGCGATAAGCCCGAACTACTCACTTGTGGCGGCGGTGCGCAGAACCCGCTACTTATGGAGCGATTGTCTCAGGTACTCCCAGATTGGACCGTAATGACCACAAACGACAAAGGTATCGACAGTGATAATATGGAAGCGATGGCCTTTGCTTGGCTTGCCTATCGCCGTATTCACAACTTACCAAGTAATCTGCCTGAAGTGACAGGAGCCTCTAAATTGGCTTCTCTTGGGGTTATCTACCCCGCAGATAAATAAGGACTCACATGACGAACGACGCACTTATTGCAGCTCTATCTCACCTTGTCTCAGAGGGTCGAAACCCAGAAACCATGGATATCGACTTACTGCCTTCTTTAGAGATAGTGAAGCGAATTAACCAACAAGATCAGCTTGTTCCATTAGCAGTAGAAAAAGTGTTGCCTGAAATAGCGCAAGCAGTAGATAAAATCACAGCGGCATTTCAACAAGGTGGACGCCTAATTTATACGGGCGCAGGCACCAGCGGGCGATTGGGTGTGCTGGACGCATCCGAATGCCCACCAACCTTTGGCGTCTCAGATCAGATGGTGATCGGCTTAATAGCAGGTGGCCCTGAAGCAATTCTTAAAGCAAAAGAAGGCGCAGAAGACTCGGTTGAACTTGGTGTCGACGATCTGAAATCGATCGATTTTAGCACTAAGGATGTCGTGGTCGGCATCGCGGCAAGTGGACGTACACCTTACGTAATTGGCGCGCTAAACTATGCCAATGACATAGGTGCAACAACCGTCGCCCTATCTTGTAACCCTGACTCTCCAATTGCTGATGTGGCTCAAATATCCATTAGTCCTGTCGTCGGCCCTGAAGCACTCACTGGCTCAACTCGATTAAAATCTGGTACTGCACAAAAGCTGGTGCTCAACATGCTAACCACAGCAAGTATGATTCGTTTAGGTAAGAGCTATCAAAACCTAATGGTGGATGTAAAAGCGACCAACAAAAAGTTGATCGCTCGCGCCTCTCGTATCGTGATGCAAGCCACGGAGTGCGATGAAAGTGAGGCGACGAAAACGCTAGAGCAAACCGACTATGATGTGAAGCTTGCCATCTTGGTTCTTTTAACCGGTATGCCGATTGACACTGCCCGCCAACAGCTAGATAAGCAAGATGGCTTCTTACGCAAAGCGGTACAAAGCCATCAAAGGTAATGTCTTAACGGAGGGAATGGCTCCCTCTGTTAATCTTCAGCTAGCCATTTATCGACGGCTTTACGCTTCTCTTGCTTTATCTTGTTGTTCGCTTTGCGCTTAAGTTGTTTGGGATCAGTTAGCTTCTTGGCATTGTTCATCTTATGGGTGTACTTGCTTGATGCTTGATTGACCTTTTGCTTAACTTTATCGTCAGCGTAGGTGCCATCACTGACTTGCTTTAACGAACGCTTCGTTTTATTGATACGATGGTTAATCTGCTGCTTTTCAGCTTGGTAATTACGGTTCGCTTTCACCGCTTCTTTAAGCGGGTTACCCGCATTCGCCATTAACGGGGCTAAACAGAGCGCAAGTATCCAGTACTTTCTCATTCTAATCTCATGTTACTTTATGGTTGATTTGCAAAATAAAGTAACAAAAATCAACAACTCGCTCTGTCAGGCTTTTCTAATTATCCATCTCAAATTTGAGACAATTAGTTTGCATGATTAGAATGTTCATTCCAGCCACGCTGCCACTCCATGCGAAACTTCTGAGCATTTTCTGTGCCTTCACAAACGCCTTCATAATATTGACCTGATAAGCCGATTTGATAAGCAAAATCTGGGTTACAGTATTCTCCAACTCCTTCTAAATAGCCTTGGTCATAGTCCGCTTGTTTAACGCTGCCCAAACTTGCCAGCTCTTTAAACGAACGTTGTGTGTGACCACTGACTCCATCTTGATAACCAATTTGGTGCCAATCTCCTTGTTCAGCTAACTGCTCAGGACTGCTTGCACAAGCCGTAACGAGTGCCACCATCGCAGCGATAACTATTTTTCTCATTGTTTTTCCTTGTTTTTTTGCTGGTTAAGGTAGGTAAACCTAGCCATCAAACCACTAAACTCAAATAAATGCCACTGAGATTAGAGAAAAACCATTTAGTTTCTCAGCAAACCACTCAATCTGCTATATGACCGTTCACTTGTGAAGCGAATGAAGCTTGGGATGAGTTTATTTAGTATTCATCGTGAGCTTAATCAATTTCACCAAGGAACAAGTGTTATGTTGTGGTTTCTAACCTGTGTTGCAGCTTTAATCGGCGGCTACTTTATTTACGGTGCATTCGTTGAGAAGATTTTTGGTATCAACGAAAAGCGTCAAACACCTGCCCATACCAAAACGGATGGCGTTGACTACGTACCAATGTCGACGAAGAAAGTTTACCTAGTTCAATTATTGAACATAGCAGGTGTTGGTCCAATCTTCGGCCCTATCATGGGTGCTCTGTATGGCCCAGCGGCAATGCTTTGGATTGTGATTGGTTGTATCTTTGCTGGCGCAGTACACGACTACTTCTCTGGCATGCTTTCCGTTCGCAATGGCGGTGCTTCAGTCCCAACAATTACTGGTCGCTACCTAGGTAATGGCGCAAAACATTTTATGAACATTTTTGCCATTATTCTGCTGCTACTTGTAGGCGTTGTGTTTGTTTCCGCTCCAGCGGGTATGATCACCAACCTAATTAATGATCAAACTAGCCTAAGCGTCAGCATGACCACAATGGTTATCGCGATTTTTGCTTACTACATCATCGCAACGATTGTTCCTGTCGATAAGATCATCGGCCGTTTCTACCCACTATTCGGCGCACTACTGATCTTCATGTCTGTAGGCCTAATGACGGCGGTTGCTTTCTCAAGCGAGCATACTGTTATGGGTGACTTCCAAGTTTCTGACATGTTCACAAACCTAAACCCGAATGATATGCCGCTATGGCCTGCGCTATTCATTACCATTGCTTGTGGCGCTATCTCTGGCTTCCACGCAACACAGTCACCATTGATGGCTCGTTGTATGGAGAACGAAAAGAATGGTCGCTTCGTTTTCTACGGTGCAATGATTGGTGAAGGTGTTATCGCTTTAATCTGGTGTGCTATTGCTCTCTCTTTCTTCGGCTCACTCGACGCACTGTCTGAAGCAGTGAAGAATGGCGGCCCGGGTAACGTGGTATACAGCGCATCATTTGGCCTACTGGGTGTATTTGGTGGTGTGATTGCCTTCCTAGGTGTGGTGATTCTACCCATTACTTCTGGTGACACAGCATTCCGCTCAAGCCGTCTAATTTTAGCTGAGTACTTCAACGTTGATCAAAAAGCCCTACGTAATCGCCTAATGATGGCAGTGCCACTGTTTGTAATCGGCGGCATCTTAACTCAAGTAGACTTCGGCATTATTTGGCGCTACTTCGGCTTTGCTAACCAATCAACGGCTGTAATGATGCTGTGGACAGCTTCAGCGTACCTACTACGTCACAACAAGATGCACTGGATTACTACAATCCCTGCGATGTTTATGACTACTGTGTGTGCGACCTTCATTCTTAACAACAGCACGTTAGGCTTTGGTCTACCGATTCAAGTGTCAACGATTTCGGGAGTTCTATTTACTCTAGCCGTGACTGCTTATGTGATTAAGCGTTCAAAAGGTAAAGGCGAAACTGACCTAGCTGATGAAGAAAAACCACAAGCAGTAACAGAAACTGCATAAGCAAATCGCACTTCGCTTGCTAACGTTTAAGGCTCCTCCGGGAGCCTTTTCTTTTGTACAGACAATAAAAAAGCCAGCAATAGATGCTGGCTTTAAGTAACAGTTAACGGCTAATCGACTTGTTTAATTTGCAACTCTTTAGGCACTTCAAAGAACATGTTCTCTTCGCGACCTTGAATTTCTTCAACCGATCGCGTGCCAACCAGATCTTTAATGCGCTCAAGGATTTGATTGACCAACTCTTCTGGTGCAGAGGCGCCAGCAGTAACGCCAACTTTCACTTTTCCTTCAAACCATTTTGGTTCGATATCTTCAGGGCAATCCGTTAAGTAACCCGGGGTACCTAACTTTTCAGCTAGCTCTTTTAAGCGAGTAGAGTTTGAAGAGTTTTTAGAACCAACCACAATCACCACATCAACGTCAGTGGCCATTTCACGCACCGCATCTTGGCGGTTTTGTGTTGCGTAACAGATATCATCTTTACGTGGACCTTGGATATCAGGGAATACGCGACGCAGCTCTTCAATGACGTCTGCTGTTTCATCAACCGATAACGTGGTTTGGCTGACATAGTGCAAGTGATTAGGGTCTTTAACCAGTTCTTTAAGCTTAAGAACGTCTTCTGGTCTTTCAACCAAGTACATACCGCCTTCATCACTGGCGTATTGGCCCATCGTGCCTTCAACCTCAGGGTGACCAACATGACCGATTAAGACCACTTCCATATGCTTACGGCTCGCGCGAGCCACTTCCATATGGACTTTAGTCACTAGTGGGCAAGTTGCATCAAACACGGTTAAATCACGCTGCTTAGCTTCTTTGCGCACTGCCTGCGAGACACCATGAGCAGAAAAGATAACAATGTTGTCATCTGGCACTTCACTTAACTCTTCAACAAAGATAGCCCCGCGCTGCTTTAAGCCTTCCACAACAAAACGGTTATGTACCACTTCGTGGCGTACATAGATCGGTGGCTGGTACATTTCTAAAGCACGCTCAACGATACTGATGGCACGATCTACACCGGCACAAAAACCGCGAGGGTTAGCTAACTTAATTTTCATTTCATTGCTCATGGAGTCGTTTTCTTCTTTGGCCGCTTATTCTACTGACAAAATCTCAACTTCAAAAGTCACATCTTGCCCAGCAAGTGGATGGTTGAAGTCTACTGTTACTGAATCACCGGCGATTTCGGTAATAATGCCTGGGATCTCCATACCATCACGGCCAGAGAATGCCATAATGGTACCGACTTCAACCTCAGCATCACCAACAAACTTGGCGCGATCCATATGGTGGACATGATCAGGGTTTGGCATACCAAACGCATCTTCAGCTTTAAGCTCAATCGCTTTTTGGTCTCCAGTTTTTAAACCGAGTAAGCACTGCTCAAAGTTTTCACTTAAGCTGCCATCGCCGATAACAAGCTTTGCTGGCTTCCCCATGTTATGGGTACTGTCGGCTACCGAACCGTCTTGCATTTTAATGGTAAAATGCAGAGTTACTGCTGAATCTTGGGCAATTGTCGTCACGTTACTACTTCCTTGGAGTTGTTGTTATTTTATCGATGCTAGAAAGGCACACCAATTAGCGCTTCAACATAAAGAAAAGCGCTGCCTGAATCAACCGACAGCGCTTAAGGTTATTCACTCAATCACGAATTACGCTTTGGCTTGTTCTTTGTTACGAAAGCCATCAAGAATAATCATTGCTGCACCGATACAAATAGTGGTATCCGCTAGATTGAATGCAGGCCAGTGGTAATCCCCCCAGAAGAAATCTAGGTAATCGACGACAAATCCATGCACTACGCGGTCGAATACATTACCTACCGCACCACCAATAATCATCGCATAAGCAATATTATTCCACTTCTCTTTTGCTGGCAGCTTGCTCATCCAGTACGTAAGCATACCGGTTACCGCAAAGGCAATACCAGTAAACAGCCAACGTTGCCAACCCGCTTGGTCACTTAGGAAGCTAAATGCTGCGCCGTAGTTGTGAACATACAGCAGGTTAAAGAACGGGAGCACTTCGATACGATTTGCCCAGCCATAACCCATGTTGTCCATCACAAACAACTTGATAGCAATATCAGCAAAGAAGATAACAATCGCTAGCCAAAGCCAACGCACACCTGATTGTTTTAATGGAATATTACTCATTAAAGTTCCTATAAAATCATGAACTAGACACTACTGTAAGAGATCCCCAACTCGGTCGTTCCTCCCTCTTGAGGATGACACTGGACTATCTTTACAGCACCGTCATTCCTTAGAGCGAAGAATGAGTGAGTAAGGAATCTCAACAAGCTTACTGTGCACTTATCGAAGTATTGCCCACACATTCAAGCCCTACGGTTAAGTGACGGCAAGTTCTTGGCAATTTATGTAAAACGGCAGTTAAAAATAACCCCAGTATGTACTGGGGCTATAATATTTCAATAAAGTTCAACTTCTCGTTGAGCTAAACTATGCGAATTTGCGCACTTCGCCTTCACCATCAACGTTCGTTGCACAGCGACCACAGATCTTCTCGTGACCTTCGATTGTGCCTACGTCAGGAGTATGGTGCCAACAACGGTCACACTTCTCGTTTTCTGTTGCTACAACTTCAACGAACAGGCCTTCAACATCCGTTGCTTGCGCTGCATCCGTCTTCTCGCTGAGAGGCTTCACTGTTGCTGCAGAGGTTAGAAGAACAAAGCGTAGCTCATCTTCAAGTTTGTTGATTTTCGCCGCTAGCGCATCATCTGCGTATAGGGTTAGCTCTGCTTGTAGTGAACCACCGATAGTCTTCTCTTTACGCGCATCTTCTAGCAGCTTATTCACGCCACCACGAACCGCTTGCATCTCTGCCCAGAATTCGTTGCTTAGCTCTTCGCCTTCAGCAAGACCGAATAGACCTTCGAACCACTCACCAGTGAAGACGAACTTATCACGCTCACCAGGCATTTCGTTCCAAATTTCATCCGCAGTGAATGACATGATAGGCGCCATCCAACGAACAAGAGCTTCTACGATGTAGTAAAGCGCTGTTTGACAGCTACGTTGAGCGTGACCACCCAGTTTCGCTGTGTACTGACGGTCTTTGATCACGTCTAGGTAGAATGAACCCATTTCAATCGAACAGAACTGCATTAGACGCTGTGTAACTGCGTGCGTGTTGTACTCACCGTACGCTTTAACAATCTCTTCTTGCGCAGCCAGTGCACGGCCTACAGCCCAACGATCCAGTGCCACCATCTCTTCTGCAGGAACGATGTCAGTTGCTGGGTTAAAGCCGCTTAGGTTTGCTAGGAAGAAACGTGCAGTGTTACGGATACGGCGGTATGCATCTGCGCTGCGCTTCAGGATTTCGTCTGATACGGCAACTTCACCAGTGTAATCTGTCGAAGCAACCCATAGACGTAGAATATCTGCACCTAGCTTGTTGGTTACGTCTTTTGGCGCAACTACGTTACCGATAGATTTAGACATCTTACGACCGTGACCATCAACAACGAAGCCGTGTGTTAGTACTTGCTTGTATGGTGCTTCACCTTTCATCGCGATAGATGAGATCAGTGAAGATTGGAACCAACCACGGTGCTGGTCTGAACCTTCAAGGTATAGATCAGCGCTTGCACCGTTGTACTCTTCACGAGCATCAACGACTGAGTAGTGAGTCACACCTGAATCAAACCATACGTCTAGCGTATCAAGCACTTTCTCGTACTTATCGGCTTCTTCGCCTAGTAGGTCTGCGATTTCTACATCCCACCAAGCTTGAATGCCTTTCTCTTCAACTAACTGAGCTACTTTCTCAACTAGTTCAATCGTATTCGGGTGAAGCTCTGCTGTTTCTTTATGAACGAATAGAGCGATTGGCACACCCCAAGTACGTTGACGAGAAATACACCACTCTGGGCGACCTTCAACCATACCTTCGATACGGCTTTGGCCCCACTCAGGCATCCACTCAACACCCTTGATTGACTCTAGTGCTTTTGCACGCAGGCCTGCTTGGTCCATAGATACGAACCACTGTGGTGTTGCACGGAAGATGATTGGAGTTTTGTGTCTCCAACAGTGTGGGTAGCTGTGCTCGTATGCATGGTGGTGTAGTAGCGCACCTTTCTCTTTCAGAACTTCAAGAACTGAATCGTTCGCTTTGAATACGTGCTGACCAGCAAATAGCTCAGTATCAGGTAGGTAAACACCGTTAGAACCGACTGGGTTTGCGATTTCTAGGTCGTATTTTTTACCAACCACAAAGTCTTCTTGACCATGGCCTGGTGCAGTGTGAACAACACCTGTACCTGATTCAGTTGTCACGTGTTCACCAAGGATCGCCGGCACTGTGAAGTCGTAGAATGGGTGGTTGAACTGAGTCAGTTCAAGATCGGCACCGGTAGCAAAACCAAGATTGTGGAAGTGCTCAATACCAGCACGATCCATTACGTCTTTTGCTAGCTCAGACGCGACGATAATACGTTGCGCTGCTTGCTCACCGTTTGCTTCCACTTGGATAAGAACGTATTCCAGGTCATCACGTAGACATACTGCGCGGTTTGCTGGCAGTGTCCATGGCGTAGTCGTCCAGATAACGATAGAGACATCACCTTGGCCTTCATGACCTTCTGCTAGGTTAAATTTAGCAACAAGAGCCGCTTCATCTGCTGCTGTGAATTTCACATCGATAGATGGAGATACTTTATCTTTGTACTCAACTTCCGCTTCTGCAAGAGCAGAGCCACAGTCAGTACACCAGTGAACAGGCTTGAAACCTTTCAGTAGGTGGCCGTTATCTGCGATTTTACCTAACGCACGGATGATGTTTGCTTCTGTATCGAAGTCCATAGTGCGGTATGGCTTATCCCACTCACCCATGATACCTAGGCGCTTGAAGCTCTCTTTTTGGCCTTCTACCTGGCCTGCCGCGTACTTACGACACTCTTCGCGGAATTCTGCCGCAGAGATTTTTTGGCCTGGTTTGCCTTTTTTCTTTTCTACCATTAGTTCAATTGGTAGACCGTGACAGTCCCAACCAGGAATGTACGGTGCATCAAAACCAGAAAGTGTTTTGGATTTAATAATAATGTCTTTAAGAATCTTATTTAGTGCGTGACCAATGTGGATGTCACCATTTGCGTATGGAGGACCATCATGCAGAACGAAAGATTTTTTGCCTTTCTTCGCTTCACGGATTGCGCCGTAAAGGTCTTCTTTATACCAACGCTTAAGCATTTCTGGCTCGCGATTCGCCAGATTGCCGCGCATCGGAAACCCTGTTTCAGGAAGGTTCAGGGTATCTTTATACTCACTCATCGATTCTTAATTCCGTTGTGTTGGGTGACAGTTAGACATTATGCCAAGCAGTGAACTAAACCGCTTGGTCTTCACGCTGGCGCAGCCACACCCTTGCTGCTTCAGCATCCAATTCAATTTGATGTTTTAAAGCTTCGAATGATTCAAATTTATGCTCATCTCGAATCTTATCTAAAAGTACAATTTCTAGCTGTTTACCATATAAGTTGGCTTTAAAGTCGAATAGATGTACTTCTAGTTGTTGGCGAACCCCATTTACGGTTGGTCGATTACCAATGTTCGCCACGCCTCCTATTGGTTGTTCACCAAGGCCAAGAGCCTCAACGGTATACACACCAGAGACAGGAGATACGCAACGCTTTAGGGGAATATTCGCCGTAGGAAAGCCGATCGTACGACCTAATTTGCGACCATGTGATACGCGGCCGCTAATACTATAATCTCGCCCTAGCATTTCTGCTGCGGCATCAAGCTTATCTTTCGCTAATGCTTTACGAATGGCAGTGCTACTGACTCGCAGTTGTTCCAAACGAAAACTTTGAGTACTTACGACTTCAAAGCCATACTGTTTGCCCGCTTTTTGCAGCATTGCAAAGTTGCCTTCACGACCACGGCCAAAGCAAAAGTCATCACCTACGACGAGAAACTTAACACCCAAACGCTTCACCAACAAGTCACTAATAAATTCATCAGCGCTTTGGTTGGCAAACCTATGGTTAAAATTAACACAAAGAAGCCTTTCAATGTTGAGCTTACTCAACTGAACATATTTATCTCTTAAACGAGTTAAACGTGCTGGCGCTTTATCTTTAGCGAACAATTCCAAAGGCTGAGGATCAAAGGTCATTACCGTTGACGGCAAACCTAATACGCTTGCCTGCTCAGACACTTGGCGTAATACTTCTTGGTGGCCTAAATGCACACCATCGAAGTTTCCGATCGTCAATACACACCCTTGATGATGTGATTTGATGTTATGAATGCCTCGGATCAATTCCATTGGAAACCGCTAAAAACCTATCTTTGTATTAATTACTCTTCGAAAAAGAGTCATGTTGCGTAAAACTGACGGATTATATACTAATCAGGTTCACTCTGTCGCTGCTTTTAAGTCTTTTAACTTAACACCTAAAAGGAGCAAGGTCGCTAGATAAGCCGCTGCACCTAATCCAATCAACAGCACCAGTCCCGTCACTCGCTCAACAAAACTCCAAGCTAGCCAAACGGACATATCTTCTAATTGCCACAATATAGCAGCGACCATTAAGCCACCAGCAATCACTAACTTGATAATAAATAAGACGGTTCTACGTGTTAGCTTATACACACCAGAGAGATGCAAACCACGATAGAGCAAAGACATATTGACGAATGCAGACAGCGCTGTCGCAATCGCTAAACCCACATAGCCATAGAACCACGCAAAAATAGCGTTGAACACCATATTAGTGACCATGGCAATAATGCCGTATTTAACTGGGGTTTTGGTATCTTGACGAGAGTAATAGCCTGGCGCCAGTACTTTGATCAACATGAAGTTTAGTAGGCCCGATGCGTAAGCGACCAAAGACATCGATGCAAACTGGACATCTTGCGGGCTAAATTCACCGCGCATAAATAACACCATCAACATTGGTTTGGCTAACACCATCAAGCCCAACATCGCAGGGATACCAAGCAGTGTCACCATGCGTACGCCCCAATCCATTGTCTGGGCAAAACCATCACTCTGCGCATCAACGTGTTTACGCGACAGTGCAGGAAGGATCACCGTCGCAATCGCAATGCCAAACAGACCTAAAGGGAACTCCAGTAAGCGGTCAGAGTAATAAAGCCAACTGATTGAACCCGTTTGTAGGAAACTGGCAATAAAGGTGTCAAACAAAAGGTTAATTTGACTCACTGATACACCAAACAGGGCTGGAATCATCAGAGTGCGAATTTTCACAACACCAGGATCGCGCCATCCCCACTTTGGCCTAACCATGACTCCCGCTTTAATAAGAAAAGGAATCTGGAATAAGAACTGCACTAAACCGCCAAGGAACACACCAATAGAAAGGCCTATTTCTGGCTGTTCTAACTGAGGCGCGATATACCATGCCGACAGAATGATCATGACATTAAGAAAGACAGGCGTAAAAGAAGAGACCGCAAACTTGCCCATGGTGTTGAGTATCGCTCCCGACAGAGCAACAAAAGTAATGAACCACAAATAGGGGAAAGTAATTTTGAGCATAAAACTCGCTAGCTCAAATTTTTCCGCTGAAGGCCCACCATTCATCCAGTCGAGAAACCAACCAAAACCGAACAGCGCCGTTACCACGCCAGAGCCTAAAACGCCAAGTAACGTAACAATAGAGACAATTACTCCGAGGGTACCTGCCGCTCTAGCGATGAGCTCACGGGTTTTATTCATGTCCCCGGCGGCATGGCTTTCGGTTAATACTGGAACAAAGGCTTGTGAAAATGCCCCTTCTGCAAACAATCGGCGCAAAAAGTTAGGAATCTTGTTGGCAAAGAAGAAGACATCCGCGCTCGCACCCGCCCCCATTAAATTGGCAACAACAACGTCTCGCACTAAGCCTAAAACGCGAGAAATCAATGTCATGGCACTAACAATCATGCCTGACTTGAGTAGACGTTTACTCACAATAACCTCGGGATTTGAAAATTTTGCCTTACTTTACACTAGGAATGTCATAACCAGAGTAGATTAGTATTAGCATTGAAAAAAAAATACTGTTAGAATCCCCGCCATCTTAACCGTGAAGACCCTTCATTCCAAAATTTGTTTGGCTCGATTGGTTTTTGCACAAATTATTTGACATTTAAGAGCAAATAGGGGATATTCCTCGCCCTTAAATTGTCACTGAACTAAGTTTTTGGGAGTTAGACCCTTGGCAAATAGTAAATCTGCTAAGAAGCGCGCTATCCAGGCTGAGAAACGTCGTCAGCACAACGCTAGCCGTCGCTCAATGATGCGTACTTACATGAAGAAAACTGTTGCTGCTATCGAAGCTGGCGACAAAGCTGCTGCAACTGAAGCATTTGCTACAGTTACACCAATCCTAGACCGTATGGCAACTAAAGGCCTTATTCACAAGAATAAAGCTGCTCGTCATAAGTCTCGTTTCGCTGCTGCAATCAAAGCTCTTTAATTAGAACTCTGATTATACAGTGAAAGAAAAAACCGGCTTACGCCGGTTTTTTTATATCTAAAATTCAGATTTTCAACTCAAATTAGATCATTTACTCATTGCAGTAGAGATCATGTAACAGCTGAATCATCGCTTTCACTTCTTCACTGCTCAATGTGTAGTAAACTGTCTGCGCTTCTTTGCGAGTATTCACTAAACCATCACGTCTCAGCCACGCAAGATGTTGAGAAAGCGCGGATTGACTCAGTTCAAGCTTACTGCACAGCTCCCCAACTGACAGTTCTTGGTTATGCAGCAAACACAGAATCTGTAGACGACGTTCATTTGCCATCGCCTTAAGTAGTACTACCGCCTGTGCAGAGTTTTTTTCCATCTCTTGTAAATTCATCGGCTACTACCTCTAAAACAATATAACAACAAGAATTACATTCCGTTATCTCATACCATGCATTATATAACCATAATTTTTATAATGATATTTAACGAGAATATTTCAAATATTAATCGAATTGTTACAACTAATCTATTTGTTCAAATGAAAAAAGTTCTTAATTAAACAAGGTTGTGAAGTCTGCATCACAAACATTCTTGACTGCAGGGTGCTGAATCATACGTTCTGCAAAGATGACGTAGTACTCTTCCTTCAACTCTTCGATATGACCAATCAACTGCAAAGGAAGGTCACTCTCAACCTCAGTTACGTAAATAGAAGGTGCTAAAAAGATCACGTCATGGTGATAGCGAGCAAATGACTTCATTAATGCTACGTCATCAAATTCACCTAAGATATTTGGCTTAATGCCTTGTCGATCAAACCATTGCAGCACTTTACGCCCCATTGCAGTACGGCTTCCTGGGATCAACAGCTTTCTCTGTTCCAATACAGCTGGAAAACTAACATCATCGACGTTACCCGAACAGAAGAAGCTCATATTCGACTCACCTAGTTTTTTACTATATAAGCCAGGGCTTTGGCTTGAATCTACCGGGCAATCAGACAAGATCATATCCAGCTTATGTTGAGCAAGCTGTTCGAGTAGCATTTCGTGGGTGGACTCGAAGCAACGCAGATGAATGCTGTTATCATCCGGTACTGTGGTCATTAAGATCTTACTCACCAATCGCTTTGACAACGCATCTGCCACACCGACATCAAACAGGATATTCGAACGCTGACTGTAATTTACGATATCCAGCATCTCATAACTCAAGCCAAACATACGGTCAGCATATTTAAATACCAACTGCCCAAGCTCTGTCGGCTCTAAACTACGGCCATTACGCTTAGTAAGCTTGCCCTCCATACGCTCTTCTAATGCTTTGATCTGCCCAGTGACAGTTTGCGGGGTCAGGAATAATGCGTCCGCCGCTTTGGTGACGGATCCCTGTTTGCACACCATCCAAAAGTAATAAAGGTGGTTATAGTTTAAGTGCGACATCAACAGATACTCTTATTAAGCGAATAGGAAGGTTATATCAGAAGCAAACCATGACAACAATAACTCGACAAAACCGATGCAAATTGGCAATTTAATTAAGTTTTACCGAACTTAGAATTTATAATATGACAATTCACTGTCATAAACTTCTACTTACGCTAAATTTTTTGTGTTTTTTTTCGATTCTCGTCACACCTTTAACGCCTTCAAAAACACCCAGTAAAACCTTTTATATTCAACAATTTACATTCAATGTAAATTTCCAATTACACGCAATAACCTGTCACCCAAGCAAAAAAAAAACCATTACACACAACTGTAATATTACTGAAATATTTCCCCTCTAACATCGGCCTCAGTTTCAACAACAGACCAAAACAAAGACATTAACGGTCCACGGAGAAAATGATTATGAACCAAGCTACTACTACAGCGGCGCCGATTTCGAGCACTACTCGCTGGTTGCGCTGGGCTAACTTGGCATTCATGTTGTATCTGCTACTTCTAGCGGTATCTATGGTAGGCAGTGGTTTCAAATGGGCAACAGGCGACCAAGCCAAAGTTCTATTTGAATTTGCCTCTCACCCTGTAGCAGGTTTGATGATCGGTTTAGTTGCAACCGCACTTATCCAATCTTCAAGTACAGTAACTTCAATTATCGTGGGCCTAGTTGCCGGCGGTCTTCCGGTGGAAACAGCTATCCCTATGGTGATGGGTGCAAACATCGGTACTACTGTGACGAACACGCTAGTTTCTCTAGGTCACGTTCGTTGCAAAGAAGAATTTAAACGTGCTTTTGCAAGTGCGACGATTCATGACTTCTTTAACCTATTAGCGGTAGCAATTTTCCTACCTCTAGAAATGATGTTCGGCATCCTTGATAAGATTTCACACTGGCTAGTATCTCCATTCCTAGCAACAGGTGACATGAGCATCAAAGGTCTAAACTTCATCAAGCCAATTACTAAGCCAGTTGTAAGTGCAGTTAAAGAGCCGTTAGCAACATTTGGTGACCAAGTTGGTGGCGTTCTACTTATCGTTCTGGGTATCGCGACAATCTTCGTTGCAATCACAGTGATGGGTAAGCTAATGAAGAGCCTAATGGTTGGCCGTGCTCGTGAAATCCTGAAGAATGCAATCGGTCGTGGTCCAATTCACGGTATCGTATCAGGTTCAGTAGTCACAGTACTTGTTCAGTCTTCTTCTACGACAACAAGTCTAATGGTTCCACTGGTTGGTTCAGGTGTTCTAAAAGTGCGTGATGTTTACCCGTTCACTCTAGGTGCAAACATCGGTACGTGTATTACAGCTCTACTTGCTGCAACAGCAGTATCTGGCGAGTTCGCAGTATTCGCTCTACAGATTGCACTTGTACACCTAGTGTTCAACCTAATGGCGACGGTATTCATCTACGGCATTCCGTTCCTACGTGAGATTCCAGTGAAAGGTGCAGACCTTATCTCTGATATGGCAGTGAAGAACAAAGCGGTTGTTGCTGGTTATCTATTAGCAGTGTTCGTTGCACTGCCAGGCACAATCCTAGCACTGACGGCTTAATACCAAAGACCATCGCTTATTTGAAGGCCCGCTACTTAGGTAGCGGGCTTTTTTGTGTTTGGACGAAAGAGAGCCGAAAACTAATAGAGATTCCCTACTCGCTCCTTCGTCTCTCTATGGAATGACCGTCTATATATCAAACCATAAAAAAGCAATGTCATCCTCAAGTGTGAGGCACAAACAATTTGGGGATCTCTTATAGCAAGTTGAAAACCTTGAGAGATTTCCACTCGCTCCTTCATCTTTCTATGAAATGACCGTCCATATATCAAACCATAAAAAGCAATGTCATCCTCAAGAGTGAGGCACGAACGAGTTGGGGATCTCTTATAAGCAAGTTGAAACCCTTGAGAGATTCCCACTCACTCCTTCATCACGCTATAGAATGACCCAATATGGTGTTACTAACCTCAATCAGGGTGCAGCCCTTTCCTGCAGACACAAAAAAGCCGCCCAATTGGACGGCTCAATCAACGACTTTAATCACTACACCGAAAACGGATACTTAATCGCTTCGTGGTGCTCGTAACCTTCTACCCAGAAGTCATCCAGTGTTACCCAAGTTTCTAAATCTTCAAGCGACTTAATCTCAGGGTTGATATGGAAAGTCGCAGCCTTAAGGGGTTCACGCTTAAGCTGCACATCACGCATTAGCTCTAGCTGATCTTCATAGATGTGAGCATTCACTATCTTGTGGTATGCCTGACCCGCTTTCTTACCCGTAATCTGCGCCATAATAGCGAGGAACACATAAACCTGAACCATATTGAAGTTAAGGCCTAATGGAACGTCACATGAGCGCTGAGTACTGTTTAAGTACAGCGTGTCCCCTAATAACGAGAAGTGGTGGCTGTACATACAAGGGCGTAAACACCCCATGTGGAACTCACCTGGGTTATAGAAATTCAGAATTTCACCACGGTCATCAACGCCACGAGTCAGATCATCAACAATCTTACGCAGTTGATCGATATGACCACCATCCGGCTTAGCCCAAGCGCGACCTTGAACACCGTATACTCGGCCCATATCGTCTTCGCCTTTACGATAAGGGTTGTTCAACCATGCTTCATTCAGGTTGGCATTCGCATCCCAAGTTTTAGTACCTAATTTGCGAAAATCATCAGCATTGTCGTAACCGCGAATATAACCAAGTAATTCTGCAACCGCTGCTTTCCAGAAGCTCTTACGGGTTGTCACCAAGGGAAATTGATTGTTGGCAACATCGTAAGTTAGATCGGCATTGATCACGGTTAGGCAGCGTTTGCCTGTACGTTCGTTTTCTACCCATTCACCTTGGTCAACGATACGCTGACAGAGATCTAAATACTGCTTCACACCAATTCCTTACTTCGTTTGTTGTGGTAACTCATCTTTGTAATGGCCGCGCTTGTACGCCCAAACCATCATCAGAATACCAATGATCACCATAGGTAGTGATAGAATTTGCCCCATAGAGATAAATCCACCAAACAGACCTAAATGTGCATCAGGTTCCCGTACATATTCTACTAGGAAACGGAATGTACCATAACCCGCTAAGAATAGCCCTGATACAGAACCAAGAGGACGAGGCTTCTTAATAAACCAGTTCAAGATAAAGAACAGCACAATCCCTTCTAAGAACATCTCATACAGTTGTGATGGATGGCGCGGTAGCGGCCCACCATTAGGGAACACAAATGCCCAAGGCACGTCTGTTACACGTCCCCAAAGCTCACTGTTCATAAAGTTACCTAGACGGCCCATACCTAAACCAAACGGCACCAACGGCGCAATAAAGTCAGCGACACCAAAGAATGTACGGCCATTTTTGTGCGCATACCAGAACATTGCCGTAATCACACCCAGCAATCCGCCATGGAATGACATCCCACCAGTCCAGACTTTAAATAGGTAGATTGGATCTTGTAGGAACAGTTCAAAGTTGTAGAACAGCACGTAGCCAACTCGTCCACCAATCACTACGCCTAGGAAGCCAGCAAAGAGTAAGTCTGAAACTTGTTCTCTTGTCCAACCACTATCTGGCTGATCTGCGCGTCGGTTTGCCAACCAAAGAGCGAAAGCGAAACCCACTAGGTACATTAAGCCGTACCAACGAATAGAAAGAGGGCCAATAGAGACCAATACTGGATCTATATTAGGAAAGGAAAGGTATCCCTGAGACATAGGATTTTTACTCTTATTAAGTTTAGATAATCATGAAGCGTATAGATGAGAGTGCCTTACAGCAACATAGTTCCAGCAACACACATTAAAAACAGTGCAAATATTTTTTTCAAAGTTGGGGTTGGTAACGATGTCGCTAACTTGGCCCCAGTTCGAGTCATCAACATAGACGTCGAAGCAATGGCGATAAGCGCAGGAAGGTACACATAACCTATGCTGTATTCAGGCAAAGACTCGACCTTATAACCATGCATAATAAACCCTAGCATGCCTGATATCGCAATCATACAACCACAGACAGACGAAGAACCGACGGCTTTGCGCATATCAATACCATGGCGATTAAGAAAAGGCACCGACAAAGAGCCTCCACCGATACCCGCTAGGCTAGAGATCATCCCTATTCCAGTGCCAATACCCATAGTGACTGCATTACTAGGCATAGTTTTAGCTGCCTTGCCTTTAAGTGAGAACAGCATTTGTACCGCGAGACAGAAGACAATCACGCCAAAGACCTTAGGTAGGTATTGAGAGGGTATCCATTCAGCTACTTTAGCGCCTAGGAAGCCACCAACCACCACGCCTGGCATTAACCACTTCACCACAAACATATCCACATTGCCTAGCTTGAAGTGATTCAAAGCAGATGAACCGGATGTTGCAATGATAGTCGCCAGAGAAGTCGCTAACGCAATGTGCATACTAATATCAGGATCAACACCTGCCATAGGTAGCAGAAATAGTAGTGCAGGGACAACGATCAAACCGCCACCAATGCCCAATAGCCCTGCCATCACACCGACAATTGCACCAAGCAGCATAAACGCGAGAAGTAATTCAATTAACACAAACAACCTTACTTATTACCAGCACGGATAAAGCCAGCAAAACCTTTATCTTCGAAAAATGCCTGCATCATAGTATATATGTCATGACCATAAGGCTGTATCAGCGCTTTGTCAGCAAGCGCTTCAAGTTCGCTTACGTCAGTATGGCGCAGCAGATACTTCACTTTGGCCACGTTAGAGGTGTTCATACTCAAGCTGCGATAGCCTAAGCCAACCATTAGCAAAGCTCCAATAGGGTCACCGGCTAATTCTCCACAAATACAAACCGGTAACTTCAGTTGCTGACAGCTTTTATGAATATGACTTAATGCCATAATTACGGAAGGGTGCATTGAGTCGTAAACATCTGCAACTCGCGCATTGTTGCGATCGACAGCCAATAGATACTGGGTTAAGTCGTTGGTACCAATGGAAACAAAATCCACTTTACTCGCAATCAAGGGCAGCAAGTAAATCATTGATGGCACTTCAATCATCACACCAATTTCAGGCATACGAATACGTTCATCGAGCTCTGAAACTTCATCATAAGCACGCTCTATCAACTCGATTGCATCATCAAGTTCTTGAGCACCAGAAACCATAGGCAATAAGATACTTAAGTTCTGATGAATCGAACTAGCTCGCATCATGGCGCGAATCTGCATTAAAAAGATATCGGGATGATCCAAAGTAAAACGAATCCCACGCCATCCCAAAAAAGGGTTGTCTTCTTCGATTGGCAGGTATGGCAGTGCCTTATCACCACCAACATCAAGAGTACGCATCACTACGCGTTTGTCAGGGTAGCTGTTCATCACTGCTTGATATTGCTGAGTCTGCTCTTCTTCGGATGGAAAACGATGCTGAAGTAGGAAAGATATTTCAGTTCGATACAGTCCGACCCCATCTACCCCTTGGTTGATGGCGATATTGGCATCAGCACTCAAGCCCGCATTGAGCATCACTTCAATACGTTCACCATCTTTGGTAAAAGCAGGCTCTTCGATACGTTGATTAACCTTATTGGCTAACTCGCGTTCTTGGTTAGCCAGTGAACGATACTCACGCAACAGCTGCTTGTTTGGCGAAATTAGGATCTTACCGCTGTAGCCATCGACCACGCCTAATTTTCCCTTAATCACTTTGGGATTAAGGTTAGCGCCCATCACGGCAGGGATCCCCAGCGCTCGAGATAAGATTGCTGCATGGGAATTGGCTGCGCCATCGAGCGAAATGACCGCGAGCAGTTTCTCTTTGGGCACCGAAGCGAGCAAGCTTGCCGTTAGCTCTCTAACCACCAAAATCACTGGCTTTTCAATAACCTGACGATCTTGTGCGGTATTGTGCAAAAAGAATAATAAGCGCTGGCCCAGTTCACGAATGTCTTGAGCACGTTCACGTAAGTAAACATCCGACATACGAGCAAAACGATTAGAGTAAGACTCAACAACTTGACGAAGCGCCCAGTCGGCACGATCCCCTTTTTGAATCTGCGCTTTTAAGTCTTTGCGCAGCATCGGGTCATTTAGTAGGTGGGTAAAAAGGTCAAAAATAGCCAGTGCATCTTTATTGATTTCACTGTCTAGTTTTTTACGCATGCGACGAAAGTCGCCCAACGCCTCTTCTATAGCCAGCAGTAACCACTCTTGTTCACGTTCGACATCAAGCGTGGAAGCGGGATAGACATTTGAGAGCTCCGGCTGAGTATCATCCCACCACAGCTCACCAATTGCGACTCCAGACGAAGCTGGTACACCACGGATCGCTTGTTGTTTTTTCTCTAAGCGCCAATGACCTTGGGTCTGTGCATGAGCGATGATAACCGCCAACTGGGCAGCAAGAGTCACCAAAAAGGACTCTTCCATTTCATTGAACAAGCGCGGTGATTTTTGCTGTACTACCAATACCCCAAGCACCTGCTTGCGGTAAATAATCGGCGTACCGAGAAAGCTTTGGTAAATCTCTTCACCTAGCTCTGAGAAGTATTTAAATTTGGGGTGCTTAGACGCCTCAGCGAGATTCAAAGGTTCAGCACTACGTTTAACTAAACCAACCAAACCTTCACTGAAACGAATATGAATCTTGTCACCTTTGAAACGCAGCCCCTGAGTCGCCATTAACTCTAAGCGCTGCATTTCTTCATTGGCAAGATAGACAGTACAACACTCAGTGTTCATAGCACTGCATGTTTGCTTTACTAGAATATCTAAAGCCTGATGAACCTCATCCACTTTAGATACTTGTTCAACTATTTCCCTTAGCTGAGAAAGCATGTCTATCCTCTTCGGTGTTTACGTTTACCTTTGACTCTGCGTTCTTTAAATGGCATCGCCATTGATGCAAACTCTTTCATTGCGCGTCGATATACATCTCGCTTAAAAGAGACCACTTGTCGCACTGGGTACCAATAACTTACCCAACGCCAACCATCAAATTCAGGGGAACTACCTCGCTGCATATTGATCTGTGACTCGTCACAATCCAAGCGCAGTAGAAACCATTTCTGTTTTTGGCCGATACAAACAGGTTTCGAATCCCAGCGTACCAGTCGTTTTGGTAGTTTATACCTTAACCAATGACGACTTGTCGCAACGATTTTGACATCTTTCTTAGTAAGACCAACCTCTTCATATAACTCCCTGTACATTGCTTGTTCAGGGGTTTCACCTTCATCAATTCCACCTTGTGGGAATTGCCAAGAGTGTTGTCCGTATCGTTTAGCCCAGAAGACCTGACCATGGCTGTTACAGATTACAATTCCCACATTTAAGCGGTAACCATCGCCATCTATCACTGGCCAACCTCAAATAAATTCTTAATTACAGTGATTTTTCCACATATCCCCAGTAGGAGCAAACTTACTAGTGTGACTCACACAAAAAATATTACCTTCCTCTTAAATAATGAATAACTTTTAATCAAATAAGAGGTTACTCACACACATGTGAGACATAGCCCACATTTATTCACCTTTTCTGTGTATAACTATGTGAAGAATCAATGAGAAAGTGATCAATAAACAGACGCACCTGAGGGGTGATGGATTTACAACCATCAACTAAAAACAATTATATCTTTTAAAACATGCAATTACAGAAAACCGAACACCTTATAAAACACTTAAGGCCTAAAAAAGACGACCGTAACTCAGATCGGTTAAAGATCAATCAACACTGCATTTATCCACACTTACCAATAACGAACTGAGTAATAACTTGAAAATACAAGCATTTTGTCACCATAAAAACACTGTTAATTTATACATAACTAACAAATATAGACTATTTTAATGCCAAGCCTGTGGATAACCCGTTAAGTGATGATCTTTTGCACATAACGATCAATCTTAGTGCATTCGAAATTTAGCTAGATTCCGCTACAATAGCCCTCCTCTTCATAGATAGATCGACGCTACATGAAATCAGAACCCCAGTCAGAACAAGAACTGCTTGAACGTGCGAGTAATATTGCAGGCGTCAGTTTTCAAGAACTCGCTGATGAAGCAAAGATCGAGGTTCCACCGGATCTTCGCCGCGATAAAGGCTGGGTTGGTCAATTACTTGAATGGCATTTAGGTGCAACGGCAGGAAGTAAACCAACACAAGACTTCGAACAACTTGGAATCGAGCTAAAAACCATCCCAATTAGCTATTCAGGAAAACCGCTAGAAACCACCTTTGTCTGTGTTGCCCCTTTAGTCGGTGTTCACGGACTGACCTGGGAAACTAGCCATGTTAGAAATAAACTGTCTCGTGTCTTATGGGTACCTGTCGAAGGGGAACGTGAAATCCCCTTAGCTGAACGACGCGTCGGCTCACCGTTAATTTGGTCACCAAGTGAAGAAGAAGAACTGCAGTTGAAAACCGACTGGGAAGAGTTGATGGAGATGATCGTGCTTGGTCGTGTCGAGCAGATCAACGCCCGACATGGTGAAATGCTTCAGTTACGTCCTAAAGCAGCCAATAGCCGAGTGCTAACTGAAGCGTACGGCGCAAGTGGCAAACCGATAAAAACCCTACCAAGAGGGTTTTACCTTAGAACGCAATTTACTGCTCGTATTCTTGAACAGCACTATGTTTAGTGTGTCGTCAGAGACAACTCTACATCGTGATATAACGGCCCATCTCCGACGCCAAATTCGTCATAGGCGTTATGTAGGCGTAGATAGGCTCTTTCGACTCCTAACCGCAATAGTTCTTCTTTCACCAGCTCCAACGAATCATAGTGGATTGGCTCATCATCCACTTTAATCGGCTCAAGCTTGTGTTTGTATTCCACGGCGAGTAAATACTGAGATAAATCAGAACAACCAATCACAAATACCTTAGGTGGCTGATAGCTGTCCTTGTGGTGCCCATGGATCCATCTATCTAACTGACTTTTTTGCATAATTCACCTCCATAAAACAGTATTAGCCAACTTATCAAATTTTGCGAATTTGTTATCTGATACCTTTTCTAACCTTTGAAAGATCACCTATAGTGGTATCACTTCAAAGCCATAACAAGGAAGATCGATGCAATACAACAAGTTACCTCACTCGACTCTTGAGCTAAGTAAGATCTGTCTTGGCACAATGACATTTGGTGAGCAGAACACAGAGCAAGAAGCGTTTAGCCAGCTCGATTACGCTCTAGAACGTGGAGTCAATTTCATTGATAGCGCAGAAATGTATCCAGTCCCACCAAAGGCAGAAACACAAGGTTTGACCGAGCAATATATCGGTAATTGGCTCGCCAAATCAGGCAAGCGTGAAAAAGTGGTGATAGCGACAAAGGTGGCAGGCCCACGCAATGTGCCTTATATCCGTGACAACATGAGTCTAGATCGTAAAAACATCCACCTAGCTATTGATGACAGCCTGAAACGCTTACAGACCGACTACGTCGACTTATATCAATTGCATTGGCCGCAGCGTCAAACCAACTGTTTTGGCCAGCTCAATTACCCTTATCCAGACTCGCAAGAAGAAGTCACCTTAATTGAAACTCTGGAAGCGCTCGCTGAGTTGATCAAAGCCGGTAAAATTCGCTATATCGGTGTGTCTAATGAGACGCCGTGGGGCTTGATGACCTTATTGCGCTTGGCAGAGAAGCACGAATTGCCAAGAGTTGTCTCGATTCAGAATCCATACAACTTGCTCAACCGAAGCTTCGAAGTCGGTTTATCTGAAATCAGCCACTATGAGGGGGTCCAACTTTTGGCCTACTCACCGCTTGCGTTTGGCTGCTTGAGTGGCAAATACCTCAATGGTTCTCGTCCAGATAGCGCTCGCTGTTCTCTGTTTGAACGCTTTGTGCGTTATTTTACGCCGCAAGGCATTCAAGCGACGCAAGCCTATGTAGACTTGGCAAGAGAGCATGGTCTAAATCCTGCCCAAATGGCGCTCGCATTTGTCAATCAGAGGCCGTTTGTCGCATCCAATATTATCGGAGCGACAAACCTTGAACAGCTGAAATCAAATATTGATAGTTTAGATGTCGTATTAACGGATGAATTGCTTCAAGGGATTCAAGAGATTGGGACGACTTATTCCAACCCTTGCCCATAACTGTCTAGCTAATCATAGGCAGTAACAGAATTCGGGGCAGGCGAAGCAACCTGCCCCTTATGATTACGTTGGTATTCGCGCACTGAGTACACGGCGAAGATGACGTATACGGCGTTCGGCTTTGACGCTGTCAGGCTCAGAAAAACCGATTGGACGACCATCTTGTTCTAAGCCAATGTCTCGAAGTAAGCGAGCGTTTTCCCATGGAAGATCGTAGGCACTACGACGCAGTTTTCGTTTCCATTCACGTTCTTCACGTTTAAGATCGGCCTTTACTAAGACGGTGGCTAGCTTTAGATATACAGAATGACTCATGAGTTTTCTCCAGTTGAGTACAGGCTGGGAAAAGATCAACGAATCGACAAAGATTGAGTTTTAATTCGCTGCTTTTCCGCAGCCAATTAAAAATAAGAGGGTACGGATTAATTACATTGTTGTATCTAGGTTTCGATCGGCGATAACAAAGGTGCGTTTATTCGCATCCATTGCAGGCTTGACATGATCGTTAGACGCACAGGTAAATGATTGAACAGTAATGTGTTTCATTGTGCGCCTCCTAGCTATGCATTAATCCAAATAGGTTTGTGGGTATGAGTCTGAGCTCATGGTTAAATTCTAACCGCAGTGATTAATTATTCAACCGCTTTTTTACCAACAAAAGCAAAACAATTTTTTCACCCAAAAATAACCATTCTCAATCGATGAGAATAAGATATTCATCTTGGCTATATCAAAATGACGGGGGATTATCTTAATTTTATAAAAAAGCCACGCAAAATATTACGTGGCTAAGTAGATTGGCGCAGGAAATTACGCAGGGACGTCTGAGATCAAGTTGTGTTTGTTTAACAAACGATACATTGTTGCACGAGATACGCCCAACTCTTTTGCCGCCATCGAGACTTGCCCTGCATGAGACTCTAAAACCAATAGCAGTGCATCTCGCTCGCTGCGCTCTCGAATACTCTTCAAGCTACGGCGACTATCGCTGCGTTTCGGTAAATCGAGATTCATTTCATCAAGCATCACGGTATCTGACATCAGAACCACTCGCTTAATTTGGTTCATCAATTCTCGCACATTACCAGGCCAGTGGTAGCGGGTCAGCGCACGTGCAGCTTCTTCAGTAAAGCTACGCGCTTGAGCGTTATACTCTTTGGAATATTCCTGTAAGAAGTGACGAGCTAATATAGCGATATCCCCTGCTCGCTCTTTCAAACTTGGGACATTAATTCTAAGCACATTAATGTAGTGATAGAGCTCTTCATTGAAATCGCCATCAATCAGCGCTTTCTCTATATCTGCTGAGTTGGCGGCAAGTACTCGCACATCCACCTCTTTGCGGCCTGATGCGGTATCAACCATACCCTCTTGTAGAAAGCGCAGTAAGTTGAACTGCTGAGACTTAGGTAAAGTAAGGATATCGTTAAGAAGAATCGTACCACCGTGCGCTTTTTCCAAGATTGATGGCTCTGACGCATCTTCACGGTTAATACCAAATAGGTCGCTCTCGAGACGGCGCTCAGACATCGCGCGACAGTTCACCGAGATAAATTCTTTATTAGCGCGCGCAGAGGTACGATGAACAGCGCGGGCAACCGTCTCTTTACCTGTGCCGCTCTCACCATAAATAAGAATACTCACGTCAGTAGGACCAATGCGCTTAATTTGATCACGCAAGCGCTTAACTGGCATAGAGTCACCAATCAGACCCATATCACTTTGGTTACCATAGTGAGGCCACACTTTTTTCTCTAGCTTAAGCATACCCAGCTGGTGACCAATGGTACTCAATAACTGCGCATCAGGGATCGGTGCGGTAAAGAAATCAATACAGAAGTTAACAATGAACTGGCAGATAGTGTCAGAACTCAATTGCGACTCGCGAATAAAAGCCAACCATCGAACTTGCTTATGTTTACTTACTAAGTTAGCGATTCCGTTCAAACTAAACTCGTCGTGGCTTAAATCCACAATACCGATACAAGGACCGGTTTCAGTAAACAAATCATCTGCTTTACGTAAATCTCCGCACTGCGTACATCTCCAACCAACTTGCTCTAAGACTGAAAGCCAGGGCTCATAGGTTCCTCCCACTACAACCAACGAGCCTGGAACGGAATCCATCCGGAATTGACTACCCATGAAGCTAGTTCCTTATTATTGATAACGTAAATAGTGTGCATACAAAAGCACATAATAACTTATGTGGTTACATTATAGAGACTCGCACAGAGAATCTGTCTCAATAATAAGACTAGCGACTGAATCGGCCTTTTTCCATACATAGTGGGAGTCGTCTCAAAAAAAATTGCGCCTTTATCTTGGTTTTCAATTAGTTACAGGATGTCATTTTGGAAGTTATTATTTGATAGGCAATAAAAAAGCCATCCGAAGATGGCTTTTAAAACTGTTCTATTTCAGCACTTACGCTTGTGGGCGCATCGCTGGGAATAGGATCACGTCACGAATAGTGTGCGTGTTGGTGAATAGCATCGCTAGACGGTCAATACCAATACCTTGACCAGCCGTTGGCGGTAAACCGTGCTCTAGTGCCGTGATGTAGTCTGCATCGTAGTACATTGCTTCGTCATCACCAGCGTCTTTTGCATTTACTTGTGCTTTAAAGCGCTCATCTTGGTCTTGTGCATCGTTAAGCTCTGAGAAGCCGTTTGCAACTTCACGGCCACCAATGAAGAACTCAAAGCGGTCAGTAAAGAACGGGTTGTCATCGCTACGGCGAGCCAGAGGAGAAATATCCGCTGGGTAACCAGTGATGAAAGTTGGTTGAATTAGCTGAGGCTCAGCAGTTTCACCAAAGATCTCTTCAAGAAGCTGACCACATGTCCAGAATGTTTCTACTTCAACATGAACCGATTTCGCGATTGCTACCATCTTGTCACGGTCTTGTAGATCGACTTCTGTCAGCGCTTGAATTTCAGCGTGCTCAGGGTTGTACTGCTTGATAGCATCGAACATGCTTAGACGTGCGTACTGACCACCAAACTCAACTGTCTCATCACCGTAAGGCATAGATGTTGAACCAAGAACATCCATTGCTACCGTACTTAGCATCTCTTCCGTTAGATCCATTAGGTCTTTGTAATCAGAGTACGCTTGGTAGAATTCCATCATAGTGAATTCTGGGTTATGACGCGGAGAAAGACCTTCGTTACGGAAGTTACGGTTGATCTCAAATACGCGGTCAAAACCACCCACTACTAGACGCTTCAAGTAAAGCTCTGGAGCAACACGTAGGTACATGTCGATGTCCAGTGCATTGTGGTGTGTGATGAATGGACGAGCCGTTGCACCACCTGGGATCACGTGCATCATTGGCGTTTCAACTTCTAGGTAGCCTTTTGAGCTCATGAAGTTACGGATAGCCGATACAAGCTTAGAACGAATGATGAACGCTTCACGCGAATCTTGGTTCACGATTAGGTCAACATAACGCTGACGGTAACGCATCTCTTGGTCAGTTAGACCGTGGAACTTCTCTGGAAGTGGACGAAGTGCTTTCGTTAGCAGCTCGTAAGATTCCATGTTCACGTAAAGATCGCCTTTACCTGACTTATGAAGAGCACCTTTAACACCGATGATGTCACCGATATCTAGACCTTGGTACTTCTCTTTCAGCTCTTTTTGAACATCTTTCGCAGCATATGCTTGGATACGACCCGATGTTTCTTGAATCGCTAGGAATGGACCACGTTTAGCCATAACACGACCAGCAATTGCTACTACGTGATTTAGCTCTTCTAGCTCTTCCTTCGTCTTTTCACCGAACTCTTTTTGCAGGTCGCCCGCTAGTGCGTCACGACGGAAGTCGTTTGGGTGGCCATTTGCTTTACAGCTTTGGCGGATATGGTCAAGTTTAGCGCGGCGCTCAGCAATCAGCTTGTTCTCTTCAGGAGAAGAGGCTTCTTGAACGTTGTCGTTTTGAACAGCATCAGTCATTTTCGATGTATCCTGTCTTTCTATGTGAAAAATAGTTTTTTCGGTGAAAAGCTTAAAGGCCTGATTTCAGGCTAGCTTCAATAAATTTATCTAAGTCGCCGTCAAGAACCGCTTGAGTATTACGGTTTTCAACGCCAGTACGTAAATCTTTAATTCGCGAGTCATCCAGAACGTAAGAACGGATCTGGCTACCCCAACCGATATCAGACTTCGCATCTTCATTTGCTTGCTTCTCAGCATTCTGCTTTTGAATCTCTAATTCAAATAGCTTAGCGCGAAGCTGTTTCATCGCTTGATCTTTGTTCTTATGCTGAGAACGGTCATTCTGACACTGAACCACAGTATTAGTAGGTACGTGAGTAATACGTACCGCAGATTCAGTGGTGTTTACGTGTTGACCACCTGCGCCAGATGCGCGGTAAACATCGATTCGAAGATCTGAAGGGTTAATGTCGATCTGGATGTTGTCATCAATCTCTGGATAGATAAACGCAGAAGCAAACGACGTATGGCGACGACCGCTAGAGTCGAACGGAGATTTACGAACAAGACGGTGAACACCGGTCTCTGTGCGTAACCAACCGTAAGCGTATTCACCCGAGATCTTGACTGTCGCGCCTTTAAGACCCGCGACTTCACCTTCTGATACTTCAATAACCTCAGTCTTAAAGCCTTTCGCTTCAGCCCAACGTAGGTACATACGTAGCATCATTGATGTCCAGTCTTGCGCCTCTGTACCACCAGAACCAGACTGCAAGTCAATGTAGCAATCCGATGAATCGTGGTCGCCAGAGAACATACGACGGAATTCTAGCTTCTCAAGTTTCGCTTCAAGCTCAGCCAATTCTGGTTCGATCTCGTCAAACGTCTCTTGATCTTCTTCTTCAACAGCAAGCTCTAAAAGACCGTCAACGTCTTCAACACCTTGCTCAAGTTGATCAATCGTTTCAACAACCGCTTCTAATGCAGAACGTTCTTTACCTAACGCTTGGGCGCGCTCAGGTTCGTTCCATACATCCGGTTGTTCTAGTTCTGCGTTGACTTCTTCTAGACGCTCTTGTTTAGCGTCATAGTCAAAGGTACCCCCTCAGGACATCAGTGCGCTCAGACACGTCCTTTAGGCGGTTTTTAATAGGATTGATTTCAAACATGTTTGCTCAACATTTATGAGTAGAATTTAACCGAAGAATTGTACTCAAAAGTGTGACGAAGATACAGAATTTTTTTGTAGACGAATAAAAATCCACCAATATAAAAAATCCCCTGCCACGCCTTACGCGACAGGGGATCTTTGAATCATGATTACTGAGTTATTATGCAGTTTCTTCTGCGATTGCAGGCTGTTCTGCTTTACCTACGAATAGCATAGCGACCATTGCGACAGCTGTCGGTAGCAACCAACCCATGCCGATATTAAATAGCGGTAACATGTTGAATGCTGAAACATCAACGCCAGCCACTTTCGCCGCATCAATCAAAGCAAACAATAGAGAAACTAGGATCACGACACGGTATGCCGCTTTAGGGTTTGGTAGCTTCTTACGTAAGAAGGTCAATGCCACTAGTGCAATAGCCACTGGGTATAGCGCAAATAGCACAGGCACAGACAGTGCAATCAACTGAGACAAACCAACGTTAGCCACAACAGCACACGCGACACCATTGATGATTACCCAAGTTTTGTAAGGGATTGGTGTTAGCGAACTGAAGTAGTCAGAACAGGCAGAAATAAGACCAATCGCCGTTGTAAGACACGCAAGCAGTACAATGATTGACAGCACGATCTGACCGTAAGGACCAAATAGAGATTGAACATAAAGACTAAGTACCACACCACCATTGTCCGCGCCCGCCGCAACAGCAGAACTAGTCGCTCCAAGGTAGAATAGTGAGATGTAAACGAACGCTAGACCCGCAGCCGCAATACAAGCAGAACTGATCAGGTACTTAGCCGTCGCTTTTTGCTCTGTAATGCCTTTTTGGCGCAGTGCATCAACAATCAGCACACCAAACATCAATGAACCAAACGTGTCCATGGTGTTGTAGCCTTCAAGGAAGCCTTTCTGTAGAGGATGAGTGAGGTACTCACCGTGCGCAGCAACAATCTCACCTTGAGGATCAACGAATACAGCTACTGCCAGAACAATCAAGCCAATGAACAGAACTGGCGTTAACACCTTACCGATGACGTCGATCAATTTACCTTGCGACCATGCGAAGAACATCGCTACGGCAAAGAATAGAATCGAGAAAAGAGTGAGGTGTGATTGAGCCGCATCAATAAAGAATGGTTTTACCGCCATCTCATACGCAACAAGACCAGTACGCGGCGCAGCAAATGCAGGACCAATGATAATAAAGATCAGTACAGCCATAATCATAGCCGCACGCTTAGGCAGATCTTTGGTTAGATGTTCCCAAGAACCACCAGCAACTGCAATAGCAACGATAGTAATAAGAGGAAGACCTACCGCAGTTAAAAGGAAACCTGTCATCGCTGGCAATAGATTCTCACCAGCAAGCTGACCTGCCAATGGAGGGAATATGATGTTACCTGCACCTAAAAAGAATGCGAAAAGCATAAAGCCTACCGCAATAATATCTGTTAATTTTAAAGTCTGATTCACTGTAGACCCTTTCATTATTATTTAATCGATGTTGTGTTTGTTGAGTGGTACAAAACCATGTCCACTCTATAAAATTTAGGCGCGCATAATGACGAAATCCTGATTCAGTAGCAAGTCATCGACTAAAAACGCCATATAAATTCAAAATTACACTAAAAATACAGCATATATCACTACTTCATTAAAAATAACCAGGTCAATTAACTAACCAATAAGCACAACAAATAGAAAACAAGCAGAACAAAAAACCAAACAATTAATTAACAACAGATCATTTAACTCAAAAATTAAACATTTGACGATAAACATAATTTTTTATGAAAAAGACAAAAAGTTTTGAATTTAAGCAATTTAGAGTCTCCGGGGGATACTCGGGAATGCCGGTCAGTACCGATGGGGTACTGTTGGGCTCTTGGGCGAAACTAGAAGCATCGAAAAACTTATTAGACATTGGCACTGGTACCGGGCTGCTGAGTTTAATGTGTGCTCAACGTAACGCATCTTTAACTATTGATGCGATTGAAATTGACAGTAACGCTTTGCAAGCCGCGCAATCTAACTTTGCCCAATCGCCTTGGTCTGATCGTATTCAGCTTCACTCTGGAGATGTGCTAACTCGGCCATTTCATGGCAAATTCGATACTATCATCTGCAACCCTCCTTACTTTAATAGTGGTGAGCAAACTCAAAATATCAGCCGAGCAACGGCCAGACACACGAATAGCTTAAGCCATGAAGATTTACTGCAGTGCTGCTGGGATCTATTAACTGATCAAGGCTACGCAAGTTTTGTACTACCCAAAGTTGAAGGGGATGCTTTTATTGACCTAGCGAAACAGCAAGGTTGGTCACTACAACGCCTTTGCCAAGTAAGGCCAACTGAGTACAAAGAGGTATCTAGGCTATTGATTCAACTAGGTAAACAATCCACTTCTGCGGTTCTCACTACACTGACTATTCATGACAATGGTGGCTATAGCAGTGACTTTATCCGCTTAACAAAGGCGTTTTATCTAAAGATGTAGAAAATAAGGTGTGATCCTTGTCACCGAACACTCTATAATACGACCCCTTAAATTTAACGCTCACATCAACTCGCTTGTGGAGACATTATAGTGATCAGAAATTTCGCTGAATTGGAGCTAGACCCTAACCTACTCCTCGCCATTGAAGAAATGGGTTATGACCGCCCAACACAAATTCAGGCTGAAGCCATTCCGCAAGCGTTAGATGGCCGAGATATACTCGCTTCTGCCCCGACGGGAACGGGTAAAACGGCTGCGTTTGTTTTACCAGCACTACAGTATTTGCAAGACTTCCCTCGTCGTAAACCGGGACCTGCTCGAGTGCTAATCCTGACTCCAACACGTGAGCTCGCTATGCAAGTCGCTGATCAAGCACGTGCACTGGCTAAACATACCAAGCTCAATATCTTTACTATCACTGGTGGTGTTCAGTACCAAGAGCATGCTGACATCTTAGGTAAGACCCAAGATATCGTTGTAGCAACACCTGGACGTTTGATGGAGTACATCAACGCAGAACGCTTTGACTGTCGTGCGATTGAATGGCTGATCCTTGATGAAGCAGATCGCATGCTGGATATGGGCTTTGGCCCGACAGTTGATCGCCTTTCTACTGAATGTCGTTGGCGTAAACAGACTCTTCTATTCTCTGCCACTCTTGAAGGTAAAGGGGTAGAAGGCTTTACCGCAGATCTACTCAAAGATCCGGCTGAAGTTGACGCAGAGCCATCGCGTCGTGAGCGTAAGAAAATCGCACAGTGGTACCACCGTGCAGACGATATGAACCATAAGCTTGAGCTACTTAAAAAGATCATCACAGATCAAGCTGAGCGTTCAATTGTGTTCTTAAAAACTCGTGAGCGTCTTGGTGAGCTTCGTGCTGAACTTGAGAAAGCGCAAATTCCTTGTGCTTGGATTCAAGGTGAAATGCCACAGGATCGTCGTAATAACGCTATCGCCCGTTTCCGTGATGGTACAGTGAACGTACTACTGGCGACCGACGTTGCTGCTCGTGGTATCGACCTTCCTGACGTGAGCCATGTGATCAACTACGACATGCCTCGTAGTGCTGACGTTTACCTACACCGAATTGGCCGTACTGCCCGCGCTGGTAAAAAAGGTAATGCGGTATCTCTTGTTGAAGCGCACGACCAACCAATGCTAGACCGCGTTGCTCGCTACGTAAAAGAAGAGATCAAAGAGCGCTTTATCAAAGAGATGCGCCCTAAACACAAAAAGCCTGTGTTTAAGAAAAAGAACAAGAAAAAAGACGACAAGAAGAAAACTGCCGCTAAAGATAAGAAGAAAGTCGCTAAGAAGAAAAAGTAATCTTTTGACTTAAATAATATGAGTAAGGGTTGATGTGAAAGCATCAACCCTTTCTTTTTTCAATCACATTAAGACAGCGTCATCCTCAAGAGTGAGGTACAAGCGAGTTGGGGATCTCAGCAAGAGAGCGACTCGCTTTCAGAGATTCCTTACTCTCTCCTTCGTCGCTCTAAGGAATGACAGAATCTATATGAATCACCTCAGACAGCGTCATCCTCAAGAGTGAGGTACGAACGAGTTGGGGAGCTCATCAAGATAGCGACTCCCTTTCAGAGATTCCTTACTCACTCCTTCGTCGCTCTAAGGAATGACAGAATCTATATAAATCACCTCAGACAGCGTCATCCTCAAGAGTGAGGCACGAACGAGTTGGGGATCTCAGCAAGAGAGCGACTCGCTTTCAGAGATTCCTTACTCACTCCTTCGTCGCTCTAAGGAATGACAGAATCTATATGAATCACCTCAGACAGTGTCATCCTCAAGAGTGAGGTACAAGCGAGTTGGGGATCTCAGCAAGAGAGCGACTCGCTTTGAGAGATTCCTTACTCTCTCCTTCGTCGCTCTAAGGAATGACAGAATCTATATGAATCACCTCAGACAGCGTCATCCTCAAGAGTGAGGTACGAGCGAGTTGGAGATCTCATCAAGATAGCGACTCCCTTTGGAAGATTCCTTACTCACTCCTTCGTCGCTATAAGGAATGACAGAATCTATATGAATCACCTCAAACAGCGTCATCCTCAAGAGTGAGGTACGAGCGAGTTGGGGAACTCATCAAGATAGCGACTCGCTTTAAGAGATTCCTTACCCACTCCTTCGTCGCGCTAAGGAATGACAGAATCTATATGAATCACCTCAGACAGCGTCATCCTCAAAAGTGAGGCACGAACGAGTTGGGGCTCTCATCAAGAGAGCGACTCGCTTTGAGAGATTCCTTACTCACTCATTCTTCGCTCTAAGGAATGACAGAATCTATATGAATCACCTCAAACAGCGTCATCCTCAAGAGTGAGGCATGAACGAGTTGGGGAACTCATCAAGATAGCGACTCGCTTTAAGAGATTCCTTACTCACTCCTTCGTCGCTCTAAGGAATGACAGAATCTATATGAATCACCTCAGACAGCGTCATCCTCAAGAGTGAGGTCCGAACGAGTTGGGGATCTCATCAAGATAGCGACTCCCTTTGAGAGATTCCTTACTCACTCCTTCGTCGTTCTAAGGAATGACGGCCTAAAAAAATACCGCCTTAAATAAGGCGGTATTTCGGAAACGGTTCTTCAAAGCGTTTGTTGTGAGAGCAAGGCGACAAGTAAATTCGCCTTGAACACGGAAGGTACTCAAAATAGTTGGAGCTATAGCAAGGCAACGAACGAATCCGGCCCCAGGAGCATAGTACGCTATGTGACTGGGGCGGATGAGTGAAGTTAACGCTGCCAGAGCTTCAAATATGAAGAGTATTAGTGTTCGCGAGTCGCGCGGAACTCAACCTCTGGAAAACGCTCTTTCGCCAGATTCAAGTTAACCATAGTTGGCGCGATGTACGTCAGGTTATCACCACCATCCAGTGCTAGGTTGGTTTGGTTCTTACGTTGGAAGTCATCGAGCTTCTTACCGTCTGAGCACTCTACCCAACGAGCTGTCGCAACGTTTACACCTTCATAGATGGCTTCTACGTTGTATTCTGCTTTAAGACGAGCAACAACCACATCAAACTGAAGCACACCTACTGCACCTACGATAAGGTCATTATTTTGTAGTGGACGGAATACTTGCACCGCACCTTCTTCAGAAAGCTGAACCAGACCTTTTAGTAGCTGCTTCTGCTTCAATGGATCTTTTAGTCGAATGCGACGGAACAGTTCAGGAGCAAAGTTTGGAATACCAGAGAACTTCAATGCTTCACCTTGTGTAAAGGTATCACCAATCTGAATCGTACCGTGGTTATGTAGACCAATGATGTCACCTGCGTAAGCATTCTCAGCACGAGAACGGTCGCCCGCCATAAAGGTTACCGCATCAGAAATGCTGACGTTTTTACCCGTACGAACGTGGTTCATTTTCATGCCTTGGGTGTACGTACCAGACACGATACGCATGAAAGCAATACGGTCACGGTGTTTAGGATCCATATTTGCTTGGATCTTAAATACAAAGCCAGAAAACTTATCTTCTGTTGCCTCTACGTCACGCTCTACTGCTTGACGCACTTTCGGCGCTGGAGCCCATTTAGTTAGGCCATCAAGCATGTGGTCAACACCAAAGTTACCTAGTGCGGTACCAAAGTATACTGGAGTCAGTTCACCCGCTAAGAATAGCTCTTGATCAAACTCAGGGCATGCGCCCATCACTAGCTCTAGCTCTTCACGAACGCTTTCCGCTAGGTCTGCGCCGACTTTTTCATCAAGCTCTGGGTTATCTAGACCTTTGATGATGCGCACTTCTTGAATTTCGTGACCATGGCCAGATTCATACAAAATCGTTTCGTCACGGTGAATGTGGTAAACACCTTTAAACTCTTTACCACAACCGATAGGCCATGAAATTGGCGCACACGCCATGCCTAGCTCACTTTCAACTTCGTCAAGCACTTCCATTGGGTCACGTACATCACGGTCCAATTTGTTCATGAAGGTAACGATTGGAGTATCACGTAAGCGCGTTACTTCCATTAGTTTGCGGGTACGATCCTCGACACCTTTCGCCGCATCGATAACCATTAGACATGAGTCCACAGCAGTCAATGTACGGTAAGTATCTTCTGAGAAGTCTTCGTGTCCCGGAGTATCAAGGAGGTTAACTAGACAGTCATTGTAAGGAAACTGCATCACAGAGGTTGTTACCGAGATGCCACGCTCTTTCTCCATCTCCATCCAGTCAGATTTCGCATGTTGAGCAGAGCCACGACCTTTTACTGTACCTGCTTTTTGGATTGCGTTTCCGAATAACAGTACTTTTTCTGTAATGGTGGTTTTACCCGCATCTGGGTGCGAGATGATAGCGAAAGTTCTACGTTTAGACACTTCGCCAAGAAAAGGAGTATTTGACATGAAAGGGTTCTTCTTCTGTCTATGAGCTATATCGAGCGAGTCAAAACTCTAGCTCTAGCGGTTCGATTCAGTTTTGCGCAGTATTTTCGCTTATATTCCCTTAAGGGGCAACTTCATCAATGAAAATGACGTAAAAAGAGTTTCTATTCCACTACAGATTAAAATATCAATAAATATGAACTATAACTAAAGAAGTAGAAGGAACTTATCTCGACTATGCCAGAAAGCAAAAAAATTAACTCACTCGCTTTTAGACAAGCTAAAACTGTTTTCCTAGTATCGGTAATTCTGGGGATATGCTTTAGCTTCTATCATATTTTGGTGGATCTCCATCAGGAGCAAAAGCGCATCGAAGAACACTATCAATTTAAGCTATTGCAAAATTATTCTAATGCAAGCCAATCTGCGTATCACTTAAACCAACTACTCGCAGAACAAGTGGCGTCTAGCTTGATGATGGATAATGCTATCTACAAAGTTCAAATTATTGATGACTTTGGGGATACGCTGACGGAGCGGGAAAAAAACATTTCCCAGCAAGGTGATTTTACCGAGGCACTTTCGAGTTACTTAACTCCAACAACGCCTATTTATCAAACAGACCTTCACCAACCTAATTCTCATGTCGTAGTGGGTACCTTAAGCTTTTCGGTGAACGGCGCGTATATCGCCAAAGATTTTATCGCTAAAACAACCCAGATCTTGCTGTTTGACCTGTTCCGAAACATCCTGCTGACGTCCATCTTATTGATGTTTTTCTATCAAAAACTGTCAAAACCATTGGTGACTCTTATTGAGTGGGTACGTTCGCTGCAGAATAAGGACAAGGACAGTGTTCTCCCTCCTCCTACACTCTATCGCGATGATGAACTCGGCCACTTAGCACAAACCTTTGATACTCTATGGAAAGATAGAGAAGCGGCAGAGGTTCAGCTCAATCAGCTTGCTTATTATGACTCCTTAACAGGCCTAGCAAACCGCAGCCTGATGCTACAAATGCTGGAAGATGAAATCATACACGCCAACAAGGACAATCAAGCTGGGGCACTCTTTTACCTCGATTTAGACCGCTTCAAAACCATCAACGATTCACTTGGGCATACCATTGGTGATCATTTAATCAAGGCGATTTCAATGCGAATTGAAGCGTGGCTACAAGAGGAGTTCACCGCAGCTCGAATCGGTGGTGATGAGTTTGCCATACTGCTTCCTCACACATCAGTAGATAAAGCCCATGAACTTGCTCAGCAGCTACTGGCTCTGATTTCCAACCCCTACTCAATCGACGACCACCAACTGTATTGCACGGTCAGTGTCGGGATCGCCGTTTTCCCTTCGGTTGGCGGCACCAATATTGATGTGCTTCGCCAAGCAGACACCGCTCTCTATCGAGCCAAAGTGGCAGGTCGCAACAAATACATGTTCTATGAACCTGAGATGCAGGCTCAAGTAGAGTCATTCTTAGAAATAGAGAAAGGACTGCATGAAGCGATTAATAAAGGTCAGCTTGAGCTCTACTACCAGCCTCAAGTGGACGACAAGCATCATATTATTGGTGTCGAAGCGCTAATTCGCTGGAACCATCCAGAAAAAGGGCTACTGCCACCCGGGGTCTTCATGCCTATTGCTGAGGAAACAGGACAAATATTGCAAATCGGTAACTGGATAATTGAGCAGGCATGTTATCAGTACGCCAACTGGAAGAGGCTCAACCTGCTACCAGACACATTTCGCCGCTTGGCGATCAATATCAGTCCGTTGCAGTTTTCTCAAAGTGCGTTTGTTGAACATATCGTCGACTCTATGGCGCAAGCAGGTATTAGTGGAGAGCATATTGAACTCGAAATTACCGAAAACTTGCTGTTAGAGAATGTGGAAGGCACAGTACAAAAGATGAAGGAGCTCAAGCAGCATAACCTCAAGACCTCAATTGATGACTTTGGTACTGGCTACTCTTCACTGCGTTACCTCAAACACCTTTCGGTCGATGTATTAAAAATCGATCGCTCTTTCGTTACTCAGCTTCATTTAGATGAGAGTGACCAAGCAATCGTAGACACCATCATTATGACGGCAAAAAGACTCAACCTAGAAGTAATAGCGGAAGGTGTCGAAGATGCCTACGAACTGCAGGCATTAAAACAACTCGGCTGTGACCAGTTCCAAGGCTACTTATTTGATAAGCCGCTTCCAGTTACCGAGTTGGCTCAACGTTTTGAAAAGAACTTCTACCCTGTTGACGAACCTACCGTCATTAAAGCGGTACAAAAGTAGTCTAGAAAAAGATATAGCTCATGATAATCGCATCTTCTTTGCCCGTCGTCGTGGGGTAATAGTTGATACGTCGATCGACTTCATTAAAGCCGATTGCTTCATACAAGGCTGACGCGCGAGTATTGCTTTCTCTGACTTCAAGCCACGCACTCTCTGCTTTGGCCTGCTCACACATATCGAGAAATCCCTCAATTAGCTGCTTACCATAACCTTTACCCTGCAAATGCGGATCAACAGCGATATTAAGTAAGGTTACCTCACCCACGATGTTCTGCGCGTAGAAATATCCTACAACCTTATCATCCTGCAGTAAGACATGGTGGCTCGCACCTCGGCTATTGATATCGCGAATCAGAGTTTCTGACCAAGGGTGACTATGCGCTGCACGTTCAATACGTAACACACAGTCTAAATGGATATTATCTAATGGAAGAATTGAGTTTTTCATTTTTGGTATGAACAAATTTGTTGCCAAAGAGCACGACGTTGCTCGTTGTTGCCATCAATATCGCTAAGCAGAGGAGACGTTAGCACCTGACCTGAAGCTTGCGATGGTGCGTCACAGCCAGCGAACCATACCCACCCCGTGAAAGGCTGTTCCAGTTGAGAAAGCTGTTCTGGGTAAATATGTAACGCCTGCGACAAGTCCAATTTGATGCTTTTCAAGACCCGTTCGAACATTAAAGCTGTCTCTTTTTTCGGATATTGAGGAGAAACCAGTAAAAGTTGACAAGACTCTTGCAATACTAAATTAGGCGATTGATAGCCTTGCAATCTTTCTGGGTGGCTCAGTTGATAATACTGAATCCCCATTTCTTGTAAATACTGTATCTCGTGGTGTGGCATAAGGAGTCGTCACTAAGTTAAACGAGGCAATCCTAACATAAAACGCAGAGGTAACATGAAACAAATCATCACTATTTTACTGTCATCACTGGTTCTATTTTTTGCTCCGCACAGTTTCGCTAAAGAGGCCGATGGCTGGGTATTAATCAGCGATAAAGTGGTTAACTATAAAGCAGAAACCGATACCGTTGAGCCTTTGGCTTATATCAGTGAGCGCAACTTCAGCAAGTTAAAAATTAAAGTTGTTCAAGGCACAGTAAACCTAAAAGAGTTGGTTGTTACCATGTCTGATGGTAGCACTAAAGAGCTGAAAACAATGGGTACATTAACCAAGGGCATGTCAACTCGCACTTGGACTTTACCTGGTGATGAAAAAGCTAAGTTCAAAAAACTCGACATGACTTATGACAGCTGGGGCAGCACCACACTCAGCGCCGTCGGCTTAAGCAAAAAAGCAAAAATTGAAGTGTGGGGTAAAAAGCGCACTGGCGAAGAATAACGATTTGCCAATAGAAAAAGCCACCTAGTCAGGTGGCTTTTTTAATCAACATTGGCGCTTATCTTAGAAGCTCGCTTTCACTGCTGCTGCAATCTTCAGTGCTGAGGCTTGAACAAGCTCACCATCTTGCCCTTCGACCATTACGCGAATCAGAGGCTCTGTACCAGACTTACGCAATAGCACTCGGCCTTTATCACCAAGATCCGCTTCAACTTCTGCTGTTGCTTGTTTTACCGCATCAGCTTCAAGTGGGTTCGAGTCACCTTCGAAACGAACATTTTCAAGTACCTGTGGGTATAGCGTCATGCCTTGTGATAGGTCATGTAGTGACATATCGCTGCCCACAACGGAAGCGAGTACTTGCAGCGCTGCCACAATCGCATCACCAGTCGTCACTTTATCTAATAGGATCACGTGACCAGAGTTCTCAGCACCGATCTTCCAACCTTTCGCAAGCAGTTGTTCCATCACATAACGGTCACCAACAGCGGCACGAACAAATGGAATACCCAGCTGCTTAAGACCGTTTTCCATACCTAGATTAGTCATCAATGTGCCAACGACACCGCCTTTTAGCTCACCACGACGTAGCGCGTCACGCGCGATAATATAAGCAATTTGGTCACCATCAACCTTATTACCTAGATGATCAACCATGATGATTCGGTCACCATCACCATCGAAAGCAAGACCAAGAGCTGCACCTTCTTCAACAACACGTTTTTGTAGCGCACGAACATCTGTCGCGCCAACTTCATGGTTGATGTTAGTACCATTTGGGTCAATACCCATGGCAACCACTTCTGCGCCGAGTTCGCTAAATACCGCAGGAGCGATGTGATAGGTCGCACCGTGCGCACAATCGACTACGATTTTTTGACCAGCTAAGCTTAACTCTGTTGGGAAAGTACTCTTACAGAATTCAATATAACGTCCAGCAGCATCATTAAGTCGAGTCGCTTTACCAAGTAAGGATGACTCTACACATTCAATATCTTTATCCAGTTCAGCTTCAATCGCTAACTCGATGTCATCCGGCAGTTTAGTGCCTTCAGATGAGAAGAACTTGATGCCGTTATCGTAATAAGGGTTGTGTGATGCAGAGATAACAATGCCAGCTTCAGCACGGAATGTCTGTGTCAAGTAAGCAACAGCAGGCGTTGGCATTGGGCCCGTAAAAGTTGCTTTCAAACCGGCAGCCGCAAGTCCGGCTTCTAACGCAGACTCAAGCATATAGCCTGAAATGCGGGTATCTTTACCAATGATCACTTTCTTAGTGCCCTGCTTAGCCAGTACGCGGCCTGCGGCCCAACCTAGCTTCAAGACAAAGTCAGGAGTAATAGGGTATTGGCCTACTTTGCCACGGACACCATCGGTACCAAAATAACGTCTCTTATCTGACATAGTTATTCCTTTATATTTTTTATAACTCTCAATGGTTCGCTTTGACCATTGAGACAATTTTCATAGCATCAAGCGTTTGTTCAAAGTCATGAACACGAATAATTTGTGCGCCCTTCATCGCTGCAATCGTTGCGCAGCTGACACTCGCAGCGACACACTCTGCAGGGGCTTTTTCAAGTAACTTAAACAGCATCGATTTACGCGACATACCGGCAAGAATGGGTAAGCCAAACTGATGAAAAGCATCCAAATGTGCCAGCATATGATAGTTGTGATCCATCGTTTTGCCAAAACCAAAACCGGGATCGAGAATGAGCTGCTCTCGTTGAATGCCAACTTTCTCGCAGGCCTCAATTCGCTCTTGCAAAAACTCCCCGACTTCTTTGACTAAGTCTTCATAGTGCGGGTTTGCTTGCATTGTGCGAGGTTGACCTTGCATATGCATTAAACAAATCGGTAAACCAGCTTGCGCTGCAACGTCTAATGCCCCCGGCTCTTGCAGTGCACGAACGTCATTAATGATATCAGCACCTGCTGCTGCTGCTTGACGCATCACCTCAGCCTTGCTGGTATCAATCGAAATCCACACATCACAATGTTGGCGAATAGCAGTAATAACTGGAATAACACGTTGTAGCTCTTGTTCCAATGTCACATCTGGGGCACCAGGACGCGTCGATTCACCACCGATATCGATAATGGTAACGCCCGCTTCAATCATACGTTTGGCCTGAGTTAACGCATTATCTAATGTGTCAAACTTCCCGCCATCAGAAAATGAATCAGGTGTAACGTTAAGAATCCCCATCACTTGGGGCTTGGATAAATCGAGGGACTTATTATTGGCTTTCAAGATCATAATAAATGCAAAAACCCCGAGTTTCCCCGGGGTTTGGTCTTAAAGTGTGAATTACTCAGAGTCTTTTTTCTCTGGCGCTTCAGTAGTCGTTTCCTCAGAAGCTACTTTCTCTTCTGCTGACTTATCAGCAGCCTGTTCTACAGGCGCCTCTTCAGCTTTCACTTCTGGCTTTTCTTCAGGTTTGTTGGCGTTATCGCCCCAACCTGCTGGTTCACGAATATCGTCTTTACGCTCCATCAGGTCATCAATTTGACCAGCATCGATCGTTTCGTACTTCATCAACGCATCTTTCATTGCGTGCATGATATCCATGTTTTCTTCAAGGATCTGTTTAGCACGAGTGTAGTTGCGGTCGATGATTTTACGAATTTCAGTATCGATTAGCTTCGCAGTGTCATCAGACATATGTTTAGTCTGTGTAACGCTACGACCAAGGAACACTTCACCTTCTTCTTCTGCGTAAAGAAGAGGACCAAGCTTTTCAGAGAAGCCCCACTGAGTCACCATCTTACGTGCAATATCAGTCGCACGTTCGATATCGTTCGAAGCACCCGTTGATACTTTGTCCGCACCGTAGATTAGCTCTTCAGCAAGACGACCACCGTATAGGCTTGAAACCATAGACTCAAGGTGTTGACGAGACATACTGACGCGATCTTGTTCTGGTAGATACATAGTCACACCTAACGCTCGGCCGCGTGGAATGATCGATACCTTGTACACTGGATCGTGTTCCGGAACGAGTCGACCAACAATCGCGTGACCCGCTTCGTGGTACGCGGTTGACTCTTTAGTCTCTTCAGACATCACCATTGAACGGCGCTCAGCACCCATCATGATCTTGTCTTTTGCCAATTCAAACTCAACCATAGATACGTTGCGCTTGTTACCGCGAGCAGCAAACAGTGCTGCTTCGTTAACTAAGTTAGCAAGGTCTGCACCAGAGAAGCCTGGAGTACCACGTGCGATTAGAGATGGCTCTACGTCACCTGAAAGAGGGACTTTACGCATGTGTACTTTAAGAATCTGCTCACGACCACGTACGTCTGGTAGACCAACCACCACTTGGCGGTCAAAACGGCCCGGACGCAATAACGCAGGGTCAAGTACGTCAGGACGGTTAGTCGCGGCGATAACGATAATACCTTCGTTACCTTCGAAACCATCCATTTCAACCAGCATTTGGTTAAGTGTTTGTTCACGTTCATCGTGACCACCACCAACACCAGCGCCACGCTGACGACCTACCGCATCGATTTCATCGATGAAGATAATACAAGGTGCCGCTTTCTTCGCTTGTTCGAACATGTCACGCACACGAGATGCACCAACACCAACAAACATTTCAACGAAGTCAGAACCTGAAATAGTAAAGAACGGTACTTTCGCTTCACCTGCAATCGCTTTTGCAAGTAGCGTTTTACCTGTACCAGGAGGACCAACCATTAGAACACCCGTTGGAATCTTACCGCCCAGTTTCTGGAAGCGGCTTGGATCACGTAGGTAATCTACTAGCTCTTTTACATCTTCTTTTGCTTCATCACAGCCTGCAACATCTGCAAAAGTGGTCTTAATTTGTTCCTCGCTCATCATTCGAGCTTTGCTCTTACCGAAAGACATAGCGCCTTTACCGCCACCGCCTTGCATTTGACGCATGAAGAAAATCCATACACCAATCAGTAAGATCATCGGGAACCAAGAAATAAAGATAGTACCTAGTAGGCTTTGCTCTTCTGGAGGTGTGCCTTGTACTTTCACATTTTGGTTAATTAGGTCATCAAGGAGCTTTTGGTCGTAGACTGGCATGTAAGTAACATAACGCGCGCCGCCGCCACGACGAGTGAAACTAATCTCACCGTCTTTAAAAGTTGCTTCCTGAATCTGGCCTTGGCCAACTTCCTGTACAAACGTGGTGTAATCCACCGCTCTGCCATTGCTCTCTCCAGGGCCAAAGCTCTGGAAAACCGACATCAATACGACAGCGATAACAAGCCACAGAATTAAATTTTTTGCCATGTCACTCAAGGTGTCAGCCTCTCGATAACTAATTGTAATTAAAGGTAGGGTACTACAGTTTATAACCTGTAGCTATAGTGTTAACCTGCCCGCGAAGGAGCAAATAGTTAACCTTTGTAACCAGTGGCTACAACAAAGACTTCTCGTGAGCGCGCTCGCGATGAGTCAGGTTTTCTGATTTTTACGACTTTAAACATATCTCGGATATCTTTGACAAACTGATCAAAGCCTTCACCCTGGAAAACCTTTACAACAAAGCTACCATTAGGTGCTAGAACTTGTCGACACATATCTAAAGCCAATTCAACTAAATACATAGCGCGCGGCTGGTCTACAGAGTTATTACCTGCGATGTTTGGTGCCATATCCGACATTACCACGTCCACCATTGAAGGTTGGATACGCTTAAGTAATGCTTCCAGTACCGCATCATCACGGAAATCACCTTGTAAGAAGCTTACGCCAGCGATTGGATCCATTGGAAGTAGGTCACATGCAATAATCTGCCCTTCTTCACCTATTATCTTAGCAGCATATTGAGACCAACCACCCGGTGCTGCACCAAGATCGACAACAGTCATACCCGGTTTTAGCAATTTATCCTTGGTTTGGATCTCTTCAATCTTGAAGTAAGCGCGTGAACGATAGCCTTTTTTTCTCGCTTCGTTGGCGTACTTATCATCAAAATGCTCTTTCAACCAGCGACCAGAACTGGCCGAGTGTTTCTGTTTACTCATTGGTATCCTAATAGATAGAGGGAACAACTAACCCAATAAATTATAGTCTTCAGGGTTAGATGGCGTTAAAATGGTATTTTTCAACCCTTATATTAAAGAAAATTGGCCGCGTAATGAACTTAAGCACTAAACAAAAGCAGCATCTAAAAGGCCTAGCGCACAGTCTAAAACCTGTTGTGCTTATGGGCGCTAACGGACTAACTGAAGCTGTTCTAGCGGAAATCGAAATTGCTCTTAACCACCACGAGCTGATCAAAGTGAAAGTTGCATCTGAAGACCGCGACACTAAAAACTTGATCATTGAAGCTATCGTTCGTGAAACTGGCGCTGAAAAAGTACAAGTAATTGGTAAAACGCTTGTGCTATTCCGTCAAAGCAAAGAGCGTAAAATCGAATTGCCTCGTAAGTAATCTTACGTCAATCGGCAATAAAAAAGGTCGCAGCTGCGACCTTTTTTGATATTTGTGCAATAGAAATTGCTCGCTTAGAGATACTCTACGCGATCAATTTCAAAATCGCGATCACCACCCGGAGTAGAAATAACGACTTCGTCACCTTCCATCTTACCGATTAGACCACGTGCGATTGGCGAGCTTACCGAAATACGACCGGCTTTAATATTCGCTTCGTCATCACCAACAATCTGGTAGGTTTTCTCTTCTTCAGTATCGCAGTCAATCAAAGTCACTGTTGAGCCGAAGATTACTTTGCCTGAATTATCCATTTTAGTGACGTCAATCACTTGAGCCACAGACAGTTTGTATTCGATATCACGAATCTGCGCTTCACAGATGCCTTGCTCTTCACGAGCAGCGTGGTATTCAGCGTTCTCTTTTAGATCGCCAAGTTCACGGGCTTCTGCAATTGCTTCAGAAATCTGTGGACGAAGTTTTAATAAACGGTCTAATTCTACACGTAGCTGCTGTTCGCCACGTAGTGTCATTGGGACTTTTTCCATTATGTACCTCTTTGCCAAAGCACTCTTTGGACAAAACAAAACTACCTAATCCAATGGACTAGGTAGTGTGTTAACTAACAATTTCTTCTAGTGTAAACAAACTTGGCAACTAAATCACCTTAAATCAACCACGGCCCCAAAAGTGAGATCGGTGCCAAATTAACCAGCACTGTAAAAAACTTCAAAAAACTCTCACTCAAGCATCATTGAATAAAAAAAACTAAAACTATTTCTAATCCGAATTTAATTAGAAAACCCATCAAACACTTAAAAAACAATAACTTGATATTTTTTTACCACAAATAAAACAGTGTTCATAATCGCCTTTTATATCGTTTTACTACCCCACCGTGGAACTTTAGCGTTAAAACATTGTGCAGCGATTGCTCATCGAGAATCATGGATGCTTCATAATTTTGACATAAGTCTCACATATGAACATTGATTCACGAGTGTAATAAGTAGAGGATAACCCCCACGTGAGTTATCACTCGCAAAAACAACTATTTATGGACAGTAAATTAGGACTAATAAGATGAACAAAACTCTGATTGCTCTAGCAGTTTCAGCTGCAGCAGTGGCAACTGGCGCACACGCGGCAGATGGTAAGCAAGCTGGCGGTATCGAAGGTACTTCAGTATACAGCTCAAACGGCAACTCTCTAGAGATCGGTGGTCGTGCTGAAGCTCGTCTATCTCTTAAAGATGGCAAAGCACAAGACAACACTCGTGTACGTCTAAACTTCCTAGGTAAGACTCAAATCACTGACGGCCTATACGGTGTTGGTTTCTACGAAGCTGAATACAACGCAAATGACAACTCTGCAACTAGCCAGAATGACATTGACCACCGTTACACTTACGCTGGTATCGGCGGTGACTTCGGCGAAGTAACTTACGGTAAAAACGACGGCGCACTAGGCGTTATCACTGACTTTACCGATATCATGTCTTACCACGGCAACTCTGCTGCAGACAAAATTTCTGTTGCTGACCGTACAGACAACATGATTTCTTACAAAGGCCAATTTGCTGACCTAGGTCTAAAAGCAAGCTACCGCTTTGCTGACCGTGAAGACAACGTAGTTACTGGCGGTTACACTGATAACAAGCAAGATGGCTACTCTCTATCTGCAATCTACGCTCTAGGTGACACTGGCCTTAAACTTGGTGGTGGTTACGCTGATCAAGACGAGCAAAACGAATACATGCTTGCAGCATCTTACCGTATTAGCGACCTATATTTCGCTGGTGTATTCACAGACGGTGAAAAAGCGAAAGACAACGGCGACTACACTGGTTACGAATTCGCAACTGCGTACACGCTAGAGAAGACAGTATTCACAGCAACATACAACAACGCTGAAACTGATGGCGAAACATCAGCAGACAACGTTGCAATCGATGCGACTTACTACTTCAAGCCTAACTTCCGTACTTACATCTCGTACAACTTCAACCTAATCGGTGAAGGCGACGCGATGGGTCAACTTGGTGCAGGCAACGGCACAGCATCTAAAGCAGACGCTGAAGACGAGCTAGCTATCGGTCTACGCTACGACTTCTAATTTATGGCTTAATGTCATGAATCTAAGACGCCCGCTCTATAGCGGGCGTTTTTTTTACTCGCTATACTGAACTTTCTCGACTCAATCGTGGCTCTTTAACTATGCGATACTCCTTACAGCAACTCTCTCTCGCCCTCTTGACGGTTATTCTACCTACCTTAGCCGTAGCGTCTTCGTATTCTCCACTCAACGAATTGCCTCAAGGCAGTCGCGCAGCGCTTAAAGTGCAAGGACTCTCGAACAATCAAAGCTATGTCGCGACCGACAATCAGAGTCAGCTTTTTCCACCAGCCAGCACCCTAAAAATCGTTACCGCTTTAGCTGCAAAATTAGAGCTTGGCGATGAGTTCCACTATCAAACCAGTATCGACAAATCAGGCAATGACATCGTTATTCGCTTTAGTGGCGATCCAACCTTAACCACCAAAGATCTCAAGCAATTACTCACCACAATGCGCGATGGTGGCGTAAAGACAATCAAAGGCGATTTGTGGTTAGACAATAGCGCGTTTACTGGCTATGACCGTGCAGTCGGTTGGCCGTGGGATATCCTTGGCGTCTGTTATAGCGCACCTGCGAGTGCCATTACGCTCGATGATAACTGCGTACAAGCGTCGATTTATACTCAGGATGATGGCAAAACCCGCGTTTACGTACCGGAGCATCAACCTATTTATGTCACGACGCAAGCTGCCACTGTCTCTAAAAATGAGCAAGAGAGCCTGCAGTGTGATTTAGAGTTACTCACCTCTCCGGACAATCACTATCAACTGAAAGGATGTCTACAGCAACGCAGTAAGCCATTACCACTGAAGTTTGCCGTGCAAGATCCTTCTCTCTATACCCAGCGCGTTGTTCATACACTGCTTTCTCAACTGAATATTGATCTCAAGGGCAGTATTAAAGTCGGCTCTGCCAATCAATCAGGCAAGCAGTTAGCGATTCACAGCTCAAAAGCGCTCCCAGAGCTACTCGAAGTGATGTTACGTAAATCCGATAACTTAATTGCCGATAACCTAACCAAAACCATTGGCGCTAAGTTTTATATCCAACCAGGCAGCTTTGGTAATGGTACACAAGCAATTAAACAGGTCTTATTTGCTAAAACAGGGATTGATATCGAACATACACCACTAGCAGATGGCTCTGGCTTATCGCGCAATAACCGCTTCACTAGTCAAAATATGGCTGCGGTATTGCGTTATATTTGGCAACATGATGACGAGCTAAATCTAATTTCATTAATGCCAACGTCAGGCACAAACGGCACACTGAAATACCGCCGCAGTATGCGTAAAGCGCCGGTTAAAGGTGAGATCACCGCCAAAAGTGGTTCTCTGTATGGCAGTTCAAATATGGCAGGATTTGGTTTAGATAAATCAGGTAAGCCGAGCACACTGTTCGTTCAGTTTGTCGCTGACTATCATCCCCCTAAAGTAAAAAGCGACAGTAAACCTACCGTCGCTCCAATTACTCAGTTTGAAACTCTGTTCTATCAAGATGTAGTGAACTTCAGTCAGGCAATGCCTAAGAAGTAATTTACTACCGAGAAATAGATCCACATACCTGAGATATCAACAATTGACGCTAACACTGGACTCACGAGAACCGCTGGGTCCAGTTTAAATGCTCTGGCTAAAATAGGCAGCAAACCACCTAGCGTAGTCGACATGGTCACTTGGATAAACAGCGCCACCGCAATCGCTAATGCAATAAGGTTAAGGTCAAAGCCTCCAGTAGTACTGGCATCACTAAAGAGTAAGATGCGGCCAACAATCACCAACGAGATGGCTAATGCCAAACACAAAGCTACTCGGCTCTCTTTCCAAAATACCGCTAACCATTGGCGTTTTCGTAGCTCCCCAGTTGCAAGGGCTCGAATAACCAAGGTCGCCGCCTGAGTGCCGGTATTTCCCCCTGCTGCCGCAATCACTGGCATGTAAATAGCCAAAAGCACAAGCTGACTCAAGGTGTCTTCATACTGGGAAATAATCAGCCCGGATACTATCCCTAGCAGCGCTAAAGCAATAATCCAACCAATGCGCTGCTTAACATGCTCAATCACCGAGGTATCAAGATAGCTGCTTGGTGTCTCTACTTCAGAATGGATGAAACCAAGCTGGTGAGCATAATGTCGCGCTAACTTGTCATATCCTTCCACTTCTAACGCTGAAATCAACTGCTGCACATAACCGATAGAACAGTGGTGAAGTATAGCTACTGCTTCTTCAACAGGCATTACCGTTAATAGGTGGACTTGTTGAGTTTGCTCATAACGCAAGAATGCATTGCGAGCTGCCCCAATCTCTTCGTTGGAAAAGTGAGGTGTATTTTCAATGTAAGTATTGCTCATTACCGTCATGGCGAATCTCCCGATTGGCAATAGGTAACGACCATCAAACACAGCGATATATCGGAACAAAACAAGCCGACATCACCTGCTATATACGCAAGTGAGGATACTGTGTTGATTCTAGAATTTAGAGGAGAAAAACGTGAGGATGCTATATCGAAAGAAAAGATGCTCTACCACTAAGGTAGAGGCGTGAGACAACAATACCGAAGTGGATTATTTTTCCCCTTTCATACTAGGAGGATGGTCGATATTGTTCATAAAAGTCTCCGAATAAACTGCTGTAATAGCAGCGCGGGCATAGTAACAAAACCAAAACAAAAAATCAGTCACTTTAGGCAAAAAAAGCACAACATTTGAGCGACTTATAAGTCGAATGGCACGTATAAAAAAAGCGCCTAATTAGGCGCTTTCAATAACAGTCAGTTTGATGACTTCATCACCGATTACTTGATAGTAATACGAGCAAACTTACGCTTACCAACTTGGAATACGTAGGTACCCGCATCTGGTGCAAATTTAGAATCTGCAACCTTCTCACCATCAATCTTTGCAGCGCCCTGCTTAACCATGCGCATCGCTTCTGAAGTAGACGCACATAGGCCTGCTTCCTTAAGGATATTGCTCACTGGAAGACCTGCATCGAAATCAAACTCTGGCATTTCGTCAGGGATTTGGTTCTTAGCAAAACGGTTTACAAACTCTTGCTCTGCAGCATCAGCGTCCGCTTCAGTGTGGAAACGTGCGATGATCTCTTTTGCTAGGGCAACTTTCACATCACGTGGGTTTTTACCCGCTTCAACACCGGCTTTAAGCTCAGCGATCTCTTCAAGAGGACGGAAAGAAAGCAGCTCGTAGTAGCTCCACATAAGATCGTCTGAAATAGACATAATCTTACCGAACATTTCGCTCGGTGCTTCGCTCACACCAATGTAGTTGTGCGCAGACTTTGACATCTTCTTCTCGCCATCAAGGCCAACAAGAAGTGGCATTGTCAAAACTACCTGAGGTTTTTGACCATGCGCTTTTTGCAACTCACGACCCATCAGTAGGTTGAACTTCTGGTCAGTACCGCCAAGCTCAACGTCCGTTTCCATTGCTACTGAGTCATAACCTTGTAGGAGTGGATACATAAACTCGTGGATAGCAATTGGCTGGCCGCCAGTGTAACGCTTTTTAAAGTCATCACGCTCAAGCATACGAGCAACCGTCTGGTTAGCAGCAAGGCGAATCATGCCTTCAGCACCAAGTTCAGATAGCCACTCAGAGTTAAATTGAATCTTAGTCTTTGCTGGATCAAGAATCTTGAACACCTGCTCTTTATACGTTTCAGCGTTACGCAGAACGTCTTCACGAGTCAGTGGTGGACGAGTCGTGTTCTTACCAGTTGGATCACCAACCATGCCAGTAAAGTCACCGATTAGGAACGTCACATCATGACCTAGCTCTTGAAAAGCACGTAGCTTGTTCAAAATAACTGTATGACCTAGGTGAATATCAGGGGCAGTTGGATCAGCACCTAATTTGATGCGAAGAGGACGACCCTCTTTCAATTTAGCAATCAGTTCTTCTTCTGGAATTAATTCGTCAACACCGCGCTTAATCTCGGCTAGTGCAGCTTCAATGCTCGCCATTCTTGTTCACTCCCACAGATTTGGCAAAAATTTGTTAGTTTGCCATCTTACTTGAATAGCGATGCTTTTTGAAACCAGTTAGACTAAACAGCTTAGCTTTTTTATTGAATTTTTTAGAACGGACATAAGATGTTGTCGCTTTTCGCTCGACTTCCATGGATTCACCGAGCTCTCATCGCTTTTTTTAGCGCCATAATTGTAGTCGCGCTGTTTCTTCCTGCACCGAAAGATCTTCGAGAGGAGGAAAGCAATTATCAAATCGGCAAGGCTTACCCTATCAAAATTGATCAGGGTATATTCGCGGAGCAATCCACTGCACCTACACTTGCTGTGCTACGTTGGGAAAAACACACCATAGGTTCCGGTGATAGTATGGCATTGCTATTTCAACGTGCTGGGCTATCTTCTCGCTTGCTGTATGAGCTCACTTCCACCAACAAAGACATAGAACGTCAGTTAACGCGAGTAAGACCTGGTGACTCTTTTCAGTTTGGTTTTGATGCAGACAATCAACTCATTCAAATTAAACGTCAACTTAGTCCTTATGAAGCATTTTTAGTGACTAAGTCCGATAATGGCTACACCTCCACCATCGATAAAAAAGACGTCCATTTTCAATACAACTACGCCGAAGCCAAAATTACTTCTAACTTCTGGAATGCGGGCACTAATGCTGGTTTGACAGCCAATCAAATTATGGAGCTGGCTGGGATTTTTGGCTGGGATATCGACTTTGCATTAGACATTCGTAATGGCGATAACTTTAGAATCCTTTATCAAGAAAAAGTGGTCGAAGGCGAAGTGGTTGGCCGAGGTAAAATCATTGCTGCGATCTTTACCAACCAAGGCGATACCTTTACTGCCATCCGTGATGATAAGAGCGGTAATTACTATGATGAAAACGGCCGCGCGATGAAGAAGGCCTTTTTGCGTTCACCACTTGATTTCCGCCGTGTAACATCAAACTTTAACCCAACTCGCCGACATCCAGTGACGGGTAAAGTCCGAGCACACCGCGGCACAGACTACGCGGCTCCAGTAGGTACACCGATTTGGGCTGCTGGCGATGGTATTGTCCAGAAGTCTAGCTACAACCAGTTCAACGGTAACTACGTATTTATCAAGCACAGTAATACTTACATTACCAAATACTTACACCTGACTAAGCGCATGGTCAAAACAGGTCAACGCGTTAAGCAGGGACAGACTATTGGTACTCTGGGCGGCACAGGTCGTGTGACAGGTCCTCACCTTCACTATGAATTCTTAGTTAATGGGGTACATAAAAACGCCAGAACGGTTAAGTTGCCGCAATCTAAGTCTTTAACTGGCAAAACCAAAGCGACCTTTATTGCTAATGCGAAGATAAGATTGGATAAACTAGAGCGATATGGTGAGCTACTCGCCACACCATAAACCACTATAAAAAAGACCCGCCTCATGCGGGTCTTTTTATTTTGCTCACTGAGGTTAATCGGCCTCTATCACTGTATTAGCTTGTTCTTCGACCTTGTGTTGCTTACCTAGCATCAACAAACACGGCGTCAGCACTAACGTCAGAACGGTGGCAAACGCCAGTCCACCAGCAACCGCAGTAGCCAACTGTGACCACCACTGAGTACTTGGAGCACCAAATTCAATCTTCTGGTTAATCAAGTCGATATTCATCTCTAGCACCATAGGTAGCAAGCCAAGAATCGTCGTCACGGTCGTTAGTAAAACTGGGCGTAGACGCTGGACTCCAGTTCGTAATATCGCCTCACGTTTATCCAGTCCACGTTTGAGCAACTGATTGTAGGTATCAATTAAAACGATGTTGTTGTTTACCACTATGCCCGCTAAGGCAATGACACCGATACCCGACATAATGATGCCAAACGGCTTTTGAAAGACCAGCAAGCCAACAAATACACCGACGGTTGAAAACAACACTGCACTTAGAATTAAGAACGCCTGATAGAAACTATTAAATTGAGTAATTAAAATTAGCGCCATCACCACAAGCGCGACCATAAATGCATTCTGTAAGAAGGCTGACGAGTTTTCTTGTTCCTCATTTTGACCACGGATCTTAAACTCAACTCCGGAAGGCAAATTAAGCTCGGCAACAGCTTGGGTAATCTTGGGTAATTCGAGTGCGAGGTTATAGCCCTCTTTCATATCAGCCATAATGTTGATCACGCGATGACCATCAATACGGCGGATCGTGTCTTGCTTATGCTCAGGGACAATGCTGGCAAAATTGGTGATCGGCACCAGTCCTGCGGGAGTTTTTACCCGTAACTGATCAAAGCGACCAATATCGCGCTTCTCTTCTGGGTAGCGAACTAAAATATCCACTTCTTCGTTTGCATCATCCGGTAGGTAATCACCAATTTTAAGACCGTTGGTCACAAACTGAACCGTATTTCCGACTAAGGTTGCGTCGGCAGCAAAACGAGAAGCATCGTCACGGCGAATATCAATCTGCCAGTCAATGCCTTCTTTACTTGAAGTATCACTAATATTAGTAAACGCCGGGTGGTTATCCGCCCACTGCCTGACTAACTTGGCTGCGTCATCTAACTCACTAGGGATCCGAGCTGACATTTCAATCACCAAGTCGTGAGCCACTGGAGGACCTGCATCTGGGAATTTGTATTCAACCTCAACCCCAGCATAGTGATCCGTTTGCTGTTTAAGCTCCTCAATAATGGTTTTCACCTGACGTCGATACTGCCAGTCAACTGGCGTAATCTGAATCTGACCGATTTCATCATCCCCACCGGTTCGCGTATAAACACTTTCAAATTCGTCATGACCCAGCATTACCGCTTCAATGTCACGCATGATCACATCTTTCTCATCCAGAGATAAATCACCATACGAGCGAACTTTAACAGTAAAGAATGGCGGATCGACTTCAGGGAAAAACTCCGCGCCAAGCCCCGCTTTGGCATAGGTGAAGCCTACTGCAATGGCGAGTAAAATTGCACTAAACAGGATTTTTAGCGGATGCTTAATCGCAATATCTAAGGTATGGAAATAGAGTTTGGTTAGCCCAGTCGCTTGAGAAAAATCACCATCGTGTAAAGCGACCATCTTCTCGCGTTGCACTTTAGTTACATTCTGCGGTCGGCCAATCAAACTGCCTAGTACTGGCACAAGCAATAACGCCATGGCTAACGAAGCACTGAGTGTCGCTATCAAAGTTAACGGCAAGTACTTCATAAACTCACCCGTTACATCAGGCCAGAATAGTAGCGGAGCAAAAGCGGCTAATGTCGTTGCCGTAGAGGCGGTAATCGGCCAGGCCATGCGCTTAGCGGCATCTCGGTATGCTTCTCTTCTCGGCGTGCCTTCTTGCATACGCCGGTCAGCAAACTCGGTCACCACAATCGCACCATCCACCAGCATACCTACAGCCATAATCAGTGAGAACAGCACCACGATATTGACCGTTAGACCGAACACAGAAAGCACTAATAAACCAGTAAGGAAAGACCCCGGTATCGACACCCCAACCAGAAATGCAGTTCTAACACCTAAGATAGCGATGATGACAATTACCACTAATATGATCGCTGACAAAATATTGTTTTGTAGATCATTAAGCATCACTTTGACATCTTTTGACTGATCCCAAGTGTACTTAACCAATAAGTTGTTCGGCCAATCAGGACGCTTCTGCGCCTCTTCAAGTACTAACTTAATCAAGTCAACGGTTTCAATGATGTTCTCGCCAGCACGCTTTTTCACGTCCATCACGATAGCCGATTTACCATCAAGTCGCGCGTAGCTTTCAGGATCGCGAAACGCTCGCCTTACCGTCGCAACATCACCAAAAGTGATCACTTGCTTGCCATCAACTTTAACCGGCAAATCCAACACATCTTTAAGTGAATCAAAGACCGATGGGACTTTAACCGAAAAACGTCCATAGCCCGTATCGACAAAGCCTGCGGCAACCACACGGTTATTGAGTGCAATTAGGTTATAGATATCCCCTTGATCAAGGCCGTAGCTTTCCATCAGCAGCGGATCGACGATGATCTCAACGATGTCTTCGCGATCACCAGCAATATCGACTTCAAGGATCTGACGATAACTTTCTAGTTTATCTCTTAGCTGACGTGAAATCTGAACAATGGTCCTTTCTGGTACGGTGCCGTAAAGCACCACGGATAACGCTGGCTCTTCCGAAGCGAGCGTCACTTCATTTACCGTTGGTTCATCACTGTCACTCGGCAGCTTAGGTTTGGCTAAATCCACCGCTTCACGTACATCCGCCATCGCTTTGTTTAAGTCAACACCAACACTGAACTCGAGCATGACCGAAGCGTGTCCTTCTGAGGCTGTCGAAGTCATCTCTTTGACCCCTTCAATCGCTCTAAGCTCTTGCTCAATCGGCCGAACCAGCAATCGCTCAGCATCGTTAGGAGAAATACCTTGGTGGCCAACGGCGACGTAGATAATCGGGATGGTGATATCTGGACTCGATTCTTTCGGAATCGTGATATAGGTGCCGATACCAGCCAGCAAAATGAATATCAGCAATACCATCATGGTACGGGTGCGTGACATCGCGGCATCAATCAATGCAAACATAATTGCGCCTCCTAGTTTTGCTGCTCAATGGCAATAACTTGGTCACCATCACGCACAAAACCTTGCCCTATTGTGACAATCTTGACTCGCTCGCCAAGGCCTGTGAGCCAAACACCATCTTGCTCAGCCTTAACCAACTGGATAGGCACAAACTCAATATGCTCTTCAACTAACGTTTTGACGCCTAGGTTGCCATCTTCATCAAGCGCGAGCATTGCTGGGGTTATCTTAATCGCTAATTGATCTTGCAGGTTTAACGTTACTTCGGCGCTGATACCGGCTGGAATTTTTTGCTCAGGATTAGCCATTTCTATTTCGATTGGGAAGGTGTTGGTCGAAGCAGATGAAACACGCGAAATATAACGTACCTCCCCCATCGCTTCTTGGCCGTTAATAAAGCGAATTTTAGCTTGCTGATTAGCCAGTAAATCTTGAATGTGACGCTCACTCACGTCCGCTTCAATGATAATCTTCTCTAAATCGATCAAAGTCGCAACTGGGTCGCCGACCCCAACAAAGTCACCTTTCTCGATAAACAAGTGATCCACCACACCACTAAACGGTGCTGTAACTGATGTGTTTCTGAGGGCAATCCTCGCATTGCTCACCATTGCCTTGGCTTCAACTAGCCCCGCTTGCGCATTGCTAAAGGCAACTTCACCTTGTAAGCCTTTGCTTTTCAATGATTGAGCCGCTTTATACTCTTTTTCTTTGACCTTCAGCATCGCTTGAGCACGCTGAAGTTGAATCTCAAGATCGCCTTTGTCAATCAGGGCAATAACCTGACCTTGCTTAACGCTGTCCCCTTTTCTCACTTTAAGCTGAATGATCTTACCGGCAATTTCTGCACCTAACTTAGCTTGTTTGTTCGGTGCGGTGCGGCCATAAAGGTCAATGGATTTATGTGTCGATTTGGCAGTAAAGGTGGTAAAGGCCACTTTAGCCAGTGGAATCTGTTCGGTTTCCTTCTTAGGAGCCGAATCTTCAGCGTTGAGCATTCCAACACCAAGCCACAACGTCAGTACTGTTACCAAAATCAGGGAGATCAAATAGGGACGAACTGCGAAAAAACGCAGTGGAGATAAACTAGCCATAACTGTCCTTAGTGTTGCTACTTAGTATCTAGATACGCGTCAAGTGAAGTTAAATAATCATCTTTTATATGTATTGCAGCTCAAAAGTAAACGAGAACTATTTGTCAGGATATAAATTAACCACTGAAAAATAAAACACACTTGGATAGTAATTTAGGTCAGGTCTCAGTTTCTGGAATAATCACGAGGTTGAGATAAGAAATGCTAGGTAAAATAAAGGCTGCGAATGCAGCCTTAGAAAAGTAATGAGTGATTAAACACTGAATGATGCACCACAACCACAAGTCGTTGTCGCATTTGGGTTATTCACAAAGAAGCGCGCTCCTTCTAAGCCTTCAGTGTAGTCCACTTGGCCGCCTACTAGGTACTGCAAGCTCATTGGATCAACAACTAATGTCACGCCGCTATTTACGATAGTGGTATCACCTTCATTGACGCTTTCGTCAAAAGTGAAACCATATTGAAAGCCGCTGCAACCACCACCTGTAATGTATACACGCAGTTTTAGATTCGGATTTTCTTCTTCAGCAATCAGCGCCCCAACTCGGTTAGCGGCTGCGTCTGAAAATGTTAGTGGGATATTTACTTCGCTCACGATGACCTCTCTCAGTCGTCTATACCCAGACCGCTCTCACCATCTGGAGTTTTATCTTCTAATATTAGGCTGATTATCTAATACCTGAGTGAAGCGTTCAAGTATTCACCACTTTTGAAGCTATTTTTTACGCAAAAACTGGTCTATTTGCTGCCAAAGTACTCAGAATGTGGCGCAAAGCGTTTTATTGAATTGGATTGGGCAGGTACAATGCGAGCCAAATTGGTCCGAGCAATCAAAAGAGGATATCCCATGACCAAATCAGCAGATCTATTTCAAAAAGCACAGCAAACCATCCCTGGTGGCGTAAACTCTCCAGTGCGTGCTTTTAATGGCGTTGGCGGCGCTCCGATTTTCGTTGAGCGTGCCGATGGCCCTTTGATTTTTGATGCTGATGGCAAAGCGTACATTGATTACGTAGGCTCTTGGGGTCCAATGATTCTAGGTCACAACCACGCCGTGATCCGTGAAGCAGTTATCGATGCAGCGCAGCGCGGCCTTAGCTTTGGCGCGCCTACTGAGATGGAAATCGCTATGGCTGAGCTTGTGTCAGAGCTAGTACCATCAATGGAGCAAATCCGCATGGTGAGCTCAGGGACAGAAGCGACGATGAGTGCGATTCGCCTAGCTCGTGGTTACACTGGCCGCGATAAAATCATGAAGTTCGAAGGCTGTTACCACGGCCACGCAGATAGCCTACTAGTTAAAGCAGGCTCTGGCGCGCTAACACTAGGTCAACCAAGCTCTCCTGGCGTGCCTGCGGACTTTGCAAAACATACCTTAACCGCAACATTTAACGATCTTGACTCAGTACGTGAGCTATTCGCAGCGAACAAAGGTGAAATCGCTTGTATCATTGTTGAGCCAGTTGCGGGCAACATGAACTGTATTCCACCAGTAGAAGGCTTCCACGAAGGTCTGCGCCAAATCTGTGATGAAGAAGGTGCACTGCTAATCTTTGATGAAGTAATGACTGGTTTCCGTGTTGCTCTTGGTGGCGCTCAAGGTTACTACAACATCAAGCCAGACCTAACTACGCTAGGTAAAGTGATTGGTGGCGGTATGCCAGTAGGCGCGTTTGGTGGTCGTAAAGAAGTGATGCAGTACATCGCTCCGACAGGTCCAGTTTACCAAGCGGGGACACTTTCAGGTAACCCTGTAGCAATGGCAGCGGGCTTTGCTTGTCTTAACCTACTAAAAGAAGAAGGCAACGAGAAACGCCTTGCTGCTAAGACTAAACAATTGGCAGATGGCTTCAAATCACTGGCTGATAACCACGGCATCCCATTGGTAGTCAACCAAGTAGGCGGTATGTTTGGTTTCTTCTTCACTGAACAAGAGTCAATCACTCGCTACGAAGACGTAACTAAGTGTGATGTCGAACGCTTTAAGCGCTTCTTCCATCTAATGCTTAAACACGGTGTTTACCTAGCGCCTTCAGCATTTGAAGCAAGCTTTACTTCACTAGCACACGGCAGTAAAGAAATTGAAGCAACACTAGAAGCAGCAGACCGCTGTTTTGCGATCCTTGCTCAAGAAGCTTAATTAGCTCTCTATTACTTATAAAAAAAGCTGCCTAGTGCAGCTTTTTTTATTGCCAGTTAAGTAGCACTAAAACCACTAAAGCTGAGATCAGTAAGCCAAACCAAGGGATGTTACGTCTCTTAGGTTTAGCGTCACTTGAGCACTTCTCATTGTTACAACATCCCATAAATAAAATGCCTCACGGATAACTTTTTGATTTTGAATTGAAGACTGGAAATTTTGCAGCCATTATACTGGTATAAAATCGCATCATTGGACAACTATTGTGTCAGATAAGGTCAAAATAACTTCCAGCCATTGGGTATTGATTGTTGCCCTACTCGCTGCAGGCTTCGCTTGCTTCCTGCTTGTCGAGCCTTACATCAACTCAATTGTGATGGCATTCATCATCTCTTTGTTGATGTTCCCTATTCATGAGTGGCTAGAAAAGCGCTTACCCAATCACCATAACATCACCTCATTGCTGTCGTGCATTGTGCTGACCTTTATTGTCGTAGTGCCACTGCTATTTGTGTTCGCCGCAATAGTCCAACAAGGCTCCAACTTTTCTCAGAATGTCTACCAATGGGTCACTAACGGCGGTATCCAAGCGATTTTCGAACACCCGTGGGTGGTCAAGGGACTATCTCTAATTAATACCTACTTACCTTTCGATACCATAGAGCCACAAGAAGTCGCGCAAAAAGTCGCGCAGTTCGCCACATCATTTGGTAGTAACCTTGTCGGGATCAGTGCAAAAATCTTAGGTGATGCAACAAGCTTTTTGATGGATTTCTTCCTGATGTTGTTCGTACTGTTCTTCTTGCTGCGTGACCACGACAAGATCATCAGTGCCATGCGTCATATCTTGCCGCTTTCTCGCAGCCAAGAAGACAAGCTATTGGATGAAATTGAGCAAGTTTCAAAGTCTGCGGTTATGGGCTCATTCCTTACCGCCATCGCACAAGGTGTTGCCGGTGGTTTAGGTATGTGGCTTGCAGGATTCCCAGGGCTATTCTGGGGAACCATGATGGGGTTTGCTTCCTTTATTCCTGTGGTGGGTACCGCACTGATTTGGATTCCAGCGGCTATCTACTTGTATGTTACCGGAGATACCACTTGGGCGATCTTTTTAACCGTTTGGAGTGTCGCGATTGTTGGCTCTATCGATAACTTACTGCGCCCACTACTGATGCAGGGCAGCGGCAATGCCGGCATGAGCACTCTGATGATCTTCTTCTCACTACTAGGTGGTCTACACTTATTTGGCTTAATTGGCTTAATTTACGGCCCACTGATCTTCGCCATTACTATGGTGCTATTTAATATCTATGAAGAAGAGTTTCAGGGCTTCCTAGATCAACAAGATCGTAGCTAGTCTGTACGATTTATCACTACACGAGGAGGGAGGATTATGCGAGAATCCTCCCTCACTTTTTTACACCGAGTTCATTATGTCTGCTTACATCGCTCCTAGCCAAATTGCTCAGCGACAACTTGCTTACTTTGAAGGTAAACACGTCCTAGTTGCTGGAGAAGCCGAAGATCTTTTCCCTGTTGAACTAGCGAATCATTGCCACTCAGTCACTGTATTTACCACTAACTATGGTTATTACAGACAACTTGAGTCGCAACCTAACGTCAACAGTGTGTTTGGTGCAGAGTTTGATCAAGATACACAAGCAGATATGGTGTTGCTCTATTGGCCAAAAGCTAAGGCTGAAGCTGAATACTTACTTGCCATGCTCATGAGCAAGCTTGGAGAAAATACTGAAATCGCTGTAGTCGGTGAAAACCGTTCAGGAATTAAGAGCATTGAAAAGATGTTCAAGTCTTACGGCCCTATTACCAAATACGACTCAGCACGACGCTGTTCATTTTACTGGGGCCAATGTACACAAGCGCCACAACGTTTTGAGCTCAATGAGTGGTTCAAGAGTTACCAAGTAAGCTACAAAGAAACCTCTTTGACAATCAAAAGCTTACCGGGCGTCTTTAGTCATGGTGAATTCGATATTGGCAGTAAGCTCCTTCTAGACACCCTACCAGCTCTATCAGGCAAAGTGCTCGACTTTGGCTGTGGCGCCGGAGTGATTGGTAGTGTCATGGCGATACTCAACCCTGAGATTGAACTGGAGATGTGTGATATTAGCGCATTAGCCGTTGAATCAAGCAAAGCGACGCTCGCAGCCAATGGTTTAAGCGGTAGAGTGTTCGCTTCAGATATCTATTCAGATACCAGCAATGACTACCATTTTATTATCAGCAATCCTCCGTTCCATGCCGGGCTAGATACAAGCTACAGTGCCACTGAGACCTTACTAGCCAAAGCGCCAAGTTACCAGACTAAGTCAGGGCAGCTGTTTATTGTCGCTAATAGTTTTCTTAAATACCCACCAATTATTGAAAACGCATTCGGTAATTGCGAGACGCTAAATAAGACCAACAAATTCGCTATCTATCAGGCGAAAAAGTAATACTGCCGCCCAATCTGAGCCTTTGATTGGGCGATCCTTCAGCGCAATTAGCTAAAATTGCGCTTACCTCCACGCTTTCCTTGCAACTTACTTGTCAAAGTAAAAAAACTCGTTAATTTTGTCATCTTAGGAAAATAACGTTTTCAACTAGCTTGTTGATGCGCAATTTGACGCGGCAAGCTGAATTTTCACGGAAAGTCTAATTAGATCATGTTTAAGCTGTATCGAAAGCAAAAATTTAAGCGTCTGCAGAATACCTTAATGCTCGCATTTCTCGTCTTGAGCATTACTCCCCTTACTGTTATCGCCATTTTCTTCCTACAATCTCATACCAAAGATCTGCAGGAACAGAGCACATCGCACCTAGTCTCTGTCCGAGATAGCAAACAGCAGCAAGTGATTGACTACTTGTATGCCAAAGAATCAGAAGTGATGGGATTCGTCCGCTCAGAACTGGCTTACGCGAGTGGTGGACGCTTCTACGGTTTGGTTAACGCTTTTCAAAGCCTAGGCGTCGATATCGAACAAGCACGTCAATATGCTCAAAAGCGCTATATTGAAGGCTCAGGAGATCAAATAAAAACGTCAATATTGCCGCAATCGAGCAACTACAATGGCACCGAGCGCTACCGACTGCTGCATAAACGCTATCACTGGGCATATCAGGAGTTGCTTAAACGTTCTGACTTTGACGATATTCTCTTGGTCGATAGAGATGGTAACGTTACCTACTCTATTTATAAGTACGACAACTACGGTACCAACTTACTGACCGGAAAGTACAAAGACGCAAACTTAGGTAAAACCTTCGCTAAACTAAACAGCCTAGTAACAGAAAAACGTAAAACCAACGAAGATTTTACTCCAGTTGTCATTTCTGACTTCTCTCAAGAGCAAGGTAAATCAGTCGCTTGGTTTGGTGCACCGATCATCCAACAAGGCTATTTGCACAGCTATGCGTTATTCCGTCTACCTAACAATGGCATCACCAAGCTCATTGCTGACATCAATAACATCGCCTCAATGAAAACGCTATTGGTTGGTAGTGATCATCAATCTCGTACATTGGCTTATCAGCAAGAAGATATTGATAAGAGCCGCCAAGTGGTTGATCTCGCCCTGTCAGGGCTAACAAATGTCGGTACCTATTCAAATACCGAAGACGAAGCGATCATCGCAGCGTATAGTCCGATTTCCCTAAAAGGTATTGATTGGGCGATTGTTGTTGAAGTGCCTGAAAGCGTCGCTTTTGCCCGCGTTAATCAACTCGAGACGCTGTTTATCTTCGCTATGCTGACCGCTATTTTACTGGTAGTGATGGCCTCTCATTACCTGTCTAACTTTATTACCGCACCACTGCTTAAATTGACTTGGGCTGCGGAAAAAGTCTCGGCGGGTGATCTCGATGCTGATATGACCAATACCCAGCGCAAAGATGAGATCGGTCGCCTTGCGGTAAGCTTTGAACGTATGCAACGCTCGATTCGTGAAAAGATCTTGCTGATCAAGCAACAAAACGAAGAGTTGGAAAGCAACCTAAAGCTTATCCAAAAACAAAATGATGAGTTACAACTGGCCAACAAGCTGAAAGATGAGTTCTTGGCAACCACCTCTCATGAGCTACGCACACCTCTGCATGGTATGGTGGGTATTGCCGAAGCTTTGGCTTCTGGCGCAAATGGACCAATCACCTCAGAGCACAAATATCAACTCGATATCATCATCAGCAGCGGTCAGCGTCTTGCGACCTTAGTGGATGACCTGCTCGATTACCACAAAATGCGCTATGGCAACTTAGACATAGAAACCAGTGCGGTTGATCTGGCTGGCTCAACCCGCCTAGTGCTTGAGCTCTCTTCCCACTTATTGGGTACTAAACCAATTCGCATCATTAACCAAGTGCCGAATGAGCCAGTTTGGGTCAGTGCGGATCCGCAACGCTTAGAGCAAGTGCTGTATAACCTCGTTGGCAATGCGATCAAATACACCAGTGAAGGTAAGATCGTCATTTCAGCGAATGTGGTTGACGACAATATTCGCGTACAAGTAGTCGATACTGGCCAAGGTATTCCTGCCGATCAACTTGAGCATATCTTTGAACCGTTAATTCAAGCGGGGAGTGATTCTAGCCGTTACCGCCAAGGTGCAGGTTTAGGCTTATCGATTAGCCGCCAGTTAATTGAGCTGATGAACGGCTCATTGTATGTCAGTAGCCAACCGATGGTAGGAACAACCTTTAGCTTTACCCTACCTATCGCATCACTTGAACAAATTGAAGTTGCTAACCAATACGAAGCGCCGCACTTTAAAGCGCCAGAAACAGGCAACATTGAGTTAGCAGAGCCCGTCAGCCTTCCGGAAAATCCTGATGGTCCGCTGTTACTCGTGGTTGATGATGAGCCAGTCAACTTAAGAGTATTAGACAGCTTCTTACGCCTTGAAGGCTACCGAGTCCGCACTGCGAAAGATGGCCATGAAGCACTCGCTGCGGTTGAAAAAGAAAAGCCTGAGCTATTACTGCTCGATATTATGATGCCAGGTATGAGCGGCTACCAAGTGTGTGAATCCCTGCGTGAAAGCTACGATCATGCTGCGCTCCCTATCATCATGCTGACAGCATTAAATCAAACTGATGATCGAATTCGTGGCTTTAGTGTCGGTGCCAATGACTATTTGTCGAAGCCATTTAATAAGCAAGAGTTGGCGGCACGTATCGTTGCACACTTAACGGCAAGTAAGGCAGAACAGCGTCGACTAGAAAACCAAGCGCTACAACTAGAGCTAAAACATCGTGCCATGGTTGAAGCCAGCTTGTTAGAGACGCAAGGCCGTCTACTAGAACAGCTTGAAACCGCACCTGAAGCGATTGTCTGTATTCGAGATGACAATAAGATTCGCTTTGCTAATGAGGCCGCTTCGCGACTATTTAAACGTTCAACGGAACAACTGAAACGCTCCAATGCTGACGAACTGATCGCCCCTAAATTCCTAAATGTCGTACAAGAACATTACTGTGGCATTATTGATATTTACGTGGAAGATGTCAGACAGCACCTATCAGCCGACATTCTCAAGCTCCCAGAAGGTGCTGGCTTGAAGTCAATGTACATATTTAATGTTGGCGGTAGCATAAATGCATCTCGTATTAATAATTTAGAGACCGCAATTGAGGCGCTTTCTAGCTTTGCCTTTGAAGGAGATAAAGCCAAGCTTCAAGAACTAAAAGAGCTAGGGGGCGAATTTACCCGCCTGGCGGACCGCGTCGCAAGTGATAGTAAGTCTAAGCAAGACATAATGCGTGAGGTCCTAGTTGACGCGATGACAAGTGCACTAAACTATTGGGAATCAGTCACAGGGCAAACCAAGTTCGCTTTCGCAGAGCAGAGCGGTTTATGGCGTGTCTACCTTGACCGCAGCACCTTACAGACTCGTACACTCGATAAATATCTACGTCCTGAAACGCTGCCTAAGACGCCACGCTGGAGAACGGTCTTAAGCTCTCTCGATTACATCTTAGAGCACTGCAACGAACAAAGCCCTGAGCGCAGCCATATTGAAGCGCTACGCGATAAACTGCAGCATTTACTGACCAGTTAAGCTAAGCTTAAACGATAGACAAAGCCTGCCATGTGCAGGCTTTTTTATTGGTTAAAAATCGACACGATAACCGCCACGATGAGTTATTACGCTACGTAAAACAACACCGATTAACGTCAACAACCACCTTGATAAAAACCGCCAAAGCGCATCTAAAATTGGCCAAACGCACTGTCACTGGATAAAAAGAGTTCATATTGCGAAGGCAATCACAACAAGACGGCAGTTTTTATTTAAGCTCGTAAATTAACACTAACTGACACCAGTGACCAAGATCTCAAGATTATCAACAGACCTAAAACACCCTACAGGCAAACAAATTACAAGTAAGTAACCACTAACAAATTAATTTCAAGGTAGGATGTTATGCGACTCAGTTCAAAGTGCAATTTACGAACAAAAAAACAGCGAAAGCAAACTTTTCAACGGAATTAACGATGTTAAGTGGGGTTTTAACGGTTTTAACGGGAATAGCAATTGCGAAAATTAACGTTAAGGTGTTTTCTTACTGTGCCTAAGGCCTACAGGCCACTCTCGAACTTCGACCTCCTCCGGAAGATGTTCACACGGAGAGGTAGGCCTTAGTGAGTGTTTATCAATTGATGACATTCCATCCATATAAGTGAAATGAAAGCAAATAGTAAGGAACAGCTATGCTTGCCAACATTAAAAAAACAGCACTAGCAACAGCAATTATTGCAACAGCAACAGCAGGATTCACATCTGTTGCAGCAGCAGCTGAACGCAGTGAACTAACGGTACACCCTAAAGAATTTACAACTTTTGTTCGTAACTTTAACCCGTACCTAGGCGCAACAAACCTACATACTACTACTGACTTCCTTTATGAGCCGCTAGTTGTATTCAACGAAATGCACGGTAACACACCAGTATTTCGTTTAGCAGAAAACTTTAAAATGGCTGACGACCTAAAGAGCGTAACTTTCGATATTCGTAAGGGCGTGAAATGGTCAGATGGCGAAACTTTTGATGCTAACGATGTGGTTTACTCTTTCAACCTAGTTAAAGAGAAACCAGAGCTAGACCAAAGCGGTATCAACTCTTGGGTATCTTCTGTTGAGAAACTAAACGACTACCAAGTTAAATTTAACCTAACAGAAGCGAACTCAAACGTTCCTTACGAAATTGCTAAAGTACCAGTAGTACCTCAGCACATTTGGAAAGACGTTAAAGATCCTTCGACGTTCACTAACGAAAATCCAGTAGGTTCAGGTCCATTTACTGAAATCGACACGTTCACTGCACAGCTATACATCCAGTGTGCTAACCCGAATTACTGGGATGCTGACAACCTAGATGTTGACTGTCTACGTGTTCCACAAATTGCGAACAACGACCAATTCCTAGGTAAAGTTGTAAACGGTGAGATGGACTGGACTTCTTCATTCATTCCTGACATCGACCGTACTTACGCGGCTGCAAGCCCTAACCACCAGTACTGGTACCCGCCAGCAGGTACTCAGGCATTTGTGGTAAACTTCAAGCACCCTGATGCTGCGAAGAACGAAGCCCTAACTAACGTAGATTTCCGTCGCGCATTCTCGATGGCTCTTGACCGTCAAACTATTATCGACATCGCGTTCTATGGTGGCGGTACAGTGAATGACTTCGCATCTGGTCTAGGCTACGCATTTGAAGCTTGGTCTGATGAAAAAACTCACGACAAGTACAAAGGCTACAACACGTACAACGTTGAAGGTGCCAAAAAGCTACTTGATAAAGCTGGCTTTAAAGATGTAAACAAAGACGGTTTCGTTGACACGCCATCTGGTAAGTCTTTCGAGCTTCTAATCCAATCTCCAAATGGTTGGACTGACTTCAACAACACAGTTCAGCTAGCAGTAGAGCAACTTGCTGAAGTTGGCATCAAAGCAAAAGCACGTACTCCAGATTTCTCTGTGTACAACCAAGCAATGCTTGAAGCAACGTACGACGTAGCTTACACAAACTACTTCCACGGTGCAGATCCATACCTATACTGGAACAGTGCATACAACTCAGCACTACAATCTGGTGATGGTATGCCTCGCTTTGCAATGCACTACTACAAGAACGACAAGCTAGATGGTCTTCTAAACAGCTTCTACAAAACAGCTGATAAGAATGAGCAGCTAGACATCGCTCACGGTATCCAGCAAATCATCGCTGCGGACCAAGTAACGGTTCCTGTTCTATCTGGTGCTTACATGTTCCAATACAACACAACTCGCTTTACTGGTTGGTGGAACGAAGAAAATCCAAAAGGCCGTCCAAACATTTGGGCTGGTATCCCAGAGCGTCTACTACACGTACTGGACCTAAAACCAGTTAAATAAGTAGTTGTTCTATCTTGTGGCGCACTTCCTGTGCGCCACTCAATCCCCCACTCTATGAGTTATTTGCAATATGGCGCCAGTCGTCAGGGGATTATTCGCTCTAAATTTGAGTTTTCGCTAGGAGCGACCTGAAACCAGAAACAGGGAAAATCTGGGTGAGTAAGGTGTGAGTTATGGGTTATTTTTTAAGACGTTTGTCGTTTTACTTTGTCGCGTTATTAGTTGCTGCGACATTAAACTTTATTATTCCTCGTGCGATGCCGGGCGATCCGGTCACCATGATGTTTGCTAACGCTTCGGTACAGGTAACGCCGGAACGTATTGCCGCTATGAAAGAGCTACTAGGCTTTGTCGATGGTGGTCTATTTACACAATATGTTGCCTACATGAAAAACATTTTGAGCTGGGAGCTAGGTACTTCTATCCAGTTCTACCCGCTTTCAGTAAATAAACTACTAGGTGGCGCTTTTGGCTGGTCTCTATTCTTAGCTGGCTCTGCGGTTATCCTGTCTTTCTCGCTAGGTTCAATCCTGGGTATTTTCGCAGCTTGGAAACGCGGTAGTAAATACGATGCGTTTGTTACTCCAGGTATGCTAATCATTCAGGCAGTACCTCAGGTTGTAATCGCAATGATGGCGCTATTCATCTTTGCTATCGGACTTAAATGGTTCCCTACTGGCTATGCCTACACAGCAGGTGTCACGCCAGACTGGACAAGCTGGGAGTTCTATAAAGACGTCGCTTATCACGCCGTATTGCCTCTTTTCTGTGCATCTATTATCCAAGTCGGCGGCTTCCTAGTGAACATGCGTAACAACATGATCAACCTACTGGCTGAAGACTACATCACCATGGCAAAAGGTAAGGGCCTAAGTGAAAACCGCGTTGTCTTCAACTACGCAGCTCGTAACGCATTACTACCAAGTGTCACCGCTCTATCTATGTCGTTAGGTATGGCAATCGGTGGTCAGTTAATCATTGAAATCATCTTTAACTACCCAGGTCTTGGTACGGTTCTTCTTAATGCTATCCACGCTCGTGATTACCAAGTACTGCAAGGACAGTTGATCATCATGACGCTCTTCATGCTGTCATTTAACCTTATTGCCGACATGCTTTACGTTGTTCTAGATCCTCGCCTTCGTAAGGGAGGGAAATAATTATGAAAGACCTATTCAAACTTATTCTTGGCAACGCATACGCATGTGCAGGCCTAGTGATTGTTTCATTGTTTATCTTTATGGCTGTGGCTGCGCCGCTTATCACTAAGCACGCTCCAGATAAACGTACGGGTAACCCACATGAATACCCAAGCTATATCGTAAAATCAGCGCAAGCTAACCCTGATGGTTGGATCGCTGAAAACCTAGCAACTGACCGCCGCACTATGATCATGTCTAAGAAAGCGGACCACGTTTTAGGTACAAGCCGTATGGGCCGCGATATTTGGTCTCAGCTAGTACACGGTGCGCGTATCTCTCTAGGTGTCGGCTTTGGTGCAGGTCTAACAGTATGTTTCCTAGCAACCATCATCGGTATCTCTGCGGGTTACTTTGGCGGTCGTGTCGATGACGTGCTCACTGCTGCGATGAACATCATGTTGGTAATTCCTCAATACCCACTGCTGTTTGTTCTTGCCGCCTTCATTGGTGAAGCAGGCCCACTAACCATTGCCATCATCATTGGCTGTACCTCCTGGGCTTGGGGTGCGAGGGTAATACGCTCTCAGACTCTAGCGTTACGTGAGAAAGAGTTCGTGAAAGCCGCTGAAGTATTAGGCGAGTCTTCATTCCGAATCATCTTTGTTGAGATTCTACCGAACCTAATCCCAATCGTAGGCGCAAGCTTCATCGGTTCAGTAATGTACGCAATTGGTATGGAGTCGATTATTTCATTCCTAGGCCTAGGTGACCCAAGCACTATCAGTTGGGGCATCATGCTGTACAACGTACAAACATCATCCGCAATGCTGATTGGCGCATGGTGGGAAGTTGTTGCACCTTGTATCGCACTGACAATTCTAGTAACGGGCCTAGCTCTCCTTAACTTCGCAGTCGATGAAATTGCTAACCCTCAACTTCGTTCACACAAAGGGATGAAGCGTTGGAAAAAGCTAGCAGCACAAGACCAAAAAGAGCGTGAGCCAGAACTACCACCTCAAAATGCACTTTGGAGCGGAGATAAATAATCATGACAGCACCACTCATTTCTATCCGCAACTTATGCGTTGACTATATTACAGAAGCGGGCGATGTCCGTGCCTGTAACAATGTGAGCTTTGATATTGCCCCAGGTGAAGTTTTCGGCCTAGCAGGCGAATCAGGCTGTGGTAAATCAACCGTCGCATTCTCGCTAATGCGTCTTCACAAGCCGCCAGCATTTATTACTGGTGGCGAGGTAATCTTCAATGGCGAAGATATCCTTAAATACAGTGATGAACGTATGCAATCATTCCGTTGGAGTGAGATGTCTATGGTGTTCCAAAGTGCGATGAACGCACTGAACCCAGTACTGACAATGGAAGATCAATTCTGCGACGTGATCATGCGCCACACCAATATGACTCGTGAACAAGCACGGAAGCGCGCTGAAGGGCTATTGGAAATCGTTGATATTCACCCTAGCCGTCTTAATGACTACCCTCACCAGTTCTCTGGCGGTATGCGTCAGCGCCTAGTTATTGCAATTGCACTCGCGCTTAACCCGAAAATGATCATCATGGATGAGCCAACAACTGCACTAGATGTGGTTGTACAGCGTGAAATCTTACAGAAGATTTATGCGCTTAAAGAAGAGTTTGGCTTCTCTATCCTATTCATTACTCACGATCTTTCATTGATGGTCGAATTCTCAGACCGCATCGGCATTATGTACTCCGGTGAACTGATTGAAGTTGCTCCATCAAAAGAGATCTTGGAAAGTCCTTTCCACCCATACACGAAAGGTTTGGGTAGTTCTTTCCCTCCATTAACAGGCCCTAAAACTAAGCTAACGGGTATTCCTGGTAACCCTCTAAACCTTTTAGAGATACCTCAAGGCTGTCGTTTCCAAGCTCGCTGTGACCGCGTTCATGAAGCTTGTACTCGCATCCCTACCCAGCTAAGACAAATTGAGCCAAATCGTTTCTCAAACTGCCACCTATATGGTGAGCCAATCGCTCAGGCGAAGCTCTAGAAAGCGATTGAGAAATAATAAGAAAGATTACTGGAGACAATCATGAGCAAAGAATTTGGTGAACTACTAGTCGAAGGGAAAAACCTAATTAAGGATTTCCCGATCAATAGTAATTCCTTACAACAACCTATGATGCGTGCAATCAATGACGTGTCATTCAAAATGTATAAAAGTCGTGGCTTGGCTGTGGTCGGTGAGTCAGGTTCAGGTAAATCAACCACTGCGAAGATGATCGCGAAAATGTACGCTCCGACATCAGGTACCATCGAATACAAAGGGCGTGATATTCAAAAAATCACTTCGCGTTCTGATGTTATGAACTACCGTGAAGGTGTACAGATGGTATGGCAGGACCCGTTTGGTTCGCTCAACCCAACTCATAACATCTTTCACCATATTTTACGTCCATTGCTGATCCACAAAAAAGTCGATCCACGCAATAAGAAAGAGCAAGAAGAGCGAGTTTACGACCTGCTTGAGCAAGTCGGTTTGATCCCACCAAAAGAGACTGCGCAAAAGTTCCCGCACCAGTTATCGGGCGGTCAACGTCAGCGTGTAAACCTAGCTCGTAACATTGCTGTTGGCGCAGAAGTGGTATTAGCGGATGAACCGACATCCATGCTTGATGTATCGATTCGTGCAGGTGTTTTAAACCTGATGGAAGAGATGAAGTTTGAAAAGCAGATGTCTCTACTTTACATCACTCACGATATTGCGACGGCACGTTACATCGCTGAAGATCTTTCAGTTATGTATGTGGGCCATATGGTGGAATGGGGTGACACAGATGAGATCATTCATAACCCTCAACACCCATACACCCAACTATTGGTTTCTGCGGTACCGGATCCAAGCAAATCGATTCATCAGAAGCTGAAAGGTAACAAAGGGGAGATCCCTCTTTGGACTCCTGCTTCTGCTGGCTGTCCATTTGCCGGCCGTTGCCAACATGCCTCAGACAAATGTCGTGAACAATTACCAGCAGTAACTCAACTGTCTGATAACCACTTTGTCCGTTGTTACCTATACGAAAATTAATGACCTACGCCAAGATCTTCGGTTCTTGGCGCTTTAACTAGACCTATAACATATTAATTTCGGAGATTTTGATGCTGCTACTTACTAACCATATTGGTTATGAAGCCCTTGGGCCTAAGCAGGCCGTTTTGATGACGCGTAAGCCACGACTTTCTTCTACCACTGCGCTGTTAGTCTGTGCTGACAGTCATCAAACTGTAGCGTCTTTTAGTATCAATAAGGGTACTAAGGTCGCCAACTGGCACCAAGGGAATTTTTTTCGCATCGAGTTCTCCCACTTTGAACAAGTTGGTCGTTACTACCTGAGAGTCGACAATTTACGTTCTGAAATCTTTCAGGTAGCTGAAGGCTTACTGCTAAAAAATACCTTTTCTGATGTTTTGCACTACTTTAAATCACAACGCTGTGGTGGCCGTTTTGATCAGCAAGATCACCACGCTCCGATCCTGGGCTCAGATAAAACTGCTGATGTCCATGGCGGTTGGTATGATGCCTCAGGTGACGTGAGTAAATACCTAAGCCACCTTTCTTACGCGAACCACCTTAACCCACAACAAATTCCAATGGTTGTGTGGAATATGTTTAAAGGTGCTGAGCTCATTAGCGATAATGACAATGTCCCGCTATTTTCTAAAGTTCGCCTGACCGAAGAAGCGCTATTTGGGGCTGATTTCTTAGTCCGAATGCAAGATGAAGCTGGCTTCTTCTATATGACAGTATTCGACAAGTGGTCGAAAGATATCAAACAGCGAGAAATCTGTGCCTACGCGACTCAAGAAGGTGTTAAGTCAGAAGATTATCAAGCGGCCTACCGACAAGGTGGTGGCATCGCAATCGCAGCGTTAGCGTTAGCGGCGCGCCAAGATGAGCACGGCGAATACCAATCATCTGATTACTTAGATGCTGCTACGCGCGGTTACTGGCACTTAAAAGAGCACAATCATCAATACCTAAACGATGGTGAAGAGAACATCATTGATGAGTATTGCGCCCTACTCGCGGCGATTGAACTGTTTAAGAGCAGCAACAACCCTGAATTTTTAACTGAATGTCGCCTGTGGAGTGAGAAACTACAGCAGCGTCAACGTTGTGATGAGCAGTTTAATCATTTTTGGTCAGCCAATAGTGATGGCAGCCGTCCATATTATCACGCGGCTGAAGCTGGCTTACCAGTCATCGCCCTATGTGAATACCTTGCGATTGAGTCTGATGAGACGCTTTCCGCAGCCGCTCTAAACACCGTCATTCAAGCGCTGAAATTTGAACTTACGATAACTTCCCATGTAGCTAACCCATTTGGCTATCCACGCCAATATGTCAAAGCGGTTGATAGTGACAAACGTGATGCCTTCTTCGTCGCACACAACAACGAAACTGGTTACTGGTGGCAAGGTGAAAATGCGCGCTTAGGCTCTCTGAGCAGCATGGTTTTCTTTGCCTTGCCATACCTTCAAGATCCTGCGCTGAAACAGCAACTGATGACTTTCTCCCAAGATTGCCTCAACTGGATCTTAGGCTTGAATCCATACGACATGTGCATGCTTGATGGTCACGGTCATAACAACCCAGACTACCTACCTGACCTTGGTTTTTTCAATGCAAAAGGCGGAGTTTGTAACGGCATTACTGGTGGATTTGAAGATGAAGAAGATATCGCCTTTAACCCACCGAAACAAAAAGATGACATGCTGCAGAACTGGCGTTGGGGTGAGCAATGGATCCCTCATGGGGCTTGGTATCTGCTAGCGATTCTTAACCACTCTACTTACTTCACTGCTCAAGGAGATAAGTCATGACGCTGTATTATGTCGGCATTGATGGCGGTGGCACTTCTTGTCGCGCACGTATTCGCACTGAAAATGGCGAGTTTATCGGTGAAGCTAAAAGTGGTAGCGCTAATATTTTATTAGGTGTCGATGTCGCCATGGCATCAATTATCGACGCCATTACTCAAGCGGCTAAGCAAGGCGACTTAAGCGAATCTGATTTTGGCTCCATGCATGTAGGCCTGGCTTTAGCAGGTGCAGAGCAAAAATCAGCTTGGCAGCAATTTATGGCTCTGGCGCACCCATTTGCCTCTATGGTTCTTAATACCGACGCTTACGGTGCATGTGTTGGCGCCCATAACGGTGACGATGGTGCAATCATGATTGCGGGTACTGGTTCGTGTGGTATTTACCTAGCAGGTGACACTCAACACGTTGTTGGTGGCCGAGAGTTCCCAATTTCTGATCAAGGTGGCGGCGCTGTCATGGGCCTTCATCTGATCCAGCAAGTTCTACTCGCACAAGACGATATCATTGAGAAAACACCTCTTTCTCAACATGTTATGGCTCATTTCAATCACGATGTCGATCAAATCGTAGCCTGGTCTAAAAGTGCTCTACCACGCGATTACGGTCAATTTTCGCCAGCGATTTTTCAACATGCCCATCAAGGCGATCCATTAGCGATCAAAATGCTGCAACAAACTGCTGCTGATATAGAGATGTTTCTTGTCGCACTGAACCGTAAAGGCGCAACGCGTATCTGTTTGATGGGCAGTATCGCTGAACGCATCAAAGCGTGGTTATCACCACCCGTACAAACTTGGATCGTAGATCCTCAATTTGATGCTATTGAAGGCGCACTTATGTTTGCAGGTAAGCCTGAACATAATTTGTATTAAGGACGACAACTATGAGCTACCGCGTTGAACTTGCAGTGCTATCCGAGCAAAAACAATTTTGCCGCTTCGGTTTGACTATTCATAACCTAAGTGACAAGGATTTAACGGATTGGCGCCTGCAATTCATTATTGATCGCTTTATTTTGCCTGACAGTTTTACTCATGGTGAAGTGGTACAAATTGGTAGCTTCTGCACCGTACAGCCTGACGTCAACTGCCTAGCCGCGAACCAACATTACTACTGTGAATTTAGCATTAATACTGCACCACTGCGTTTTTATACCGATGGCTTTAAAGATGCTCTGATCCTAGCTGACGGTGGTGCCAATAAATACCCTGTTACCCTAACACCGATTGCTCTAGCCTCACCTTTCCGTGAGCGCAGCGAAGTCGCACAGGTGAAACCAAGTGAGTTAGCCCTGATTCCAAAGCCGAATCATATCGAAGTTCAAGGTGGCTATTTCTCCCTTACTCACTCAAGCCAGATCACTCTAAAGGCATCGTTGGCTGAAAAAGCGGCGACTTGGCTGCAACAAGAGCTGACGCAACTTTATGGCTTTACAGCACCCGCGATTGGTCAAAGTGACATTGTTTATCGCAACAATCCAACACTCGATGAAGGGGAATACCAACTAACGGTCAATAGCTCAGGTGCTCGCCTAGAGTCAGGCTCTCGCTCAGGTTTTGTTCATGCAAGTGCAACGCTGATTCAGTTAATTCAAGTCGATGAGCACAACAATCTCTCGATTCCTTACTTAAAGATCGTTGATCGACCACGCTTTAAATATCGTGGCATGATGCTAGATTGCGCTCGTCACTTCCATTCACTAGAGATGGTTAAGCGACTGATCAACCAACTTGCTCACTACAAATTCAATACTTTTCATTGGCACCTCACTGATGATGAAGGTTGGCGCATTGAAATCAAATCACTGCCAGAGCTGACGTCTGTCGGTGCTTACCGTGGTACTCAAACAGCACTCGAACCACAATATAGCCATTTAGCGGATCTGTATGGTGGCTATTACAGCCAAGAAGAGATCAAAGAAGTGATCGCCTATGCGGAAGAGCGAGGCATTAACGTCATCCCTGAAATCGATATCCCCGGTCACTGCCGTGCAGCAATCAAATCATTACCTGAATTACTCGCGGATCCAGACGATCGTTCTCAATATCGCAGCATTCAACACTACAACGACAATGTGCTCTCTCCTGCATTGCCAGGCACATACCTGTTCTTAGATAAAGTACTCGAAGAAGTCGCTGAGTTATTCCCTTCAACTTGGGTTCATATCGGCGCAGATGAAGTGCCTGATGGCGTTTGGCTTGAAAGCCCTGCCTGCCAAGCCTTAATGAAACAAGAGGGCTACCAAAGTACCAAAGAACTTCAGGGTCACCTACTTCGCTATGCAGAGAAAAAGCTTCGCTCACTTGGCAAACGCATGGTCGGCTGGGAAGAAGCACAACATGGCGACAAGGTCAGTAAAGATACCGTGATTTATTCATGGCTTAGCGAAGAAGCGGCGCTTAACTGTGCCAAACAAGGATTCGATGTAATCTTGCAGCCGGGTCAGTCAACTTATCTAGATATGACTCAAGACTATAGTCCGGAAGAGCCTGGTGTCGATTGGGCCGCTGTTATTCCGTTAGAAAGTGCATATCGCTACGAACCGCTGGCTCAGGTTCCTGAACATGACCCAATTCGTAAACGAATTTTAGGCATTCAATGTGCCTTATGGAGTGAGATTGTCACCACCCAATCTCGCATGGATTACATGGTTTTCCCAAGATTAACTGCCATGGCAGAAGCCTGCTGGACCGAAAAGCCAGCTCGAGATTGGGAAGATTATCTATCACGGTTGAAGAGTCATTTAGCTCTGCTTGACAAACAAGAAATTGAATACCGCCAACCGTGGAAATAACAACTGCGCGAATGATGTCCATTCGCAGTTTTCACTAGCTTAAAATTTTGGCTACCCCACTGGTAGCTTGGTAAAAAGGAAATTAACATGAAATACGGCTATTTCGATAACGACAATCGCGAATACGTCATTACTCGCCCTGACGTCCCTGCGCCATGGACTAACTACTTAGGCACAGAAAAGTTCTGTACCGTTATCTCACACAATGCTGGAGGTTACTCTTTCTACAACTCTCCAGAGTATAACCGTGTTACTAAGTTCCGTCCGAACGCAACATTTGACCGCCCTGGACACTATGTCTACCTACGTGATGATGAAACTGGTGATTACTGGTCAATCTCTTGGCAACCAGTAGCAAAAAGCCTAGACGAAGCAAGCTACGAAGTTCGCCATGGTCTTTCTTACTCAAAGTTCAAATGTGAATACAGCGGTATCACCGCTACGAAAACACTGTTCGTACCTAAAGGTGAAGACGCAGAAGTATGGGATGTCGTGATTAAAAACACTTCCGATAAACCACGTACCATCAGTGCGTTCTCATTTGTTGAGTTCTCATTTAGTCACATTCAATCTGATAACCAAAACCATCAGATGTCACTGTACTCAGCGGGTACCGAGTACCGTGAAGGCGTGATCGAATACGACCTTTACTACAACACCAATGACTTTGAAGGTTTCTACTACCTAGCTTCAACATTTAGCCCAGACTCATACGACGGCCAGCGCGATAGCTTCTTAGGTCTATACCGCGATGAAGCAAATCCAATTGCAGTCGAGCAAGGCAAGTGTTCAAACACAGCGCAAACTTGTTACAACCACTGTGGTTCACTCCACAAGCAGTTCACTATCCAGCCGGGTGAAGAAGTACGCTTTGCTTACATTCTAGGTATCGGTAAAGGCAACGGTGAGCGTCTACGTGAGAAGTACCAAGATCTTGCTAATGTTGATGCCGCATTCGCTGGCATTAAACAGCACTGGAACGAACGTTGTGAGAAATTCCAAGTGAAGTCTCCAAACGAAGGCCTAGACACCATGATCAACGCTTGGACACTTTACCAAGCAGAAACCTGTGTCGTATGGTCTCGTTTCGCGTCATTTATCGAAGTCGGTGGACGTACAGGTCTTGGCTATCGCGACACCGCTCAAGACGCAATTTCTGTCCCTCATGCTAACCCTGAAATGACACGCAAACGCCTTGTTGATCTACTTCGAGGCCAGGTGAAAGCAGGTTACGGTCTGCATCTATTTGATCCAGATTGGTTCGATCCAGAAAAAGCCGATGTTGCCCCATCAAAGTCACCAACGGTTGTTCCAACACCATCGGATGACGACAAGATCCACGGTATTGAAGATACCTGTTCTGATGACCACCTATGGCTAGTGCCTACTATCTGTAAGTACGTAATGGAAACGGGTGAGCACGGCTTCTTTGATGAGATGATTCCATACGCAGACGGCGGTGACGCCTCTGTCTATGACCATATGAAAGCGGCACTGGATTTCTCTGCTGAATACGTTGGTCAAACGGGTATCTGTAAAGGTCTTCGCGCCGACTGGAATGACTGTCTAAACCTAGGTGGTGGTGAATCATCAATGGTTTCATTCCTACATTTCTGGGCTCTACAAGAGTTTATCGACCTAGCTAAGTTCCTTGGTAAAGACCAAGATGTAGCTAAGTACACTGAAATGGCGGCGAACGTGCGTGAAGCATGTGAAAGTCACCTTTGGGATGACGAAGGTGGTTGGTACATCCGCGGTCTGACTAAAGATGGCGATAAGATTGGTACAGCGCAACAAGCAGAAGGTCGTGTACACCTAGAATCAAACACACTAGCAGTTCTTTCTGGTGCGGTTTCTCAAGAGCGTGGCGAGAAGGCGATGGATGCGGTAGATGAGAACCTATTCTCTGAATACGGTCTGCACCTAAACTCTCCTTCATTCGCAACGCCAAACGATGACATCGGCTTCGTAACACGCGTATACCAAGGCGTTAAAGAAAATGGCGCGATCTTCTCTCACCCTAACCCATGGGCATGGGTTGCAGAGGCGAAGCTTGGTCGTGGTGACCGTGCAATGAAGTTCTACGATGCACTAAACCCATACAACCAAAATGACATCATCGAAAAACGTATCGCAGAACCATACTCGTACGTTCAGTTCATCATGGGTCGTGACCACCAAGACCACGGTCGTGCAAACCACCCTTGGTTAACAGGTACCTCTGGCTGGGCATACTTCGCCGTAACCAACTTTATCCTTGGTGTACGAACTGGCTTCGATGGTCTAACGATTGATCCATGTATCCCAACCGATTGGCCTGGCTTCGAGGTAACTCGTCAATGGCTAGGCGCGACTTACAACATCAAGGTTGAGAACCCAAGCTCAGTGAGCAAAGGCGTTAAATCAATCACTGTGAACGGTGAACTTATCACTGGCCACGCTGTTCCGGTTCAGGCTGATGGCAGCATCAACGACGTTGTTGTTGTACTCGGTTAATTGTCAGCAGAGCCTCTTCACAGAGGCTCTTTGTTTACTTAAAGGATTAAACCATGATTAAGTTCGGAACAGGTGGCTGGCGCGCATTTATCGGCGAAGAGTTTACCAAAGACAATGTCCAGCTTGTTGCCCAAGCACTGGCCAACATCATTAACAATGAACAAGTGGCAGATAAAGGCTTCGTGGTCGGTTATGACCGCCGCTTTTTATCAGACAAAGCAGGCCGCTGGTTTACTGAAGTACTCGCAGCAAACGCCATCAAAGTTAGCTTTATTGATAAGTTTGTCCCAACTCCTATTGTAATGTTCAAAGCCAAAGAGATGGGCTGTGCCTACTCTGCGTGTATTACCGCTTCTCATAACCCGGCCGACTACAACGGTATTAAAGTGTTTATTGAGGGCGGACGTGATGCGGATGAAATCATTACTGAAAAGATCGAAACTCAAATCGCTCAACTAACACTCGCAAAAGTAAAGTCAGTCGAATTTGATCAAGCGGTTGAAGATAAACTAGTTGAAGTCATTAACCCAATGAACGAGTTTGTTGACTCGATCATTAACTTCATTGATATCGAATCAATCAAAAAGGCTAACCTACGCGTACTGATCGACCCAATGTTTGGTGTGGCGAAAAACGCGCTACAGACAGTATTGATCAATGGTCGCTGTGATGTTGACGTAATCAATGATGGTAAAAACCCTGACTTTGGCGGCTTAATGCCATCACCAAGCGCAGCAACCCTATACCGCTTGAAACATCTTGTTGCGGCTGAAGGCTACGATATTGGTATTGGTACTGATGGTGACGCTGACCGCCTGGGTATCATCGACGAAAAAGGTAACTTTATTCACCCGAATGAAGTGCTGATGCTGCTTTACTACTACCTATTGGAATACAAGGGCTGGAAAGGCTCTGTGGTACGTAATATTGCCACAACACATATTCTCGATAAGATCGCTGAAGGTCATGGCGAGAAGTCTTTCGAAGTACCTGTAGGCTTTAAGCACATCAGCTCACAAATGGAAGCGGACGATTCACTGATTGGTGGAGAGAGCTCCGGTGGTTTAACGATTCGCGGTCATATCAAAGGTAAAGATGGTGTGTTTGCTTCTAGCCTACTGGTAGAAATGCTATCAGTAACGGGTAAAAAGCTATCTGAACTGCTAGATGAGATCTACGGTAAATATGGTTACGCCTACACCGCAGAAGGTGACTGTACCTTTAAGCCGGCGCAGAAAGAAACGCTTTACAACCGTATCTATGTTGAGAAGCAGTTACCTGAGTTTGAGTATGAGATCGATAAGGTGAGCTACGACGACGGTGCCAAAGTGTACTTTAAAAATGGTGGCTGGGTGATCGCTCGCTTCTCTGGTACTGAGCCACTGCTGCGTATCTTTGCTGAAATGGCTGATAAAGAGACGGCTGAGAAAGTCGTTCAGCAAGTGAAAGAGTTCTTGCAGTTATAGTTGTCACTCGACTTCGCACTAAAAAGCCCGGTAGTAATACCGGGCTTTTTCAATACTTTAAAAGGCGAGAACCCCTTGAGTTTCGACCTTGACTGACACTTGCTGGCCAATCGTCAATGGCTCTGCTGAGCTTGCGAGTAGACGACTGCCACTAGCATCAATCACGTAGCGGCAATGATCACCCATAAACTGCTGCTCAAGCACTGTCACTGCGCTCTCTTCAGCAGCACTAATCTGCACATGCTGTGGACGCAATAGTAACTCACACTGTTCGCCAATCTGAATATGCTGCTGGGCTGTTGCCTCAACCAAGCCAAGCTCAGTTTCAAACTCTGACTCCGATGAACGGGTCGCGCTTAAATAACTACCGCCACCTAAGAAGTCAGCGACAAACTTACTGGATGGCTGGTAGTAAAGCTCACTTGCGGTACCATATTGCTCGATGACACCGTGGTTCATCACTGCCATCTTATCGGCAAAGGCAAACGCCTCTTCGCGGCTGTGAGTAACAAAAATCGCGGTCACACCTTGTTTCTTGAAGATCTTGCGGATCTCACCAATCAGCTCATGGCGTACCTGAGTATCGATATTCGAAAACGGCTCATCAAGCAGCAATAAATCTGGCTTATAGGCGAGTGAGCGAGCAATCGCGACACGTTGCTGTTGACCACCAGAAAGCTGATGGGGGTAACGCTCCGCATAACCAGATAAATGAACCAGCTCCAGCATCTCGGCAACTTTAGCGTGTTTCTCTGCCGAAGAAACATCACGCAGACCGAAAGCGACGTTTTCCGCGACAGTCAGGTGAGGGAACAGCGCATAATCTTGAAAGATCATGCCGATATTACGTTGTTCCGGCGGTAGCCAATTCGCACCATCATCGATCATCATGCAGTTCAAGCTCATCGTGCCTGAACTCAACGGCAATAAACCGGCAATCGCTTTAAGTAAGGTTGTTTTACCACAACCACTCGCCCCTAGCAGACAAACAATCTCACCTTGAACTACTTCGAGTGACAAAGACTCTAGAACCGTTGTCTGCTCGTCGTATTTACACGTTAAGTTATTAATGGATAGTGCACAGCTCATTAGTGGGAATGCTCCAAAGAACGGTTAACAATGACTAAAGGAACTAAACCAACCAGAACAAGCAACACCGCTGGCATCGCTGCCAGTTCCAAGTGCTCATCAGAGGCAAAGTTATAAACATACGTAGCCAAGGTTTCAAAGTTAAAAGGTCTTAACAGTAGCGCTGCATTAAGCTCTTTCATTGACTCGATAAAGACAAGTAAGCCAGCAATCAAAGCACCACGACGAACCAATGGAAAGTGGATGCGCCATAGCATGGAATTAGCGTTACAGCCCATGGTGCGTGAAGCCATATCGAGTGAAGGAGAGACTTTACTCAAGCTACTTTCAATGCTACCAATCGCTACCGCAGAAAAGCGTACTACCATGGCAAAAATCAGTGCGAACATTGAGCCGGAGAAAATCAGCCCCGGTCTGCCCCACTCCATCCACTTGGCAATATCATTCACCAAATGATCCATAAACAAAACTGGAACCATGACACCTATCGCTAGGACGGTTCCCGGTACAGCATAGCCCATCGATGAGATACGCATAAATGCCAAACTTCTTCGGCCCGGATTTACTCGTTGGCAGAAGTTAACCACCAGCGCAACGAAGACACCAATAATCGCCGCAGTGAACGAAACATATAAGCTATTCAGTGCGTACTCGCGAAACTCTGCGGTCCAGCTTTGGGCAAAATATTTGTAAGCATAGATAATTAGCTGGCCAAGAGGGAAAATAAAGGCGATACAAACCAATCCCCAGCACCAGAAAACAGCCAACCACTTTTTCCACCCTACCAGTACATAACGAAAGTCTTCACGACTACTGAACTGATTTTGGAATAGCTTCTGTTTACGGCGACTGTATCTTTCAGAGCTCAGCAGCAAGATAACGACCACCAGCATAATCGCTGAGATCTTAGCCGCGGCGGTCAAACTTGAGTAACCAAGCCAAGTATCATAAACCGCGGTGGTTAAGGTGTTCACCGCGAAGTAACTAACGGTACCAAAATCACCTATTGTCTCCATAGCAACCAGAGAAAGGCCAACCGCTATTGAAGGGCGAACTAAAGGTAATGAGATGCGGCGAAAACTCTCCCAAGGAGAACACTTCAATAGACGTGCAGACTGGAGTAACGAGACGTTTTGCTCCATAAACGCAGCACGACATAATAAATACACGTACGGATACAATACTAGCGACAGAACAATGATCGCGCCGCTAATGGTACGAATATCTGGGAACCAATACTCACCTGGGCCCCAGCCAGTCAAATCACGTAATAAGATTTGAATCGGCCCTGCAAAATCGAACCAGTCAGTGAATATATAACCAACGATATACCCAGGCATTGCTAGGGGAAGCACTAATGCCCATTGCAATACTTTCTCTCCTGGGATACGGCACATCGCCATAATCCATGCAGAAGGAATACCTAGTACAAGAGAAAGCGTCATGGTACCCAATACAAGAACAACCGTATTGTAGGCATAGGTGGGCATAACTGTGGACATCAAATGAGTGAAGAGCTCATTTGTTTCGCCAACAGCTGTGGTAAATATTGCTAAGATCGGCAAAACCAATAGCAAAGCTAGTACTCCGCTACTGGTTTTCCATAAGTAATTCTTTTCTTTCATCGCCTAATTACAACGAGGCTATATGAAATATAAATGCGTTTGCAAATACATCTCATATCCCTTTGATAGTCTAGGGGTATTTATACCGATATACGTAAGTGACTTCAAGGTACACTGTGCATTAGCGTGCAATGGAAGTGTTTCGATATAAAACAAACAACCCCAAGTGTCTAAAAACCAGACAGCTTGAGGTTGCGCTCTAATGGGTCAAAGACCCACTATTAAGACTATTATAGGTCGAATTTAACTTCGTCTAGAAGTTTAATTGCTGCTTCATGATGGTCAGCAATCGCATCTAGAGAAAGTGTGTCTGCTTTGAACTCACCCCAAGACGCTACTAGCTCTGAAGGTTTAACGTCAGCTTTCACTGGGTATTCGTAGTTAACTTCTGCGTACATGCTCTGAGCTGTGTTACCAGCTAAGAATTCCATTAGCTTAACTGCGTTCTCTTTATTAGGAGAGTACTTAGCCATCGCCATACCAGAGATGTTTACGTGAGTACCTGTTGTCTCTTGGTTAGGGAAGTTAATGTATACCGCGTCAGCCCAAGCTTTCTGCTCTTTATCGTTAACCATCTTACCTAGGTAGTAGCTGTTACCAAGAGAAACGTCACATAGACCTTCTTTAATCGCTTTAACCTGTGCGCGGTCATTACCTTGTGGCTTACGAGCTAGGTTAGCTTTAACGCCTTCTAGCCACTGCTTAGTTTCCGCTTCGCCTTTGTGAGCGATCATCGCTGATACTAGCGATACGTTGTATGGGTGCTTACCGCTACGTGTACAAATTTTGCCTTTAAACTCAGGCTTAGCAAGATCTGCGTATGTGAAGTCTTCACCTAAACGACCAACACGGTCACGTGAAGAGTAAACGCTACGAGTACGAGTTGTTAGAGCGAACCACTCATTGTTAGTATCTTGGTACTGTGCCGGAATGTTTTTCTCAAGAACATCACTTTCTACTGCTTGAACAAGATCTTTCTTAGTCAGCTCAGATAGACGGCTGATATCTACCGTTAGAACAACGTCAGCAGGGCTGTATTCGCCTTCTTGAGCTAGCTTCTCTGCTAGACCTTTCTTTGCAAACTTAACGTTTACTTTGATGCCCGTTTCTTTAGTGAACTCGTTGAACATAGGCTCAACTAGGAAAGGTTGACGGTAAGAGTATACGTTCACTTCTTCTGCAGCGATTGCCGCTGTTGGTGCAATTGTCGCACAAGCTAATGCAGAAAGAGTCAGCAGTTTTTTCATTGGTTCAGTCCTTTAACTATCGTAATGATAACGTTTATCAGTTGCGTTATTATATTCATCATGATTTAGAAAACAATGACCAAGAACAAAAAAACCTGCTCATCTGAGCAGGTTTTTGCCTTGAAAATATGTAACAGCTTGTAAATCACTTCACTGTAACAAACTCTGGATATGCGCCAACACCACAGTCATGCATATCCATACCTTCTAGTTCTTCGTCTTCTGAAACTCGAATACCTACAGTCGCTTTAAGGATAGCCCATACCACTATACTTGCACCAAATACCCACGCAAAGATCACTGCCGCACCAAGAAGCTGAGCACCAAATGTTGCATCACCGTTGCTAAGTGGCACAACCATCAGACCGAAGAAGCCACACACACCGTGCACTGAAATCGCACCGACTGGATCATCAATCTTAAGCTTATCTAAGCCAACAATACTGAATACTACAATCGCACCAGATACTGCACCAATAGCCACTGCGTATAGCGGTGATGGTGAAAGTGGGTCTGCTGTGATTGCGACTAGACCAGCTAATGCACCGTTAAGAATCATGGTTAAATCAGCTTTGCCCCAAGTGGTTTTACATACAAATAGTGCAGCAATTGCACCTGCTGCTGCTGCTGCATTGGTATTAAGGAAGATTTGACCAACCGCTGTAGCATTTTCAAAATCTGATACCATCAACTGTGAACCGCCGTTGAAGCCGAACCAACCGAACCACAAGATAAATGTACCTAATGTTGCAAGAGGCATATTTGAACCAGGAATTGGGTAGATTTCACCGTTCTTACCATATTTACCTTTACGAGCACCTAGTAGTAGTACACCTGCTAGCGCCGCCGCAGCACCTGCCATGTGAACGATACCTGAACCAGCGAAGTCACTAAAACCTGCTTGGGATAGGAAACCACCGCCCCAAGTCCAGTAACCTTCCATTGGGTAAATGAATGCGGTAAGCACGACAGAGAAGATTAAGAATGACCAAAGCTTCATACGTTCAGCTACCGCACCTGATACCACTGACATTGCGGTTGCAACGAATACCACTTGGAAGAAGAAGTCAGATTCAAGTGAGTGGTCTGCGCCCTCTCCTTGAGTACCGATCAGTGCACCAAACGATGGTAGCCAGCTGCTGTCACCATTATCGACATACATGATGTTGTAGCCAACAATCAGGTACATGGTACAAGCAATTGCATATAGGCAGATGTTTTTAGTTAAGATCTCGGTAGTGTTTTTTGAGCGAACGAGGCCTGCTTCTAACATTGCAAAACCCGCTGCCATCCACATTACTAACGCACCTGAAATGAGGAAGAAAAAAGTGTCTAGTGCGTAACGTAACTCAGTTACTGTTGTTGATAATTCCATCTTATTGTCTCCAGTCCTTTGAATTCTTAAAGCGCTTCTGCGTCCATTTCATTAGTACGAATACGCACAGCTTGAGTCAGGTCGTAAACAAATATCTTACCGTCACCGATCTTACCGGTATGTGCCGCCTTAGTTATCGCTTCAATTACACGGTCAACGTTTTCTTCTTGCGTGGCTATTTCTAGTTTTACTTTTGGCAAGAAATCAACTTGGTACTCAGCGCCACGATAAAGCTCCGTGTGACCTTTCTGTCGGCCAAAGCCTTTCACTTCTGATACAGTCATCCCTTCAATACCAACATCGGCTAGGGCTTCACGTACATCGTCTAATTTGAACGGTTTAATAATCGCATTAATAAGTTTCATCGCATCCTCTCTGCAAACTGTCATCCTTTTGTCTTATACAATCCAAGGTGCGTGCCAAGTTTCTATCTAATTGATTTAAATAAAGAACCACTTTATAGAGCAACATAAAAACAAAAAAGGCGCACCAACTCGGTGCGCCCTTTTCACAACATTAAAGCAAGACAACTGCAGTTCACCAATCAGGTGCACTACTTGGTCGTTAGAAACGTTTTCCACTGTTCAATAAGATCTTCGAAATCATCAATACCGCAACTCGCGGTACTTTCACTGTCGTAAAAATCAAACTCGCTGCCTTCATCCATCTCTTGGCCGTGGCCAAGCACATTTTCTTGGACAACAATCTCGTCACCTTGAGCATTAAGTGAAATCTCCGCGCCGACAAGCGTGTGTTCAAGTTGAGGCGCTTGACGAACTTGCTCAAGCAGATTTTCTACTTGTTCGATTTTTTGCCAATCTTTACCGATTTCTTCTTGCAGCCAGCGACCTACAATCTCATGTCCCATGCTCGATTTAACATAGTATTCGCCCATTAATGTGTTTCTAATAAACTCGAATTCCATAAGACACCTCTAAACTTTATGGGCGGGAGTATACAAGGACTAAAGATGAGAGGCGAGGCATAGACGACAAAGTCCATTCTTATGATTGATAACAACTCCCCCTTGTCACCCTCAAGAATGAGTAACGAGTCAGTTAGAGAGCTTTTAAAGCAACCACATACCGGAAGAGATTCCCTACTCCTTCCTTCGTCAGTCTATGGAATGACAGGTAGCCTTGTACTTGACATATATTCTCTTGGTGCACAAAAAAAGCGCCTACCGAAGTAGACGCTCTCAATTCTATGCCTCAATCAAATATGACGAGGGATTATGCTGGCTCTTGGAAAATAACCGTATCCGCTTTTTCCGTGTACTGACCCATTTTATGGAAGTTCAGGTAACGGTAAGTATCCGCTGCCGTCGCATCAATCTTCTGAGCGTACTCTAGGTACTCTTCTTTCGTCGGGATACGACCTAGAATCGCACCAACTGCAGAAAGTTCTGCAGACGCTAGATAAACGTTGGCACCTGTACCTAGACGGTTCGGGAAGTTACGCGTTGATGTAGACATTACTGTTGCTTTGTCTGCTACGCGTGCCTGGTTACCCATACATAGAGAACAGCCCGGAGTTTCAATACGAACCCCTGCACGGCCAAAGATACCGTAGTAGCCTTCTTCCGTTAGCTGGTCTTTATCCATCTTAGTTGGTGGCGCAACCCATAGGCGAGTGCTCAGAGAACCATTGAACTCTTCTAGCATCTTACCCGCTGCACGGAAGTGACCGATGTTGGTCATACAAGAACCGATGAACACTTCTTGAATCTCAGTACCTTGAACGTCAGAAAGAAGACGAGCATCATCTGGATCGTTTGGTGCACATAAGATTGGCTGATCGATGTCAGCAAGGTCGATTTCGATAACGTGAGCGTATTCGGCATCTGAATCAGCAGACAGCAACTCTGGGTTCGCTAGCCACTCTTCCATCGCCGTAATACGACGTTCGATAGTACGCACATCCCCGTAGCCTTCAGCGATCATCCACTTAAGCATAACGATGTTTGAGTTTAGGTACTCTTCGATAGACTCTTGAGATAGCTTAACGGTACAACCCGCAGCAGAGCGCTCTGCCGATGCATCTGACAGCTCAAATGCTTGCTCAACAGATAGATGCTCAACACCTTCAATCTCTAGAACACGGCCAGAGAATTCGTTGATCTTACCGGCTTTCTCTACTGTTAGTAGACCTTGCTTGATACCGTATAGTGGAATTGCATGTACTAGGTCACGTAGCGTGATACCAGGCTGCATTTCACCTTTGAAGCGCACCAAGATTGATTCTGGCATATCAAGTGGCATAACACCTGTCGCAGCAGCAAATGCCACCAGACCAGAACCAGCAGGGAACGAAATACCTAGAGGGAAACGAGTATGCGAGTCACCACCTGTACCAACAGTATCAGGTAGAAGCATACGGTTTAGCCATGAGTGAATAACACCATCACCCGGACGTAGAGAAACACCTGCACGGTTCATGATGAAATCAGGTAGCGTATGGTGAGTATTCACGTCAACTGGTTTCGGGTATGCAGAAGTGTGACAGAATGACTGCATGACTAGGTCAGCAGAGAAGCCAAGACACGCAAGGTCTTTCAGCTCATCACGCGTCATAGGACCGGTTGTATCTTGAGAACCTACTGTTGTCATCTTCGGCTCACAGTACTGACCTGCACGCACGCCTTCAACGCCACACGCTTTACCAACCATCTTCTGAGCTAGTGTGTAGCCTTTATCTGAAGCTGATGGGTCAATTGGCTTAGCAAATAGATCAGTTTCTTCTAGACCAAGAGCGGTACGAGCACGGCTTGTTAATCCACGACCGATGATCAGTGGAATACGACCACCAGCACGTACTTCATCAAGCAGTACTTTGCTCAGTTCAAAGTTAGAAATTTCTGCGCCATCTTTACGTACAACACCTTCATACGGGAAGATATCAATCACATCGCCCATGTTCATGTCTTGAACATTAAGCTCGATTGGCAGTGCGCCTGAGTCTTCCATCGTGTTGTAGAAGATTGGTGCAATTTTGCCACCTAGACACACACCACCAGTACGCTTGTTTGGTACGTACGGGATATCATCACCCATGAACCAAAGCACTGAGTTAGTTGCCGATTTACGTGAAGAACCGGTACCAACAACATCACCTACATACGCAAGTGGAATACCGTCTTTTTGTAGCTCTTCGATTTGTTTAATTGGACCAACATTGCCTGCATCATCAGGGTTGATGCCATCACGTTCCATCTTCAGCATCGCTTTTGCGTGTACTGGGATATCAGGACGTGACCATGCATCTGGAGCTGGAGATAGGTCATCGGTGTTGGTTTCACCAGTGACTTTGAAAACTTTTACAGTGATCTTTTCAGCGACTTTTTCTTTTGCAGTGAACCACTCAGCATCAGCCCATGACTGAAGAACTTGCTGCGCAGAGGCATTGCCTGCTTTCGCTTTCTCTTCTACATCGTAGAAAGCATCAAACATCAGTAGAGTATGAGACAGAGCTTTAACTGCGATAGGCGCTAATTGTGCATCATCGAGTAGAGACACAAGTGATTCGATATTGTAACCACCTTGCATTGTACCTAGCAATTCAGCCGCTTTTTCTTTGCTGACCAGTGGCGATTCAACTTCACCTTTAGTGATGGCAGTTAAGAAACCCGCTTTTACATAGGCAGCTTCATCAACACCCGGTGGAATGCGGTTCTCTAGAAGGTCAAGAATAAACGCTTCTTCACCTTGAGGGGGATTTTTAAGAAGTTCCACAAGGCCTGCAACTTGCTCGGCATCTAGTGGTTTAGGAACAACTCCTTCGGCAGCACGCTCTTCGACGTGTTTACGGTAGGCTTCAAGCACGACTTTTTCCTCTCATTGCGGTTCCTCCCTCTTATTGCTATTTATTCAAAGAATAAGGGAGTGAACATCCTTGGAAACTTGGCTCTCCTTGCCATATTTTTCATTCAATGCTGACTGAGAAACAGTGCCAGAGAGGCCAAACTGTGGGCGGTAGGATAGCAAATTTAACCTTAAATTAAAATCTCATCATTTTGACCAACATAGCAACTTAAGACTAAAGTTTTATGATTTTTACTCACTTATCATGACTATTCCCACCTCATAAGAAATGGGAATAGCCCATAGATACAACGAAACACTACTTAAATGTTGTACCGATAATCAGGTAGACAGAGTCATAGTTTTGTTCTGTTCGGCCATAACCAAGCATAATCGGGCCGATCGGCGAATCGACCCCGGCAAAGACCGAACCTGCAACATATAATGGCGCATCGCCCAGATCAGTATCCTGACCAGACCAGACCCCACCATACTCTAACGAGGTGCCGACATAGAAAGGCGAGGTGAACAAACCAAAGTCATTATCAAACCAGCGATAACGATATATCAGACTACCAAACGCCTTGTTCTCACCAATTAGGCTATTGCGCGGAATACCCGACAGATTCAAAAAGCCGCCAATCTCTTTCGGATCAATAGGCACCGATGAGTTCTTACTGGTCACAAACCCAAGCTCCGCATTTGCGACCAAAGTATGGCGAGAAAAAGTATGAGCGGCGATTAGCTTAGCACCAAATTCGTAAGACGTATCTTCGTCTCTCTGCTGCTCAACAAGTTGGGTATCACCAACACTCTTATCATGTGACACCATGTAATCAAGATCTAAGTAGACCCCTTTAGTCGGTAAACTGTAGTTATCTAAGGTATCAATTCGGTAGCTAGCAAAAGCCCCTAAACGGGTAAAAGAGACATCTCCGTAGAGTGGTAAGGTCGATAACTCTCCTTCACCATCCACATAACGAGCACCAAGCATAAAACGGCGCCACAAGGTATCTTGATAGCCTATCGCCCACTCGGCTGCCCACTCATGGTATGAAACCGGAAGATAATTTTCTGTCGCCTCAAGTGACGTATCTTCAAAACCAGTAACAGGCGCATTACGCTTTTCGTTGCTGTAAGACACACCAAATGTCGTAAAGCTCTTTTGCGTGGATAAGAACGGTGAGTAAAACTCGAACTCGATCAGTTTGTCGGTACCAATTTCAAAGTTAGTTCGCAGCTCTGCGCCATGAGCATTTAAGTTAGTAAAATTGGCAGAAGTGCCAAGAGAGTATTGACTATCTGTAGAGAAATCATCTTCTAAGAAAAAGCGGAAATTGACGTAATTGGGCCCCCAGGACTTCTCGTTCACATCGAATATTAAGCTATCTTGACCATCGACTTCATCATAGCGATAGGTCACGAGCTCAAAACGATCTAATGCATACAGAGCCTGAACACTATCCTCCACTTGAGCAATTTTGTACTGCTCCCCTTCTTCAAGACCTAAGCGCTTCTCAAGCAAGTCGTCAGAATAGTGGGTGTGGTTATTGATCACGATATTTTCAACCGTAATATCATCACCATAACGTAGCGTGCGCCGCGCATCTTGTTTCTGCTCAACATACTCTTGGTAGTCTGCAGTAGACAAACTCAACTTGCTCAATTCATCCTTGAACGTCATCGCTTCTTGATAGCCCTTCTCGAATGCCTCTGGCATTCGATCAAACTCAGTGGTTTCCATCTTGCCAACTTTAGGACGAAGGAAGTAGTCATCCTCAGTTAATGTCTCAGCCTGATGATTCGTTGTACTGCGAACTAAGTAGTTTGAAAGCTGATCAGCAACACTGAATAAGTTGGTAAAATCTTCTTCATTCTTATATTCAGTACTGATATCAACCGCAATAACGATATCAGCACCCAGCTCACGAGCAACATCAACCGGCATATTGTTGGTCACCCCACCGTCGACTAACAACTTGCCATCTAACTTATACGGAGGCAAAGCACCGGGAACCGACATGCTCGCCATCATCGCATCGACAAGATAGCCATCACCAATAACCACTGGCTCTAAGTTAACAATATCAGTTGCAACAGATCGGTAAGGGATCGCGAGTTGATCAAACGACTGGAAAGGAGGAAGGTTACCCGCGGTTTCACGTAATAACTTAAGCATGCCCTGTCCTTGAACAATGCCCTTAGTACCGCGAATTTCTCCCCAGCGCAGCCCAAGATCGGTCGTCAATTGATACCTATCTTCGTACTCCTTGTCTTGCACTTTACGCTGACTACGATCGACACGATCACGATAACCGCTATTCCAATCGACCGTTTCGATAAAAGCTTCGATCTCTTCGGCGCTCATCCCTGTCGCGTATAAACCACCAACAAAGGAGCCCATACTGGTCCCGGTAATGTAATCAACAGGAACTCTTAACTCTTCGAGCGCTTTTAGCACGCCGATATGAGCCGCACCTTTGGCACCTCCACCAGCTAGTACCAAAGCAACTTTAGGTCTTGGCGCTTGCTTTTCTGTCGATTGCGCCATCACACCAAATGTCATCATGCTGAATATGCTTATGATGAGATAAGTCATCGTTCTCACAGTGCGAGTTCCTTTCTAAGTTCGTTCCTACGTTTATACTGGGTGCGTAAAATGGCGTAAAGACCTAATTCTCTTAATTTTTCATCAAATTGATCGCTACCAGCTAAATAGTTTTTTGATCCACTGCTTCGGTTGGTTGTCACACTGGCTCTTAAACGCCCCTTGGGCATCCCAGATTGGTAACTTAAATTCATTGCTGCAATCGAGAGCCAAATTGCCCTGGGCGGTTTTTGCAAAGCCATAAGTTGAGATCCCTTGTGGCCAAGGCAGTGCCAGCTTTTGTGGAATACGATGTTTTAGGTACTCAGCGTAAACTCGCAGCGCACCACTCGAACCCGTTAGCTTAGTCGACTTATTATCATCACGCCCTAACCAAATGGTGGTCACCTCACGGCCATCAACACCGACAAACCAACTATCTTTGGTGTCATTACTGGTACCGGTTTTACCTGCTAGTGCCGCCCAAGAGAATTGACTATTGAGGTAGCGTCCAGTGCCTTCTAATACCCCACGCTTCATGGCGTAAGTCGTCAACCATGCCGCTTGTTGGTCAACCGTTTGAGAAACTCGCGGCAACGATTGGAATAGTACGTTGCCATCGAGATCAATCACTGAACGTAGCGCGGACAATTTCGCTTGTTTGCCAGAATTGGTCAGCGTTTGGTACATCTGCGCAACCTGAAATGGCGTTAAGGTAAACGAGCCTAAGAACATTGATGGCACGGGGCGTATTTCACTCTTATCCACCCCAAGCTTCTCTAATGTTTTCACCACGCTTGGTATACCGACCTGCATGCCAAGCTCAACCGTGGGTACGTTGAGTGATTTTGCCAATGCGGTATAGAGCGGCACATCGCCACGAAACTTACGGTCATAGTTTCTTGGCGACCAAACATTACCTTTACTGCCCTTTAAGCTAATCGGCTTATCATGCAAGGTGGTTGCTAAGTTATATTTCTCTGGCTGCTCTAACGCGGCAAGATAAACAGCTGGTTTAGCTAACGAGCCAATTTGACGACTGGCATTTAGCGCACGGTTAAAGCCATCATAACCAGTGCGTTTGCCGCCAACCATGGCGCGGATTTCACCCGTATGACGGTCAACCGCAACCGCTGCACCTTCCAATGATTTGCCCGCCACACTCGCTAACTGAGGGATCTTACGTGCGATCGCTTGCTCTAGTTTTTGCTGTGAAACCGGATCAAGTGAGGTAAATACTCGTAAGCCCACATCCGACTGGAACGCTTCACCGACTTTTTCCTTCAGCTCAATCTTGAGTTGTTGGAAGTAAGCAGGCTGTCTGCTCGCAATGCGCGGATTGTCTTGAATATCCAGCGGTCGACTCGCCGCCATATCAAATTGATTGGCGGTTAAAATATCTTGCTGCATCATCAAGCGCAGCACGAGATCACGGCGCTTTTTAGCACGTTCAGGAAAACGAATCGGGTTGTAATAAGATGGGCCTTTCACCATACCCACCAGCAAAGCCAATTGATCGATGCGCAGTTCTTGAATTGGCTGACCGAAGTAAAGGCGAGAAGCAAGACCAAAACCATGTACCGCCTCACCACCGCTTTGACCTAAATAAACTTCGTTTAAATACGCTTCTAAGATGCGATCTTTACTGTAACGGTAGTCGAGGATCAGTGCGATATAGGCTTCACGCACTTTTCGCCACAAGGTTCGATCACTAGAAAGGAAGATGTTTTTTGCTAACTGCTGAGTCAAGGTACTACCGCCTTGAACCGTGCGGCCCGCTTTAACGTTGGCAACCAAAGCACGAGCAATCGCCAACGGTGAAACACCATCATGCTGATAGAAGTCGCGATCTTCTGTGACTAGCAGTGCATCAACCATCACTTCAGGAAATTGGTCTCGACGCAAGAACAGACGTTGTTGATCGTTATTCTTTTCCAACATCCCCAACATTTTTGGCTCGATACGTAAGTAACCCATATCCCCTTTTTGCTCTAGAGATTGAATACGGGTTACGCTGCTAGAATCGAAATGCAGCATCACATGACGATCAGGCTCTGGGCCATCGCTAAACTCAAATGGTCGGCGAATCAGCTCAATTTTTGTTGATGATGACGAGTACTCACCGGGATAACGGGGCTGACGCACCTTACGGTAGTTCAGTACATCCAACTCGTTACGTACTTCTTGAATGGTAATCGAATCACCAGGCGCCAAGTTCAGGATTCGCGCATACACTACCGTAGGCAAGTCAAACAGTTGCCCCTCAAAGCGCTGTTTGACGACGCTATCAAGGTAGATACCAACGAACAGCAACACGGCAAACACAGCCACGCCGAGCTTCCAACCAATTCCCCACAATATTTTTAGCCAACGATGCTTTGCCGAGGTATTCGGTTTGCGCTTGGGCGACTTTCGACTTGGCTTTCGAGCGGCACTCTTCGTCGTTTTACTTGTTTTGCTCTTCGTCGTCGCCGTGGTGTTTTTCTTAGTCATGAATTTAGCTGTCGTTTGGTTTTAGTTGTCGCTACATGCGTTGCTGGATTATCCGGCCATACATGTTTTGGATAGCGCCCTTTCATCTCTTTTTGTACTTCTTTGTAAGCGCCCGCCCAAAAACTTGCTAAGTCTCGGGTCACCTGCAGCGGCCTTTGCGCCGGAGAGAGTAACTCCAATACCAGTCGCTTTCTACCTTGAGCAATTTCTGGTGACGCTTGTTCACCAAACACTTCTTGCATGCGCACCGATAACACCGGCTCTTGCCCCTGTTGGTAACGAATTTTCTTTCTGCTTCCAGTTGGCACTTGGTAGTGGGTTGGCAGCAGTTGCTCTATGTCTTGATTCAATGGCCAGCCCAAATAAGCTAACAGCGCAGCTTCAAGATCCACTTTAGCCAATGCTTTGACTGAGTTAACGCCATTCAAATAAGGCGCTAACCACGCATCTAAATTCGCCAACAGGCTCGCATCATCAAGCTCTGGCCAGGACTGTTCTGGTAACCACTCCTGCCCACAACGAATCCGCTCTAATAGCTCTTGGCTAGCTGGGTTCCAATTTAATACCGATAGCCCTTTACGCTGAATAAAAGTAAGTAAAGCTTCGGTCATTTTTTCGCTAGACGGCTCAGGTAGCGCTTTACTCTCAATCACCAGTCGGCCTAATTTTGTTTGCTGCTCTGCAACTAAGCGTCCTTTCTGTTCATCCCAATCAACGCTGTCCTGCACAATAAATAAATCTGGGCAGTGGGACTGCAACTGAACAATATCCAGCTCAAGCGCAGAATAGATCATCGATGAATCGGACTGGCTACGCATCAGGTCGATGACAACAAGATAATCACTACCTGCAAGACGCTCACTCTCTTGAACTTGCGCGCCATGACCATTGGCAAGAACAAATCGGCCCAATTGATTACGTCGCAACTGCGCAATTCGGTCTGGAAAGGCTATTGCCAGTAACCAAGCGACATGAGATTCATCGACCTGTGAGAGTTCAAAGCGATGCTTCATTTTTGCCGCAAGTGTTTTTGCTCGTTGAGTCACTAGTTTTTGCTTACTGTGTTTCGCTATTTTTAAGCGGTGAACACTATGCATAAAGTCCAGCACGTTTCGCTCAGGCTCTTCGAGTAAAGCGATAATCGCCAGCGCGGTATTCAATTCACCCTTCGCATTCGCCAGCATCGCGCTACTTCTCGGTTCTAATCCAAGCTCACCCGCGAGTATGCCCGTTTCTGTAAGCTGCCCCTTGTTATCGAGTAAGCCAAGCTGCAGCAATAACGACTTGGCTTGATTGACCGCCGCGGCAGGAGGAGTATCTAACCAGCCTAAGTCATCTGGGTTTTGTGCCCCCCATTGCGCTAACTCTAAAACTAAGTTTGCTAAGTCACTGTGGACAATTTCTGGCTGAGGAACATAAGGTTGCTGATTGAGTTGCCCTTCGCTGTACAGACGCACACAAATTCCAGGCTCGATACGACCGGCCCGTCCTGCCCGTTGCTCGGCAGAAGATTGCGCAATCCTTACCTGCTCTAGACGGGTGACACCACTTTTCAAATCAAACTTAGCGACACGTTCTAAACCTGAATCGACCACCAAACGGATGCCTTCAATCGTCAATGACGTTTCTGCGATGTTGGTTGCCAAGACCACTTTACGTAACCCGCTACTAGCAGGTTGAATCGCTGCCTGCTGCTGAGCAAAATCCAACTGTCCATACAAGGGACACACTTGAATATCTGAGGAGAGAGTTTGCAATCTTTCTTCGACGCGTTTGATTGCTGCCACACCGGGTAAAAATGCTAATAATGAGCCGCTTTCGCTACTCATCAGGCTAGTGATCTGCTTGGTCATCAGATCTTCTAAGCGATCATTGGCTTTGGCGTTGATATAACGAAACTCGACTGGGTAACTGCGCCCGTGAGACTCAATAAAAACCGCCTCAGGAAGCAACTTGCCCAAAGCATTCTGATCAAGTGTCGCCGACATCACTACCAATTTAAGATCGTCACGCAGCGCTTCTTGAATTTCTAAACAAAAAGCTAACGCGGTGTCGGCATGAATGCTGCGCTCATGGAACTCATCAAAGATCACTAGGTCAACACCTGACAATTCAGGATCCGATTGGATCATGCGAGTCAGAACCCCTTCCGTCACCACTTCAAGCTGAGTACGCGCACTGGTTTTTTTCTCCCCACGGACACGGTAACCAATGCGTTCACCGACATTTTCGCCAAGCTGACTAGCAAGGTAGCGGGCAATGTTTCTCGCCGCTAAGCGTCTTGGTTCAAGCATAATGATTTTGCCATCCACCACCTTTTCCAATAGCAATTGCAAAGGAAAGTAGGTCGATTTACCTGCACCAGGAGCCGCTTTTAAAATCAGCTGAGAGCTTTCGCGCACACCAGAGAGTAGCTCTGGCATCACGCCTTGAATAGGCAATTGTGACAATGGGGGAACCTTGTGGTGTAATGTTGGCAAGTATTGTACATAAAAACAGTAGCCAGTCCCAAATGAAGTTCGAACCAGCATTAGAACAAGCCACATTAATCAAACGCTACAAACGCTTTCTGACTGACATTAGTTTGCCAGACGGCAGTGAGCGCACCATTCATTGCGCCAACACAGGGGCAATGACAGGTTGTGCGACTCAAGGTAACAAAGTGTGGTATTCCACCTCTGATAACCCGAAAAGAAAATACCCTAACAGTTGGGAACTGACTGAAACGGCCTTAGGCCATCGCATCTGTATTAACACCGCGAGAGCCAATCAATTAGCCGTCGAAGCTATCGAGTCTGGTGTCATTAAAGAGCTGCAAGGATACGACCTACTTCAAACTGAGGTGAAGTATGGCAAAGAAAATAGCCGGATTGATATCTTGCTCAATTCAGAAAATGCACCAAAATGCTATATAGAGGTTAAAAGCGTCACCTTATTGGATGAAGAAAAACCGGGGCAAGGGTATTTCCCAGATGCCGTCACAACACGCGGTCAGAAACATCTGAGAGAACTCACAGAAATGGCGCAAAGTGGAAGCAGAGCGGTACTTTTGTTTACTGTTTTACATTCAGGTATTGAAAAAGTTTCTCCTGCAACCCATATAGACGCCAAATATTCACAATTACTAAAAGACGCACAAGAGCAAGGAGTGGAAGTCCTGTGCTACAAAGCACAACTTTCCAACAGTGAGATAAAATTAGTCGAAGCGCTCAATTTCAGTCATTAACGGCTAAAAGTGATGACGCCTTCACATTGACAATAACTTTACTCACCAGTATTTGCCTCTGATGACTCTTTTTGCTATAGATACCCGCCTTAAATTAACTGCGAGCGCAGTTGACTAGGTGTTAGTAGGAGATGCTGCATGCCAGAATCAAAGAAAAAAGCGCTAGGCATCCTAGCCATTGCAGGGGTTGAGCCATACCAAGAGAAAGCAGGTGAAGAATACATGTCACCTGAGCAAATGGCTCATTTTACAAAAATTTTATCAGCTTGGCGCAACCAGCTCATGGAAGAAGTTGATCGCACTGTGCACCATATGCAGGACGAAGCAGCAAACTTTCCAGATCCCGTTGACCGTGCTTCTCAAGAAGAAGAGTTTAGCTTAGAGCTTCGTAACCGTGATCGTGAACGTCGCCTAATCAAAAAGATTGAAAAGACGCTAAATAAAATCGAAGAAGATGATTTTGGCTTCTGTGAATCTTGTGGCGTTGAGATTGGTATTCGCCGTCTTGAAGCTCGACCAACTGCAGACCTTTGTATTGACTGTAAAACACTTGCAGAAATCAAAGAGAAGCAGATGCAAGGCTAGTGATTGCTTTGTCTGACTATTGAAGGGAGCCTTGGCTCCCTTTTTGGTTTATTAAAAACAGTATTCATCTATGAGTTATATTGGCCGTTTCGCCCCCTCACCTTCAGGTCCATTACACTTTGGTTCGCTCATTGCTGCACTCGGCAGTTACTTCCAAGCTAAGTCGCAACAAGGTGAGTGGTTAGTTCGTATTGAAGATCTTGATCCGCCGAGAGAAATGCCAGGCGCGAGTTCGCTTATTCTAGAAACCTTAGAAGCGTATAAACTCTACTGGGATGGCGAAGTAGTTTACCAAAGCCAGCGCCACGAACTCTATCAAGAGCAAATCAATCGTTGGCTTGAATCTGGTCAAGCGTATTACTGCCAATGTACCCGTAAACAAATCAAAGCCTCAGGTGGGTTCTATACCGGGACCTGTCGCGATTTAGCACTGCAAAATCATCAGCAATGCGCAATTCGCCTGCGGATGACGCATCCGGTATACCAATTTGAAGATCAGCGTCATGGCACCTTAAGCATCCCCACCGCTTTGGCAGATGAAGATTTTATTATAAAGCGCCGAGATGGGTTATTTGCTTACAACCTTGCCGTAGTATTAGATGATATCGAGCAAGGCATCACCGAAGTGGTGAGAGGTGCTGACCTTATCGAGCCGACTGGACGCCAGATTAGTCTCTATCAAATGCTCGATGCAGAGCCAGTCAGCTACTTACATCTGCCATTAGCGCTGGATGAAAGTGGACATAAATTGTCCAAACAAAATCATGCAAAAGCGATCGATAATTGCAATCCTAAGCCGGCTTTATTAGATGCAATGAGTTTCTTAGGCTTTGATATTGATAAAGAAATTCAGTTTAGCAACGTGGAAGAGATCATTGCGTGGGGCGTCAAAAATTGGCGTATAAGTCAGTTGCCAAAAGCGACTGAAATCACACCAAGATTCTCAAACCGCTCGCTGTAAGCTATTATTAGCCGCAAATTCGCCCCTGATGGGCCCAAAATATTAAACTCAAGCAAGGTTGGCTTGACCAATTATTGCCAGATGCACATGAACAAAAACGATTATACAGCTAGCGAAACAGAAACATTTTCTGAGCTCGCTTTAAACATTATTACTCGCCAAGAACATAACATCTCGCGCAAACAGATCAGTGATAATGCATTGAAGGTGTTATACCGTCTTAATGGTGCTGGCTTTGATGCGTACCTAGTCGGTGGTGGCGTCCGCGATTTATTACTGGGCCAGCAGCCTAAAGATTTTGATATTGCGACGAATGCAACACCAGAGCAGATCCGACAACTGTTTAAGAACTGTCGCCTAATTGGTCGTCGCTTCCGTCTTGCGCACATTATGTTTGGTCGCGACATCATTGAGGTCGCCACTTTCCGTGGTCACCACCAAGAGCCAAACAAAAACGTTTCTCAGCAGTCAAAAGAAGGCATGCTATTACGTGATAACGTTTATGGCACAATCGATGAAGATGCTGAGCGTCGTGATTTCACTGTTAATGCGATGTATTACAACATTGGCGACTACTCGATTCACGATTACGCTGGCGGCCATGAAGATCTAGAAGATAAGCTTATCCGCTTACTCGGCGACCCTGAGACGCGCTACCGCGAAGATCCTGTGCGTATGCTGCGTGCTATTCGCTTCGCAGTGAAACTCGATTTTGATATCGAGGAAGATACCGCTGCGCCAATCGAAGAGATGGCGACCTTACTGCAAGATATTCCAGCTGCTCGTCTGTACGAAGAATCACTGAAAATGCTGCAGTCTGGTCATGGCCTAGAGACGTACCACTTAATGCGTGAGTACAATCTGTTCCAGCAGCTATTCCCAACGATTGCCGAGTTCTTTACTGAAGAGTATGACTCACCGACTGAGCAAATGTTGGATCTAGTACTCGATTCGACCGACCAACGTATCGAAGAAGGTAAACGCATTAATCCAGCCTTCATGTTCGCAGCTATGCTTTGGTACCCACTTCAAGAGAAAGCGAAGCAGTTGATGGAGACGCGCAAGCTCTCTTCTTACGATGCGATCATGGAAGCAAGTAACTACATTCTTGATGATCAAGTACGTACGATTGCGATTCCGCGCCGTCATACCGCGACAATTCGCGAAATCTGGCAGCTACAACTGCGTATGCCTCGCCGCAATGGTAAACGTGCATTCCGCCTGATGGAGCTTAACAAGTTCCGTGCTGGTTTCGATTTCTTGGAAATGCGCGGTGAAATCGAGCAAGGTGAAATCAAAGAGCTCGCTAAGTGGTGGGAAACCTTCCAAAACGCTGGCCGCAACATGCGCCAAGCGATGGCAGCAGACCTTGATGCGAGCGGCGACGGTCAACCCCGTCAGCGTCGCCGTAAAAACTACCGCAAGAAAAAGCCGAAGGCATCATCATGACCACCGTATTTATTGCTGTCGGCAGTAATCTTGGTGATCCTGTTTCTCAAGCCAACGTAGCTATTGATGCTTTAAAACAAGTGCCTAAAACGCAATTTGTACAAACTTCGTCGCTCTACAGCAGCACCCCGATGGGGCCTCAGGATCAACCTGACTACATCAATGCGGTTGTTGAGCTGACAACAGAATTAACGCCACTTGAACTACTCAATTGCACTCAAACGATTGAACTAGAGCAAGGGCGCGTCCGTAAAGAAGAACGCTGGGGCCCAAGAACCTTAGATCTCGATATTCTTCTTTATGGCAATGAGGTGATGGATTCCGAGCGTTTGACGGTTCCACATTATGGAATGAAAGAGCGTGAGTTTGTGCTCTATCCGCTCGCAGAGATCGCACCAAATTTAACCCTCCCATGTGGGACTAGACTGGATGACTTACTCAAAGTCGTTGCCCAAAACGGTCTGCGTGTTTGGCAACCTTAGCCAAATTCTGTAAGGAAAAATCATGAAAAAAATTTCCATCAATGATCTGATGAAGTGGAAGCAAGAAGGCCGTAAATTTGCGACTTCTACCGCTTACGATGCAAGCTTTGCCCAGCTATTTGAAAGCCAAGAGATGCCCGTACTGCTGGTCGGTGACTCTCTAGGCATGGTTCTTCAAGGCGAATCCTCTACTCTACCTGTCACTGTAGAAGAGATTGCGTACCACACGCGTTGTGTGCGCGCTGGTAGCCCAAACTGCCTACTTATGGCTGATATGCCATTTATGAGCTATGCAACGCCTGAGCAAGCGTGTGAGAGCGCTGCTGCGCTAATGCGTGCTGGAGCAAACATGGTTAAGATCGAAGGCGGCGATTGGTTAGTTGATACCGTTAAGACTCTTACAGAACGTGCAGTACCCGTTTGTGCACACCTCGGCTTAACACCTCAATCGGTTAATATCTTTGGTGGTTTTAAAGTTCAAGGCCGCGAGCAAGATAAAGCTGACCGTATGGTCCGTGATGCTCTTGCACTGCAAGAAGCTGGCGCACAAATCATCTTAATTGAGTGTGTACCAAAAGAGCTTGCTGCGCGTATTACCGAAGTTTGTGACGTACCTGTCATTGGTATCGGCGCAGGCAACGTAACTGATGGTCAGATCTTAGTTATGCACGATATGTTTGGAATTGCAGCGAACTACATGCCAAAATTCTCGAAAAATTTCCTTGCTGAAACAGGTGACATGCGTAAAGCAGTAGCCAAATACAAGGAAGATGTAGAAAGTGGTGCCTTCCCTAGCGAAGCGCATACCATCGCGTAAGGATTTAGCCATGCAAACTTTTGCTGAAATTGCCGCGCTTCGCGAGCAAATCAAACAGTACAAACGAGATGGCCGTAAAGTGGCATTTGTCCCTACCATGGGCAATTTACACGAAGGTCACCTGACTTTAGTACGTAAAGCTCGTGAACATGCAGATATCGTTGTGGTTAGCATTTTTGTTAACCCAATGCAGTTTGACCGTGCTGATGATTTAAATAGTTACCCACGCACATTAGAAGACGACCTAAGCAAGTTAACCACTGAAGGTGTGGAGCTAGTATTCACGCCAACCGCAGAGATTATCTACCCGAATGGTGTAGAAACTCAGAGCTCTGTGGAAGTTCCTGGATTGTCTAACATCCTCGAAGGTGCCTCACGTCCAGGCCACTTCCGTGGTGTTGCGACTGTGGTGACCAAGCTATTCAATATCGTTCAACCTGACGTAGCTTGCTTTGGCGAGAAAGACTTTCAACAACTTGCGATCATTCGCAAGATGACGGAAGACTTGGCAATGGATATCGAAATCATCGGTGTAACAACGGTGCGTGAGATGGATGGCCTAGCCATGAGCTCTCGCAATGGCTTGCTAACGATTGATGAACGTCAACGCGCTCCTGTGCTTGCACGCACCATGCGTTGGATCAGCAGTGCTATGCGTGGCGGTCGTGACGATTACGCTTCTGTGATTGAAGATGCGAGCGATCAACTGCGCGCAGCAGGCTTACATCCAGATGAGATCTTCATTCGTGATGCACGCACACTGCTAGCGGTGACCGAAGAGACGACTCAAGCTGTCATTCTAATGTCAGCATTCCTTGGCAAAGCTCGCTTGATCGATAACCAAGTGGTTGAGATGGTTGTAGAGCAGAAGGAAGAAGAGGCGCCTGAGACTCCATCAGCAAGCGCTGAATAGATCTCAGTGAAAAGCTAAAAAGGGTTGATGCGAAAGCATCAACCCTTTTTTATTGCTGTCACCAACGAATGAGTTAGAGAACTCTTCTAAAAAGTCGAAAACGTAAGGAGATTCCCTACTCTCTCCTGCGTCGCTCTATGGAATGACTCGCTCTGTGCTAGCGTCTCTCCACACAACATTTTCTATCACTGTCATCCTCAAGAGTGAGGAACGAACGAATTGGGGATCTCTTCTAGCAAGTCGAAAACTTATGGAGATTCCCTACTCTCTCCTGCGTCGCTCTATGGAATGACCGTAGGCTATTAACTGCGTAAGCCAATTCCGCGCGTCACTAAGTAATGCGCCACCGCGTAAAGTGCCACAACAAATACGCCGAGCACACTGAACGAAGTCACAATGCCCACATCAGACACACCTAAGAAGCCATAACGGAACGCATTGACCATATAGACGATAGGGTTGACCTTAGACACACCTTGCCAAAATTCAGGCAATAGACTGATCGAATAGAACACACCACCAAGGTAAGTCAGAGGCGTCAAAACAAACGTAGGAATGATCGAAATATCATCAAATGTTTTTGCGTAAACAGCATTGATCAAACCGCCGAGAGCAAACACCACCGAGGTCATAAATACCGTGGCAATAATGATCCCCCAATGTTCAACTTGAAGATCAACAAACAACAAGGAGACAAAAGTAACGATCGTCCCGACCAGCAAGCCTCGAGTTACTCCTCCCATGACATAACCAGCAATGATCACATAGTTTGGCACCGGTGCAACCAACAACTCTTCGATGTTCTTTTGCAGTTTTGCACTAAAGAATGACGAGGCAACATTCGAGTAAGAGTTGGTGATCACCGACATCATGATAAGGCCAGGGACAATATACTCCATATAGCTAAAGCCGTTCATCTCGCCAATACGTGACCCAATCAGGTTACCGAAGATAATGAAATACAATGTCATCGTGATCGCTGGTGGAACCAGAGTCTGAACCCAAATACGGGTAAAACGATTCACTTCTTTAGTCAGCAAGCTGCAAAACGCAGTCCAATACAAACGGTACATATTATTGGCTCCCTTCTCGTACAATACTGACGAACAGCTCTTCAAGGCGATTGGCTTTATTACGCATCGACAGCACTTTAATGCCTTGCTCTGACAGTTGAGCAAAGATGTCGTTTAACCCTTGGCTCTTATCAATCTCAAGCTCTAAAGAGCCATTAATATAGGTTTGACTGTTTACACCAATCAATTTCGGTTCAGCACTGCCCTCTTCAAGATCAAGAATAAACGTCTCAACATGCAGCTTACCGAGTAAGGCTTTCATGGTGGTATTCTCTATCAACTCACCCTTATTGATGATGCCGATATTGCGACACAACATTTCTGCTTCTTCAAGGTAGTGAGTCGTCAGAATAATCGTAATGCCTAGCTCAGAGTTTATCTCTTTGAGAAACTCCCACATCGATCGACGCAGTTCGATATCAACACCAGCGGTTGGCTCATCAAGAATCAGTAACTGAGGTTCATGCATCAAGGCACGAGCAATCATTAAACGTCGCTTCATACCACCGGATAAGTTACGTGCACGTTCGCTGCGTTTTTCCCACAGATCGAGCTTAGTCAGGTATTTTTGTGCTCGCTCTTTAGCTACTGACTTTGGGACACCGTAATAACCCGCTTGCTGCAGCACGATCTGCTCAACGGTCTCAAACTGGTTAAAGTTAAACTCTTGAGGGACTAAACCAAGGTTTTGCTTCGCCAGTTCAAGGTCCTTATCAATATCAAAGCCAAACACCTTCACCTTGCCAGAAGTCTTATTCACCAATGAGGAAATCACACCAATTGTCGTCGATTTACCCGCGCCATTCGGCCCGAGTAACGCGTAGAAGTCGCCCTTTTTCACGTTAAGGCTGATACCTTTTAGCGCTTCGAAGCCTCCAGCATAGGTCTTACGAAGCTGCTCAATTTCAAGTGCATACATAGAATATTTTTTGCCATTGCTTGTCCAATCGTAAATCAGTTTATCGTTGAATAACGATGATTACAATTAGACCTTTCGAATAATTTGGAAATATTATAATGATTGCAGATCAGAAATAAAAAACGCCGCAGATTTTTACTGCAGCGTTTATTTTTAAAACAGCGAGTTACTTAAATAACCGCTGTCTGGTGTTCATCGCTCTCGACATGCTTAATTGCCGCTTTAAGGGCTTCATAACGGAACTTAAATGTATTGTCGTCTGGCACTAAGTCGATCACATGGAACTTCTCAAGTTGTTGACGCGTTTTATCATTTGGACAGAGTAAGTAAACTTGGCAATTGGTATCTAACGCATCTTTAATCGCATTCTCTAGTGCCAGCCCCACCGTCACGTCGATCATAGGAACATCAGTAAGATCGAGGATCATCACTTCATAGTCTGAAATACTGGTGTGTTGACGAGATATCGCCTTTGATACACTGAAGATCATTGGGCCTGACAGATAGAAAAACAGCACTTTGCCATTAGCCATATCAAGCAAACCGCGCTCACTATCACTCAGTGGCACATCATCTTCATCAGCATCACTGATCGCCTTCACTTGGCGTGCTTGCTCACGGCTCAAGCGCTCAATGATAATAATGTTCGAGATAAACACCCCAAGACCAACCGCAACAATCAGATCGACAAACACCGTCAGCAGCATCACGCCATACATGATCGCCATACCCGCAAAACTGACTCTGTGGGCGCGCTGAATAAAACTCCAATCGAGGATGTTAAAGCCGACATACACCGCAATACCCGCCAGCACTGCCATAGGGATAGGTTCAGTTAGCCCACCAGCGACAAGTACCACGAGCGCAAGCATCAATGCACGAATCACTCCAGAGAGCGGAGAGCGGGCACCAACCTGAATATTGGTTACCGTGCCCATCGTTGCACCTGCACCTGGCAGCGCGCCAAACAAGCCTGAAATCATATTGGCGAGACCTTGGCCACGCAGCTCTTTATCTGAATCGTGCTCTTTACGTGTTAATGAATCGCCGATTACCGCGGTTAACAGAGTATCAATACAACCCAGCGTACCTAGCACCAAAGCATCGATCACCATTTCAGTGAACATCGAAGCATCAATATGTGGGACAACCAAAGAAGGTAAACCGGCAGGGATTTCACCAATTCGGCGAATTGAATCGGTATCAAAAAGAATAACGGACAGCAATGTTACCGCAACCAACGCAACCAACTGGGCTGGTACGTACTTTCGATAACGTCGAGGAAAACAAAACAGAATACCTAATGTCAGTAAACCCAAGAACAGCTCACTGAACTTCATGTTTGCGACAGTATCAGGCAGTGCAGAAAGGGTTCCCATCACCCCGCCGGAGGGAGCGGCATGACCAAGTAATGGTGAGAGTTGCAGAATAATAAGAATAACGCCAATACCCGACATAAAGCCCGATATCACGCTATATGGCATCAAAGTAACGTATTTTCCTAACTTCAAGGTACCGAGAAGTATCTGGAATGCCCCTGCCATCATGACCACGGTGAAGGTCATGGCCATGCCCGTTTCGGGGTATTTCGCCATCATACTGGTTAATACCGCGGTCATGATCACGGTCATTGGACCGGTTGGCTCGGAGATTAAGGTATTAGAACCACCAAACAGTGAGGCAAATAAACCCACTAGAATAGCGCCCCATAAGCCCGCTTCTGCGCCCGCACCGGATGCAACACCAAAGGCAAGCGCTAAAGGTAAAGAGATAATAGCGGTGGTCACGCCACCAAACAGATCTCCTTTGAGATTCATGTCTTCAAAACGACTAGCGAACACAATGCTACTCCCTGCTAACTGTGCGCACCTTAAACGCAAAACATGCGTTCAATCACCAAGTGTTCAAACTGAGTGAGGTGCAATAATGACATCTTACTTTTAGGCTAGGCTGCTATACACTAGAGGTAAGCGAGAATAACCCTAAACTTTGTAGCTAGATCTTGCAGAAAATGTAATCAAAACGCTGCGAAATGTAGCTAATTTCATCATATTAACAAATGTTACTTAGGAGAGATAAGTGTTAATCACATCTCATCACTCATACGTTATAACCGTTAGTTAGGATGAGTGCTAAGTTTATGATTTTTAGCGCTCAAACACGTCAGATGAGTGCCTTTTCGCACAATATTCACGGGAACGAAATTGTAACATTGTGTATAGTGATGCAAGAATTTTTTAAGGATTGCGAACGAGATGCCGGAAATTAAACAGCTATTTGAAAACAACTCAAAGTGGTCTGAATCAATTAAAGCTGAGCGCCCAGAATACTTTGCCAAGCTCGAAGAAGGTCAGAGCCCTGGCTTTCTCTGGATTGGCTGTTCAGACAGCCGAGTACCCGCAGAACGCCTAACCGGTCTTTATTCCGGTGAGCTGTTTGTACACCGTAATGTAGCTAACCAAGTTATCCATACCGATTTAAACTGCTTATCCGTGGTGCAATACGCTGTAGACGTATTAAAGGTGAAGCATGTCATCGTATGTGGTCACTATGGCTGTGGTGGGGTAAAAGCGGCGATTGATAATCCGCAGCTTGGTCTTATCAACAACTGGCTACTGCACATCCGCGACCTCTACTTCAAACACCGAAACTACTTAGAGGCGATGCCAGAGCACGATCGCGCTGACAAGCTAGGTGAAATCAATGTCGCAGAGCAAGTCTATAACCTTGCTAATTCCACCATCATGCAAAATGCTTGGGAGCGCGGCCAAGATATTGAAATACATGGTGTTGTCTATGGTATCGGTGATGGTAAGTTAGAATATTTAGGTGTTCGCTCAAACTCTCGAGAAAGTGTTGATACCTCTTATCGAGTCGCGATGGAGTCGATTCTCAACCCAGAGCACAAACTTCTTTGTCGCTAAGCTAACATCTCTAACCTGTCCAAACAAAAACGCCCGCTAAGTTAGCGGGCGTTTGTTTATTCTAGGACCTGAGTGTGATTACTCTTGAGGTACAACCTTACCAATGTACGGTAAGTGACGGTATTTCTGAGCATAGTCGATACCCACACCCACGACGAACTCGTCAGGGATCTCAAAACCAATCCACTTAACATCAACATCAACTTCACGGCGAGAAGGCTTATCAAGTAGTGTACAGATCTCAATAGACTTTGGCTCACGTAGAGAAAGGATCTCTTTTACTTTATTTAGTGTGTTACCCGTGTCGATAATGTCTTCAACAAGTAGAACGTCTTTACCTTTAATGTCATCGTCTAGGTCTTTGAGAATACGCACGTCACGTGAGCTTTCCATCGTATTGCCATAGCTCGATGCTGTCATGAAATCAACGCAGTGAGTAATATCAATCACACGTGCCAAATCAGCCATAAATACAAATGAACCACGTAGCAAGCCAACCATGACTAGATCTTCGCTGCCTTTGTAGTGCTCAGTAATCTGTTTACCTAGCTCTTGTACTCGTTTGCTGACTTCTTGCTCAGAAATCATCACTTCTACTGTATGCTTCATACCAATCTCGTTTTTCGCGTTAGTCGTGTTGAGGGTGATTATAGCCACTCAAATACGGTCTGATTTTGCAGGCGGGTAGTTTAACACCAGCTCGCCAAGAGGAAAAACGTTTGCCTCAAATTAACCGAATTGTTTGGAGTATGGCATGTTGATCATTAGCACGATATTAACAAAGATGCCTACAAAATAGCCCGAAATCGTTGACCTTGCCTATATGCACCATTACACTCATAAAGCGTCATAGCAAAATTAATAAAATACTAAATAGGGCGAAAAGCCCAATAAATATAAACAACTCTTTTGGCAAGGAAATAATTATGGACTCTATAGAGAAACGACCGCGTACGCGTCTATCTCCACAAAAGCGAAAGCAACAGCTGATGGAAATCTCACTGGAAGTGTTTGCCCGTCGTGGCATTGGCCGTGGTGGTCACGCTGACATTGCTGAGATTGCTCAGGTATCCGTTGCAACGGTATTTAACTACTTCCCTACTCGCGAAGATCTTGTCGATGACGTATTGAATTACGTTGTACGCCAATTTTCGAACTTCCTTTCGGACAACATCGACTTAGACCTTCACGCGAAAGATAACCTCACAAACATCACAACCGCTATGGTTAAGCTGGTTGTTGAAGACTGCCACTGGCTTAAGGTGTGGTTTGAGTGGAGTGCATCAACCCGCGATGAAGTATGGCCTTTGTTTGTCACAACCAACCGCACCAATCAGCTCTTGGTACAAAATATGTTTATCAAGGCAATTGAGCGTGGCGAAGTGTGTGATAGCCATGATCCATCCGATCTTGCAACACTATTCCATGGCATCTGCTACTCGCTGTTCGTACAAGCAAACCGTGTCCGAGATGAGCAAGCCGTGGTTCGCCTGACACAGAGCTACTTAGATATGCTATGTATCTACAAGGGCGCTGAGTAAATCAGAGCGAAGTTAACAGCCAAAAGCCGACGTCATTACGTCGGCTTTTTATTTGCTGATAACTGAGCACTGCGCTTGTTGGTCGCAACTTTCTATCGGCAACAAAAAAGCCGCTGATCACTCAGCGGCTTTTACTATTCAGTCTTCAAGACTTTTGCTCTTCAAGAGGAGTTACTTCTTCTTTTTCACAGCTTTCTTATTTGGAAGGTCAGTGATTGAGCCTTCAAATACTTCAGCAGCTAGACCCACTGACTCATGCAGAGTTGGGTGAGCATGGATAGTTAGTGCGATATCTTCTGCATCACAACCCATTTCAATTGCTAGACCGATTTCACCTAGTAGTTCGCCACCGTTAGTACCAACGATTGCACCACCAATTACACGGTGAGTATCTTTGTCGAAGATCATCTTCGTCATACCGTCTGCACAGTCAGATGCGATTGCACGACCAGAAGCCGCCCAAGGGAAAGTAGCCACTTCGTAGTTGATACCTTCTGCTTTCGCTTCTTTCTCAGTCTTACCAACCCATGCAACTTCTGGCTCAGTGTACGCAATTGAAGGAATAACTTTAGGGTCGAAGTAGTGCTTCTTACCAGAAATAACTTCTGCCGCTACGTGGCCTTCATGCACACCTTTGTGAGCAAGCATTGGTTGACCAACGATGTCGCCGATAGCGAAGATATGAGGAACGTTAGTACGCATCTGCTTATCAACGTTAATGAAACCGCGCTCGTCGATTTCTAGACCCGCTTTTTCACCCTCGATGAGTAGACCGTTTGGTACACGACCGATAGCAACTAGAACCGCATCGTAACGCTCAGCTTCTGCTGGCGCTTTCTTGCCTTCCATTGAAACGTAGATACCGTCTTCTTTCGCTTCAACTGCTGTCACTTTAGTCTCAAGCATTAGCTTGAACTTATCTTTAATACGCTTAGTGAAGACTTTAACGATGTCTTTGTCTGCCGCAGGAATTACCTGGTCAAACATCTCAACAACTTCTACTTTAGAACCTAGAGAGTGGTAAACCGTACCCATTTCTAGACCGATGATACCACCACCCATGATAAGCAGTTTTTCAGGAACTTCTTTCAGCTCTAGCGCATCAGTAGAATCCCAAATACGTGGGTCTTCATGAGGGATGAATGGTAGCTTGATTGGGCGAGAACCTGCAGCAACGATCGCGTTATCGAAGTTGATAGTTGTCGATTCGCCTTCACCTTCTACAAGGATAGAGTTAGGGCCAGTGAATTTACCGTAACCGTTAACCACTGTAACGTTACGCATCTTAGCCATACCGCCAAGACCACCAGTCAGTTGGTTAACAACTTTCTCTTTCCAGATACGGATCTTGTTGATGTCTGTTTGTGGTTCGCCAAACACGACACCGTGATCAGCCATAGCTTTTGCTTCTTCAATTACTTTAGACACGTGAAGAAGTGCTTTAGATGGAATACAACCAACGTTTAGACATACACCACCAAGAGTGCTGTAACGTTCAACTAGTACTGTTTCTAGACCTAAGTCTGCACAACGGAATGCAGCTGAGTAACCAGCAGGACCAGAACCAAGTACAACAACTTGGGCTTTAATTTCTTTGCTCATTGTGACCTCTTGTAGTCATTATCCCTAACAGGCTGAGTAGATGTTCTTAAATTATTAGGCTTTCAAACGGTCAACATTTTACAGAGTTGTTAACAGTGTGAAAGTAGCTTTAAGTTAGCCTGTGAGCTAGACAACAATTCACCTTTCAGTTTCTGAAAGAGGATTGAAAATGCTGTCTAAAATTATTCTTTGTATAAAGAATTAAGGTGACTCGAAAGCCACCTTAATTGCTACTTTCTCAATTACAGTACTAAACGACGAATGTCAGATAGTGCACCGTTTAGGAAAGTGATAAAGCGTGCACCTTCTGCACCATCGATCACACGGTGGTCGTATGATAGCGATAGTGGAAGCTGTAGGCGTGGTTCGAACTCTTTGCCGTTCCACACTGGCTTCATTTCAGACTTAGATACACCTAGGATACCTACTTCTGGCGCGTTTACGATTGGCGTAAACGCAGTACCGCCGATGCCACCAAGGCTTGAGATTGTGAAACAACCGCCTTGCATGTCAGCTGCCGTCAGCTTACCAGCACGTGCTTTCTTAGAAATCGCCATTAGCTCTTCAGATAGCTCGTAGATGCCTTTCTTGTTCACGTCTTTGAAGACAGGAACAACGAGACCGTTTGGCGTATCAACAGCAATACCTACGTTTACGTACTTCTTAAGAATGATGCTTTCGCCATCTTCCGATAGAGAAGAGTTAAACGCTGGGAACGCTTCTAGTGCTTTCGCAACCGCTTTCATGATGAACACTAGTGGCGTGATCTTCATACCAGTATCTTTCTTCGCTTCGATAGCATTCTGCTCTTTACGGAATGCTTCTAGCTCAGTGATATCCGCGTTGTCCCACTGTGTAACGTGAGGGATCATTACCCAGTTACGGTGTAGGTTAGCACCTGAGATCTTCTTGATCTTAGAAAGCTTCTGAACTTCAGTCTCACCAAACTTGCTGAAATCAACTTTTGGCCAAGGTAGTAGGCCAAGCGCTGCGCCGTCGCCTTTACCAGATGCTGCTGCACCTGCGCCAGACTCAAGACGCTTAAGTGCATCTTTAACGTAAGCTTGAACGTCTTCTTTTAGTACGCGGCTCTTACGGCCAGTACCTTTAACCTTAGATAGGTTAACGCCAAATTCACGAGCTAGACGACGAACAACTGGAGACGCGTGTGCGTACTCGTTGTTCTCTTCGAAATCACTAGTTGATGCTGCTGGAGCCGCTACTGGAGCTTCTGCTTTAGGAGCTGCTGCCGGAGCCGCCGCTTGAGCTGGAGCCGCTGCTGCAACTGGAGCTGCTGGAGCCGCACCTGCTACCTCAAATACCATGATTAGAGAGCCAGTAGTTACTGAATCGCCTTCAGCAATCTTGATCTCTTTAACCGTACCTGCGAATGGTGCTGGTACTTCCATTGAAGCTTTGTCGCCTTCTACAGTGATTAGAGATTGCTCTTCTTCTACTGTATCGCCAACTTTAACCATGATCTCAGTAACTTCTACTTCGTCACCGCCGATGTCAGGAACGTTTACTTCTTTCTCAGCAGATGCTGCTGGAGCCGCTGCAACTGGTGCTGCCGCCGCAGGAGCCGGAGCTGCTGCAGGAGCTGAACCAGCTACTTCGAATACCATCACAAGAGAGCCAGTTGTTACTGAATCGCCTTCAGCAATCTTGATCTCTTTAACCGTACCTGCAAATGGTGCTGGTACTTCCATAGAAGCTTTGTCGCCTTCTACAGTTAGAAGTGATTGCTCTTCTTCTACTGTATCGCCAACTTTAACCATGATTTCAGTAACTTCTACTTCGTCGCCACCGATATCAGGAACGTGAACTTCTTTAAGCTCTGCCGCTGCTACTGGAGCTGGAGCCGCTGCTGCTGGAGCTGCTTCTGCTGCAGGAGCAGGTGCAGCATCAGCTGCACCCTCGGCTTCGAAAATCATGATAAGAGAACCAGTCGTCACAGAATCACCTTCCGCAACTTTGATTTCTTTTACGATACCTGCTTGAGACGCTGGAACTTCCATAGAAGCTTTGTCGCCTTCAACAGTGATCAGAGACTGTTCTTCTTCAACCTTGTCGCCAACGCTTACAAGAATCTCAGTAACTTCAACCTCATCCGCACCGATGTCAGGTACATTAATTTCGATTGCCATTGCTTATTTACCTTCTAGTTAAGCGCTGTATTAAGCGTAAAGTGGGTTTGTTTTTTCAGTGTCGATGTTGAATTTAGCAATTGCTTCAGCAACAACAGATTTCTCAACATCACCACGTTTCGCTAGTTCAGTTAGTGCTGCAACTACTACGTAGCCCGCGTTAACTTCGAAGTGACGACGTAGGTTTTCACGGCTGTCAGAACGACCGAAGCCATCCGTACCAAGTACTTTGTAAGACTCAGTCGGCATAAATGCACGAACTTGCTCAGCGTAGTTCTTCATGTAATCCGTCGCAGCGATTGCTGGTTCGTTACCAAGAACAGTCGTGATGTACGGTACTTTCGCTTCTGCTTCTGGGTGAAGCATGTTGTAGCGCTCTGCATTTTGACCATCACGAGTTAGCTCGTTGAATGAAGTTACAGAGAACACGTCAGATGCTACGCCGTACTCTTCACTTAGGATAGTCGCTGCTTTACGCACTTCGTTCATGATGGTACCAGAGCTCATTAGCTGAACTTTACCCTTAGCACCTTCGTGAGACTCAAGCTTGTAGATACCTTTACGGATGCCTTCTTCAGCGCCTTCAGGCATTGCTGGCATTGCGTAGTTTTCATTCATTACTGTTAGGTAGTAGTAAATGTTTTCTTGCTCAGGACCGTACATACGACGGATACCATCTTGCATGATTACTGCTAGCTCGTAAGCGAATGTTGGGTCGTAAGAGATACAGTTCGGGATAGTGTTCGCTTGAATGTGCGAGTGACCATCTTCGTGCTGTAGACCTTCACCGTTTAGTGTTGTACGACCTGCTGTAGCACCTAGTAGGAAGCCACGAGCTTGTTGGTCACCTGCTAGCCATGCCATATCACCAATACGTTGGAAACCGAACATTGAGTAGTAGATGTAGAACGGGATCATTGGCAGATCGTTTGTGCTGTAAGAAGTAGCAGCAGCAACCCAAGATGCCATTGAACCTAGTTCGTTGATACCTTCTTGAAGAACTTGGCCTGATGTTGCTTCTTTGTAGTAAGAAACGATGCCTTTATCTTCAGGTGTGTATTCTTGACCGTCTGGGTTGTAGATACCCACTTGACGGAATAGACCTTCCATACCGAACGTACGAGCTTCATCACAGATGATAGGAACGATGTTCTTACCGATGTTCTTGTCTTTCAGCAGGATGTTCAACGTACGAACGTAAGCCATAGTCGTTGAAATTTCACGCTTCTGAGCACCCAGTAGAGGAGCAAACTCTTCTAGTTCTGGTACTTTGAATTCTTGCGTGAAGTTAGGTAGACGCTGTGGCGTGTAACCTTTCAATGCTTTACGACGAGCGTGCAGGTATTCGTACTCAGCAGAACCTTCTTCCAGTTTTAGGTAAGGAAGTTCAGACACTTTCTCATCAGAAAGAATGTCTTGTAGACCTAGACGATCACGTAGGTATTGTACGTGAGTCATGTCCATCTTCTTAACACCGTGAGCGATGTTCTTACCTTCTGCCGCTTCACCCATGCCGTAACCTTTAACAGTCTTAGCTAGGATTACTGTTGGCTTACCGCCAGTTTCTTTTGCATTGTTAAACGCAGCAAACAGTTTAGAAGAATCGTGACCACCACGCTTCAATTCGAAGATTTGGTCGTCAGTCATGTCTGCAACTAGTGCAGCTGTTTCTGGGTACTTACCAAAGAAGTGCTCACGTACGTATGCGCCATCTTTAGATTTGAATGTTTGGTAGTCGCCATCGATCGTTTCGTTCATAAGCTGTAGTAGCTTACCCGTTGTATCTTTAGCTAGTAGTGCATCCCAGTTGTTACCCCAGATAACTTTAACTACGTTCCAACCTGCACCTTTGAATAGACCTTCAAGTTCTTGAATGATCTTACCGTTACCCATTACAGGACCATCTAGGCGCTGTAGGTTACAGTTGATTAGGAAACATAGGTTGTCTAGCTTCTCACGCGCAGCGAAAGAAATCGCACCACGTGATTCTGGCTCATCCATCTCACCGTCGCCTAGGAAAGCGTATACACGTTGAGCAGAAGTATCTTTAAGGCCACGGCCATTTAGGTACTTAAGGAAACGCGCTTGGTAAATCGCAGAGATTGGACCAAGACCCATAGATACTGTTGGGAATTGCCAGAACTCAGGCATCAGTTTAGGGTGCGGGTATGAAGGAACACCTTTACCGTCTACTTCTTGACGGAAGTTGTCTAGCTGCTCTTCAGTTAGACGGCCTTCAACGAATGCACGAGAGTAGATACCTGGTGAAATATGACCTTGGTAGTAAACTAGATCGCCACCGTCCGTCTCATTTGGAGCACGGAAGAAATGGTTGAAACAAACTTCATAGAACGCTGCTGCCGACTGGTAAGAAGCCATGTGACCACCAAGGTCTAGGTCTTTCTTAGAAGCACGCAATACGATCATGATTGCGTTCCAGCGAATGATTGAGCGAATACGACGTTCAAGAGTCACATCACCTGGGTATGCTGGCTCTTGTGCTGCCGGAATCGTGTTGATGTAGTTGGTGTTGATACCAGTTGGCATATCAACGCCGTCTAGACGTGCTTTTTCTAGAACGGTTTCTAGTAGAAACTGTGCACGTTCTACACCTTCTTCACGTACAACTGACTCAAGAGCTTCTAGCCAATCTTGAGTTTCCAGTGCGTCTACGTCATGCTTCATGTCAGACATGGCGATCTATCCTTCTGTTGGTTGGATCTAGTTATTTAAGTAACGCTTCACTAAGAATCGTTACCTTGCTGAATTCGACGCAAAGAGCGCTCTCTGCGCGACTCTTCACGAGTCAAATCCAACAATGTTTCTTCGATATAAGCTAAGTGTGAGTGACACATTTCACGTGCCTTTTCAGGCTGACCAGAAACGATCGCATCCACAATATTAGCTCGATGTTTACTTACTTTTTCGACCACTTCATCGCGGCGATGTAAGAGCTTTAAATTCTGTAAGACATTTTGCTCAAGCAAAGGAGCCAGACTGCGAACAATATGCAAAAGCACGACATTGTGAGCGGCTTCGGTTAAAGCAATCAGAAACTGCATAACGGCAGCGGCTTCTGCTTCAACATTCTTCTTCGTCTGTTCTTCGCTGATATTTTTCAGGCAAGCCTGAATTCGCTCAAAGTCTTCGTCGGTACCACGAACCGCTGCAAAATAAGCAGAAATACCTTCCATCGCATGACGCGTTTCCAGTAAATCCAGTTGTGTCTCAGAGTGACTAGACAATAAATTTAGCAGAGGATCTGAAAAACTGGTCCAGATGTTCTCGCTAACGAATGTGCCGCCGCCCTGACGACGAGTAAGAAGACGTTTAGCTTCAAGGCGTTGTATTGCCTCACGGATTGATGGACGGGATACATCGAACTGCTTTGCCAGCTCACGCTCTGGTGGCAACTGCTGCCCCGGAGACAATGTTCCTTCCACAATCAGCCTTTCTAATTCTTGTTCAATAACATCAGAAAGTTTTGGCTGACGAATCCTTTGATAAGCCATAGTTATTGTTCTTCTACTCTTTGCAGGTAATTGGTAATACCAATTTTAAGTTGGCAGGAAAATTAACATAATTAAAACGCAAGTTCCAGTCAAAAATTGACCCAAATCATAGAACGAGTCATGTATAAACACTTTGATAACAATAGTCGATTAAAACAGCAATTAAATTGGTCTGACCAATTACAAAATATAAACAGATGGGAAAAAATCGTGCTAGCCATCACAGTTTGATTGGTTAGTTTTAAATAAATATGAAAGGTTATTAGGGAATGAGAAGAAAAGTGCGGATTGAGGACCTATTGAAGCAAGCAGAAAACCTTTAGAGATTCCCTACTCGCTCCTTCGTCACTCTATGGAATGACAGTTCAGATATCAAACCATGCGAAACAACGTCATCCTCAAGAGTGAGGTACGAACGAGTTGGGGATCTCTTAAAGCGAGTAGAAAACCTTTAGAGATTCCCTACTCGCTCCTTCGTCACTCTATGGAATGACAGTTCAGATATCAAACCATGCGAAACAACGTCATCCTCAAGAGTAAGGTACAAACGAGTTGAGGATCTCTTGAAGCAAGCAGGAAACCTTAGAGGTTCCCTACTCACTCCTTCGTCGTTCTATGGAATGACAATTCAGATATCAAACCATACGAAACAACGTCATCCTCAAGAGTAAGGTACGAACGAGTTGGGGATCTCTTGAAGCAAGCAGAAAACCTTAGAGATTCCCTACTTACTCCTTCGTCGCTCTATGGAATGACAATTCAGATATCAAACCATACGAAACAACGTCATCCTCAAGAGTGAGGCACGAACGAATTGGGGATCTCTTGAAGCAAGCAGGAAACCTTAGAGATTTCCTACTCACTCCTTCGTCGCTCTATGGCATGACAATTCAGATATCAAACCATACGAAACAACGTCATCTTCAAGAGTAAGGTACGAACGAATTGGGGATCTCTTAAAGCGAGTAGAAAACCTTTAGGGATTCCCTACTCTCTCCTTCGTCACTTTATGGAATGACAATTCAGATATCAAACCATGCGAAACAACGTCATCCTCAAGAGTGAGGCACGAACGAATTGGGGATCTCTTAAAGCGAGTAGAAAACCTTTAGGGATTCCCTACTCTCTCCTTCGTCACTCTATGGAATGACTACTTATATGTATCAAGCCATACTGGAGTGACTACTTTTAGCTATGAAGCATTTGTATCGATTAGCTAGCCTCCAGGTGATCAATCATTAACTGTAATGACTGATTGCCACGAAACTCGTTGATATCAAGCTTGTAAGCTAGACGAACGGTTTTAGCAGACGCATCTGGCCAGCGACGTAAGTCGACATTAAACGCGATGCCATCAATCATAATATTGGTCGGGTGACCTTTATGCAGTGGTTCAAGCATCAACTTTAAGTGTTTCTCACCGACTAGCTTCTGGTGCAGAACTTTAAACTCGCCATCGAACATCGGCTCTGGGAAGGCTTGCCCCCAAGGTCCACCAGCACGCAGCATTTCAGCGGTATGCATCGAGAACTCTTCAGGCGTTAGCTCACCATCAGACAAAATAACGCCTTTAAGTGCCGCTTCATCGAGGTCCTGCTTAACCGCTTCGTCAAACAAGTTAGAAAAACGCTCAAAGTTGCTTTCCATGATCGTCAAACCAGCCGCCATCGCATGGCCACCAAACTTAACAATCAAACCTGGATTTTGCGTATCAATGCGATCCAGTACGTCACGCATATGCAACCCAGGGATAGAACGACAGGAGCCTTTGATGCTGCCTTCTCCACCATCAGCGAATGCGATCACTGGGCGATGGAACTTTTCTTTAATGCGTGAGGCCAAAATACCGATAACACCTTGGTGCCAATCTCGCTGAAACATAACCAAACCATGAGGCATGTTCTCACCAAATTGAAGACGCTCACAAATGGCCATCGCTTCTTGCTTCATGCCCTCTTCAATCTCTTTGCGAGTTTGGTTAAGGCCATCTAATTCACTGGCCATGCGGCGCGCTGCATGAATGTTGTTACTCAGCAGCAGCTCAACACCGAATGACATATCATCCAGTCGCCCCGCAGCGTTGATACGTGGCCCTAACGCAAAGCCAAAATCAGAAGCGACTAGCCTTTTCGCGTCACGTTTCGCAACTTCAATCAGCGCTTGAATACCGGGACGTGCTTTGCCTGCTCGAATGCGTTGCAGTCCTTGATGAACCAAAATACGATTATTTTCATCAAGTGGTACCACGTCCGCAACAGTGCCCAACGCGACCAGATCAATGAGCTCCATAAGCTTTGGCTCAGCCATACCTTGTTGGGTAAACCAGCCAGTTTTACGCATATGAACACACAGCGCCATCATTAGATAGAAAGCGACACCAACACCCGCCAGTGCTTTGGATGGGAACGCGCACTCTTGTAGGTTCGGGTTAACCATGGCATCGACAATAGGTAACTCATGTCCCGGCAAGTGATGATCAGTCACCAGTACTTGTAGCCCCTTCTCTTTGGCGTAGCGAACACCATCAATGGAGGAAACGCCATTATCAACCGTCATAATGACTTGTGCGCCAAGTTCGATCGCTTGATCGACAACCTCTGGGCTTAAACCATAACCATCTTCAAAGCGGTTCGGTACCAGATAATCGACATTACTTGACCCCAACATGCGCAGAGCCAATACCGACAGCGCCGAGCTAGTGGCTCCATCTGCATCAAAATCTCCGACGATAATAATACGCTTGTTGTCTCGGATAGCATTGAAGAGCAGCTCAACAGCGAGCTCTATACCATGAAGTTTTTGATAAGAATGCAGAGAACGCACAGTGGTTTCTAACTGCTCAAGATTATGGATACCACGTGAAATGTAAATGCGCTTCAGCAAGGCAGGAATCGTATCAGGAAGTACGTTTAGGTCGATCTCAGGTCTACGTTGGATTTCTATCATAAAAATATTAGAGCCTCATGAAGAGGCTCTTTTCTGATTATTTAATTTGCTCTAAGCGCTTAACAAGTTGTGCTGGCGGTAAATAACCACCAACCATTTCACCATTCGGCAGGAAGATAGCAGGCGTACCACTAATACCTAGCTCACGACCTAGCGTGTATTGCTGCTTGATAATATCTTGGTATTTAGCAAAGTCTTTACCCTGCTCAGGGATCTCACGATTTACTTTACCGTTGTGCATTGCGCGATGAGGATCTTCTGCGCCCCAAATAGCGGCCATTTGATCTGCAACCTCACCGGTTGCACCTTGGCGTGGGTAAGCCATGTAACGAACGGTGATGCCTAAATCGTTATAACCTTGCATTTGGCTATGCAGACGAACACAATAACCACAGGTAATGTCGGTAAAGACAGTCACAACGTACTTTTCGTTGTCCGCCTTAAACTCAATCATGCTGTCTTTAAACGCTTCAATCTTAGCGGCATTGATCGGTGCTTGGCGTTTAGCCAATACATCTTCATATTGACCGTTTTCATCTAACTTATACAAAGTACCGGCTAAGAAATACTCCCCGTCTGGAGAGGCAAATAAGATGCCGCCGCTAGTCTGAACTTCTACCAATCCATCAATATCAGCAGGGGCAACCTCTTTAACTTCGAGACCGAGTTTTGCAAATCGCTCTTCTAGCTGACTTTTATCAAATTTTACTTCGTTTGCTGACACGCTCTGCACCGCCAGTAACAATGGCAACGCAAGTAGAGTCATTCGGCGTAATACGCTCATTTAATTCACCTTAAATCAATTTAAGCTTAACTTTGTGCCGTTAGGCTCTTGGATGATGTTCACTATGTAGCTGTTTTAATCTCTCTGTCGCTACATGAGTATAAATTTGTGTAGTAGACAAGTCACTATGACCTAACAACATTTGCACAACACGTAAATCCGCACCGTAATTGAGTAAATGTGTTGCAAACGCATGGCGTAATACGTGTGGAGATAGCTGTTCAGTATCAATCCCCGCAACCACTGCGTAGTGCTTAATTCGATGCCAAAAGGTCTGTCTGGTCATTTGCCGAGCTCGTTTACTCGGAAAAACCACGTCGGAAGTTGTCTCCCCAAGTAACTCAGACCGCCCTTGTTGCAAAAAAGTTTCAATCCAATCGACAGCATTTTCGCCCATTGGAACCAAGCGCTCTTTACCACCCTTACCCGTTACCCGTACAACCCCTTGGCGCAAACTGACATTTTCCATCGTCAAGCTAACCAGCTCAGTCACACGTAAACCGGTAGCGTATAGCAGTTCAAGCATGGCTTTGTCGCGCAGTTCCATCGCATCATTGGGATCTGGCGCATCAAGTAGAGCGTCAACTTGTTCTTCACTGAGATCTTTCGGCAATCGCTTAGGTAATTTCGGACTTACTAACAAGGCACTCGGATCATCGCCACGCACTTTCTCGCGGTGGAGATATTGAAACAGACGGCGAATAGCAGAGAGCATTCTTGCGCGAGATGTTTGCTTATAGCCCTCATCCACCAACCACGCTTGGTACTCTTGCAAGCCTGAGAGACTGATAAAGTCCAACTTATAGTTGTTTGTCGACATCCAGCGTAGCAGTTTGACTAAATCGGTGCGATAGGAAGCGAGCGTATTTTCGGATAATCCGCGCTCCATCCACATCGCATCAAGAAACTGTTCCACAATGCCTTGATCGGGTGACATTTGTTCTGACACAGCACACCTCTAATTTTCGTTATGCGCTCAAATGTAAGTGCCCAATACAAATAAAGCTATAAAAAATCACACCTGAGGTCGATATTCGCTGCAAAGCTCGCCAATTTGTGGTTAGAATTCACCATCAATTTTTCACAATAATAAAGAATACTATGAAAATCGGTCTATTTTACGGCTCAACCACATGCTACACAGAAATGGCGGCAGAGAAGATCCGCGATATCATTGGTGCAGATATTGTTGATATTCATAATGTTAAAGAGTCTCCTCTTTCATTAATGGCAGAGTATGATTTTCTAATTTTAGGTATCTCAACGTGGGACTTTGGTGAAATCCAAGAAGACTGGAACGAATTATGGGATCAAATCGAGGGCGTAGCGCTCGCTGGCAAAACCGTCGCTCTGTTCGGCTTAGGCGATCAAGAAGGTTATGGCGAATGGTACCTCGATGCGATGGGCCTACTGCACGACGAGATTAAAAAGACCAGTGCAAACATCGTTGGTTACTGGCCAAATGACGACAGTTACGAGTTTGAAGCGTCGAAAGCGCTTATTGAAGGTGACAGCAAGTTTGTCGGTCTCGCTCTAGATGAAGACTCACAATATGAACTCAGCGATGAGCGTATCGCAAACTGGGTTGAACAAATTCTAGTTGAGTACCAAGAGTCGCTTTAGAAGCGAAAATATTTTCGAGGGTTGGCGTCGTGTGCCAACCCTTTTTATTTCAATAAATTAAGCTGTCATCCTCAAGAACGAAGAATGAGTGAATTGGGGATCTCTTAAAGCGAGTAGATAACTTAATGAGATTCCCTACTCCTTCCTTCGTCAGTCTAGGGAATGACGGTATATAACGACGCTCTCCTCTCGCAGGGGAAGTCCGTTCCCAATTCTCGGAGCGCAGCGTTCCTAAGAGCCTAGCCCGCTTCTATATCTCACCCAATCAAACACCAAACCCGGATCGGTTTTGCGCAGTGGGGCAATGTATTGATGGCCGGTAATTCTCGGCAAAGTAATCTGCGAATATGTAGTTTGTATCTGTTTGGTAAGTTCAGTTAAGGCAGCGTATTGCTCATCGGTATAGGCGACAAAATCGCTCCCTTCGAGCTCAATACCAATCGAATAGTCGTTACACTTCTCTCGGCCAGCAAAACTGGAAGCGCCTGCATGCCATGCGCGGGCGGTAAAAGGGACGAACTGCACCACTTCCCCATCACGTCGAATTAAGCAATGTGCCGACACACCCATTTGGTAAATAACTTTAAAAAACGGGTGCTGATTAGGGTCCAAATTACCCGTAAAAAACTGTTCAATGTAAGGCCCGCCAAACTGACCCGGTGGTAGGCTAATATTGTGCACCACTAGCAGTGATATATCTGACTCATCGCTTCTTTGGTCATAAAACGGTGAAGGGACATGCCTTGCTTCACTGTACCAGCCTTGGTTATCAATCATTTCTCAGCTCTTTTTATCCTAATCAATTGTGATTTTATCCCTTTGACCATGAAATGCGAGATTAATGGCTGAATTTCACGCTGAGTCATCGTATCATGCCCACCTCTTGTTCAACTGCGTATTAGATTTGCGATGAAAAACACACACAATAGCCAAGAACGCCTCGAATATTTGAAACAGCAACTGCCTTTAGAGATCGCCCGCACGGTTGCGGATACGATCAGAGAAGATCTCGGTGGCACTTTAGATCCTGCTGCTGATATTACCGCAAGTCTAATTCCTGCTAATGCCCATAATGAAGCGACTCTCATTACTCGTGAGCATGGCGTTTTCTGTGGTAAAGCTTGGGCAGATGAAGTGTTCAAACAGCTAGGTGGTGAAGTCACGATTGAGTGGAATGTCGAAGATGGCGATCGCGTCGAACCAAACCAAGTTATTTGTACACTATCAGGCCCGGCGCGTGCATTGTTAACCGGTGAACGCAACGCGATGAACTTTATTCAAACCCTGTCAGGCTGCGCAACCATCACTGCGCAATACGCGGCAGAGCTTGAAGGGACTGACTGTCGCCTGCTTGATACACGTAAAACCATTCCAGGCCTGCGCAGCGCATTAAAGTATGCAGTGGCATGTGGCGGCGGTTTTAACCATCGTATTGGCGTGTTTGATGCGTACCTAATTAAAGAAAACCACATCATCGCCAATGGCGGGATCACTCAGACGATCAAAACGGCTAAAGATCTTAACCCAGGTAAGCCTGTAGAAGTTGAAACAGAAAGCCTTGAAGAGCTACAAGAAGCGATTGAAGCAGGCGCAGATATCATCATGCTGGATAACTTCACCACCGACATGATGCGCGAAGCAGTCAAAATTAATGCGGGTCGCGCGGCATTAGAGAACTCTGGGAACGTAACTCTTGAGACACTGCGTGAGTACGCTGAAACGGGTGTTGACTATATCTCGGTTGGCGCGCTAACCAAGCACCTAAAAGCAATGGATCTTTCGATGCGCTTTAAGTAATCAAGCCCTCAAGGCAATCATTGATTACTGAAGTTTAAAAGCAGAGGCCATAGCGCCTCTGTTTTTGTATCTACGCCAACGCCCCTCGAATAAACTTTGCTCCCGCTCAAATGAATGTGCAAAGTAAAAACAAATAACGTAGCAAGTTTTCACAATCGACTCGGAAAGCCCTACGCCAACGTTATCTTCACCTAAATATACCGACTATTCTCTCTGCTACTTTTCGCATTTCGTCTATGGAGAGAAATAATGCAAACAAAACAATGCCACCAGCAGTCTGGCTTTACCCTGATTGAACTGATGATTGTCGTGGCGATTATTGGTGTTCTGGCAACCGTCGCTATTCCTGCCTATAGCAACTACGTCAAGAAATCGGAAGCGGCATCAGCCTTGGCCACACTCAAAGCGCTCATTACCCCTGCCGAGCTTTTCTACCAAGAAAATGGCACCGCCTCCGCAGCTGCACTGACTAACTTAGGGACAGCAAGCGACATCAATAACTTAGGCACTCTCGTCTCAGAACTGGCCAGCTCCGGTTCAGCCCCGACACTCAAATTCACATTCGGCTCAAATAGCACCATGACTAGTTCAGAGATTATCACTTACTCTCGCGATAATGATACGGGATGGATCTGCAGCGCGACTAGCTCAGTTCCAACTTTAACCGGGTGTTAGTAAGCAAACGATGCTAACCAACCTCCCTTCGATCTTACGCCAAGCGAAGCTCATCGACACGACGCAAGAAAACCAACTGGTTGAGTATGTTAAAGCTTCAGGCGTATCTGTGCCTGAAGCTTTACTTGAATTGGACTTTATTGCACATCGTGAACTCACTAAGCAACTCTCGCGACTGTTCGGTCTAGCCGAAATTTCGCTGTGCCAATTTAACTACCAGTCTCTGTGTCACACTCTTGGCTTAAGGGAGCTTATCACCCGCTTTAGTGCCTTACCTATCAATCAAACACCGCAACTGTTAACCATAGCGGTCGCCGATCCAACCAATTTAGAGATTGAAGATGAGTTCCGCTTTGCCACTGGGTTGCAAGTCGAGCTTGTCTTAGCCGATGTAAAGCAGTTGCACGGTGCGATTCGTCAGGTTTATGGTCAAGCTATTGCCGGAGAAACCCTTGTCCACGACAAAGAGATCACTGAACAAGAACTCGCCTCTCTGGTCCAAGTGTCTACCGAAGAACTGTCAAATATTGAAAACCTAAGTACAGATGAAGCGCCAATCAGCCGCTTCATCAATCAAGTCCTGCTTGATGCTGTACGAAAGCGGGCATCTGATATTCATTTTGAACCCTATGAACACATTTACCGGATTCGACTGCGTTGCGATGGCATTCTGGTTGAAACTCAGCAGCCTAAACAACACCTCAACCGACGCCTCTCGGCACGACTAAAAATACTCGCCAAACTCGATATCACCGAGAAACGCTTACCTCAAGATGGACGGATTAAACTTAGACTGAATTCAGAGATCGCTATTGATATGCGAGTCTCGACTTTGCCGACACTGTGGGGAGAAAAAATTGTTCTGCGAATTCTCGACAGCAGTTGTGCAAGCCTCAATATAGATAGTCTCGGCTACAACGCGCAACAACAAGCTCTGTACTTATCCGCCTTGAGTAAGCCACAAGGTATGATCTTGATGACTGGGCCAACTGGCAGCGGCAAAACAACCTCGCTCTACACTGGGCTACAAATTCTCAATACCAGCGAAGTGAACATAGCCAGCGCTGAAGACCCAATCGAAATCAACTTAGCTGGTATCAACCAAGTGCAAGTCCAGCCACAAATCGGCTTTGACTTTGCACAAGCACTGCGTGCTTTTCTTCGCCAAGATCCTGATGTGGTGATGGTTGGAGAAATTCGTGACTTGGAAACAGCTGAAGTCGCGGTTAAAGCGGCTCAAACCGGTCATTTGGTGCTATCAACCCTTCATACTAATTCCGCTGCAGAGAGCGTGTTGAGATTGCGTAACATGGGCATAGAACCATTTAATATCGCCTCGTCCTTAAGCTTAATCATTGCTCAGCGCCTTGCGAGAAAACTCTGCCACCATTGTAAACAGCAAACCGCCCTGCCTGGGCCAATAGAACAACAGCTTAACCTTACTGCAAAGAGCGTGATTTATCAGGCAAGCAAAAGTGGTTGTAGCGAATGCAACAAAGGCTACTCTGGACGGACTGGTATCTACGAAGTGATGGCATTTGACCACTGCCTTGCACAAGCCATCAGTGAAGGAGCAAATGTGGAACAAATAGAAATGCTCGCTAGACAGCAAGGTATGCAGACCTTGAAAGAGTCTGGTATTGAAAAGCTCCTTGGCGGAATAACCAGTTATCAAGAGTTGCAACGAGTACTCTATATTTAACGAGAAATGAAGATGACAAAGCGCTCTGCGGCTCAATTAAAAAATTATCGTTGGAAAGGTCTTCATCGCTCTGGCAAGCGTGTCTCTGGACAACTTCTGGCAATAAATGAAGCCGAAGTGAGAGATAAACTCAAGCAACAACAGATACGAATCAGAAAACTAAAGGTAAAGAGGGTCTCAGCCTTTACTCGTTTAGCCCAGCGGGTAAAAACTAAAGACATCACTCTTCTAACTCGGCAGCTTGCAACTATGCTCGCAACAGGGGTACCCATCATTCATGCCCTAAAGTTAGTGGCGGATAACCAACGTAAAGCAGAAATGACATCGATATTGGCACAAATATCCAAAGGTATTGAGTCTGGTACACCGATTTCAAAAGTAATGCACGCGACAAGCAGTCACTTTGACCGCTTATATATTGATCTTGTCGCCACGGGAGAGCAAACAGGCAACCTTGCTGACGCCTTTGAGCGTATCGCCAGCTATCGAGAAAAGTCAGAGCGGCTTAGGGCTAAAGTCATTAAAGCTTTGATTTATCCCTGTATGGTTGTCACCACTGCGCTGGTGGTTTCCTACTTAATGCTCACTATGGTTATCCCTCAATTTGAATCCATGTTTAAAGGGTTTGGCGCCGACCTACCATGGTTTACCGAAAAAGTTTTGCAGCTCTCTAATTCCACTCAAGCTCATAGCTCAACCATATTTTTGGGTGTAGGAGGTTTTACTCTCATCATGAATCAGATCGGTAAGCGCTCTTTTCGCCTACGTCTGACCGCTAGTCGAGCTTTACTTAGAGTACCGATAATTGGGGTTGTTATCGGCAAAGCTTCCATCGCCAAATTCAGCCGTACATTAGCGACCAGTTTAAGTGCGGGCATTCCGATTCTCAGTTGCTTAACAAGCTCAGCAAAAACGGCAGACAACATCTATTATCAACAAGCTATTGAGCGTGTTTATGATGATACTGCTGCCGGAGTACCTATCTATATTGCCATGCGTAACGCACATTGCTTTCCGGAGATGATCTTACAAATGGTCATGATTGGTGAAGAATCAGGACGCTTAGATGATATGCTCAATAAAGTGGCCTCCATCTATGAATTTGAAGTGGAGGATACCGTCGACAACCTAGGCAAGGTGTTAGAACCTTTGATTATTGTGCTTCTTGGCATCGTCGTCGGTGGATTAGTGGTAGCAATGTACCTGCCTGTCTTTAACTTAATGAGTGTCTTAGGATAATATACCAATCTACACTCTTTACTGGCGACCAAGCTGCACCTCTTTATGGATATTTTTTATTATTACCCTTGGCTATTTCCTGTACTGGCCACTATTTTCGGTCTGATAATAGGCAGCTTCCTCAATGTCGTCATCCACCGCCTACCGATCATGATGGAGCGCGAATGGCGTAATGAGTGCGCTGAGAGCTTCCCTGAATATAAAATTGAGCCTCCACAAGGCACTTATAACCTAAGCGTTCCAGCCTCGACCTGTCCAAAATGCGATACCCGAATTCGTATTATCGATAACGTACCAGTCATTAGTTGGCTACTACTAAGAGGAAAGTGCCACCAGTGCAGCAATAAAATTAGTGCTCGCTATCCGCTAGTCGAACTACTGAGCGGACTAATGTCATTAATGGTGGCTTATCAGTTTGGCTTTAGCTTTTATGCTATTTGCCTGATATTTTTTACCTTTGTGCTCATCTCTGCCACCTTCATCGACTTAGACACAATGTTGCTGCCTGACCAGTTAACTCTACCGTTAACCTGGACCGGCATTGCCATCGCGCTTATTGACATCAGCCCAGTATCGCTGCAAGACGCAGTGATCGGTGCTATCGCTGGGTACTTAGCACTATGGGTGGTCTATTGGGCATTTAAGCTCACCACCGGCAAAGAAGGCATGGGCTATGGCGATTTTAAATTACTCGCTGCATTAGGTGCGTGGCTAGGTTGGCAATACCTACCAATGATCATTTTGCTCTCTTCATTGGTTGGCTTGGTGTTTGGCCTGATTCAATTACGACTCAAGCGACAAGGTATTGATAAGGCTTTCCCTTTCGGTCCATACCTCGCGATTGCTGGCTGGATCAGTTTAATGTGGGGCGACCTGATACTTAACTGGTATTTAGGTAACTTTGTAGGAATTTAATATGGCATTAGTGATTGGGCTAACCGGTGGTATTGCGAGCGGAAAAACAACCGTGGCGGACCTTTTCAACCAAAAATTTGGTATTGAGATCGTTGATGCCGACATTGTCGCTAGGCAAGTTGTTGAACCAAACACTCCGGGACTTAATGCCATTATTGAACAGTTTGGCAATCAAGTGATCCAAAAAGATGGCACGCTTGATCGAGCCAAACTTAGAGAAATCATATTTAGCCAACCAGAGAGTAAAGCGTGGTTAAATCAACTGCTACACCCGATGATCAGAAAGCAAATGCTCGACGAACTGACTAAGGTCAAATCTGACTATGCTCTACTGGTTATCCCGTTAATGGTCGAGAACAACTTACAAGCTTTGGCAGATAAGATTTTGGTGGTCGATGTCGATGAAGAAACTCAGATCCAACGCACTGTAGAACGTGATAAGGTAGACGCATCTCAAGCGAAATCAATCTTAGCCTCTCAAGCAAGCCGAGAGCAACGACTGGCCATCGCTGACTATGTGATTAAAAATGATGCAAAAAACCAAAAACTTTTGCCTCAAATCACAGAATTGCACCAAAAGTTCCTAGAAATGTGCAGTGAAAATCTGTGAGAATAGGATGACAAGAACCTAGAGCTGCATATTAATGACAACCCACTACTTCGAACACCCACTTAATGAAAAGACCCGTATTTACCTGAGAGTAGAAGCCCTGCTCAATCAGCTAAATATTGCGGCGAAGTTTAGTGACGATATGCAGCACCTTACCTTTTATCGCTCTCTGTTTGATATCGTCGAAATCTTCGAGCAAATCCAACTCAAAAGTGAGTTGGCGAAAGATATCGAGAAACAACGTCTAGCCTACCGCTCTTGGCTTAATGTCGAAGGTGTTGACCAAGAGATGCTGAAAAATGTCTTAAGCGAAGTAGATGCTGCTCACAGTGGTTTAATGAGCGCTGAACGCTTTGGTCAGAGCTTAAAAGAAGATCGCTTTTTAAGTGCCATCCGCCAGCGCTTTAATTTACCCGGCGGTTCTTGCTGCTTCGACCTACCCGCACTTCACCACTGGCTCCACTTACCTATCGAGAAAAAGCGCGCAGATGCGAATAAATGGTTAAGCTCTTTAGAGCCTCTATCCATCGCTCTGAAACAGTGGCTAAAACTAACACGTGAAACGGGACACTTTCGCCCAATTCAAGCTAAATCTGGCTTCTACCAAAGTGACGCTGATGAAGCGAATATTTTACGCCTTGAGCTGCCTGTGCACCATGGGGTCTACCCGATGATTTCCGGCCATAAAAACCGCTTTGCTATTAAGTTTATCGACTTTGAGTCAGGCCAAGCCTCGACCGCCGATATTGACTTCAAATTGGCCGTTTGCTGCTAATCCACCCCGATTATCTTATTATTCCTAGTATACTAGCGATATCGTTCGCCTTAAGTTAGAGATTTACCATGTCAAAAATTACCATAGTGCCATGTCCGCAATGTGGCCAAGACGTTCAATGGGGAGAGCAAAGCCCTTTCCGTCCATTCTGTAGTAAGCAGTGCCAAATGATCGATTTTGGCGAGTGGGCTGATGAAGAGAATACGATTCCAGGTGCACCAGATATGTCTGATTCAGACGGTTGGTCAGAAGATCAGTATTAAGTAGCGAATAGCGAATAGCGAATAGCGAATAGCGAAAATATTGAACGTTGAAGAGCTGATGTGAAAACATCGGCTTTTTTATTTCTGAAGAAGAAACAAATTAGTATCCCGTCATCCTCAAGAGTGAGGTACGAGCGAATTGTGGATCTCTTTTCACAAGGCGAAAGCTTAATGAGATTCCCTACTCGCTCCTTCGTCACTCTATGGAATGACGAACCTTTTTCTAAGATGACAAAGCCTGAACTCAAACCTCTAGGCGAAGCGCAAAAAAAAGCGGAGGCCAAATGGCCTCCGCTAATACTATGAGAACGCTAGTTATAGCATTACTTCTTAGCAAGTTTCTCTTTGATACGAGCTGACTTACCAGAACGCTCACGTAGGTAGTACAACTTGGCACGACGTACTGCACCACGGCGTTTAACTTCGATGCTATCAACCATTGGAGAGTGAGTTTGGAACGTACGCTCTACACCTTCACCGTTAGAAATTTTACGTACAGTGAATGCAGAGTGTAGACCACGGTTACGGATTGCGATTACAACGCCTTCGAAAGCCTGTAGACGCTCACGGTCACCTTCTTTTACCTTAACTTGAACAACAACTGTGTCACCAGGTGCGTAGTTAGGTAGGTCTTTTTTCATTTGCTCTTCTTCAAGAGCCTTGATGATGTTACTCATTTTTAATATTCCTAGAATAAACTGATACTAAATTTAATAGGTTACTTTGCACGATGTTCTTTAATGAACTCGGCTAGTAATTGTTCCTGTTCGTCAGTCAGAGCTAGGTTTTCCAGGAGTTCTGGTCTTCTTAGCCAAGTACGGCCTAACGACTGTTTAAGTCGCCAGTGACGAATATCCTTATGGTTACCAGACTTGAGTACCGCAGGTACTTCTTTACCGTCTAACACCTCAGGGCGCGTATAGTGCGGGCAATCGAGTAAGCCATTAGCAAAAGAGTCTTCTTCCGCAGACGCAAAGTCTCCTAGTACCCCCGGTACAAACCGAGAGACAGAATCAATTAACGTCATGGCTGGGATTTCCCCACCTGTCATCACAAAATCCCCGATTGACCATTCTTCATCAACTTCGGATTGGATGACGCGCTCATCTACCCCTTCGTAGCGACCACAAATTAGAAGCAAGTTCTCATTTGTTGCCAGCTCTTCGACTCCTTTTTGGTCTAGTTTTCGACCTTGAGGAGAAAGGTAAATGACTTTCGTCTTACCTGGTGAGGCTTGCTTAGCTGTATGAATAGCATCGCGCAAAGGCTGTACCATCATCAGCATACCTGGGCCACCACCATAAGGTCTGTCATCAACAGTGCGATGCTTGTCGTGCGTGAAATCTCGAGGATTCCAAGTCTCAATCGACAAAAGACCTTTTTTAACCGCTTGACCTGTTACTCCAAAATCGGTAACAGAACGGAACATTTCAGGAAATAGGCTTATTACGCCAACCCACATGTTTATCTCGCTCTGGCAATTTGGAGATTAGAATCCAGGATCCCAGTCAACTTCGATCCGTTGAGCTTCGCGATCAATATTTTTGATCACTTGCTCTTCAAGGAACGGAATTAATCGTTCCTTTTGCCCGAAAGCATCTTTTAGATTTGCTTTAATTACCAAAACATCGTTGGAGCCAGTTTCTAGCATGTCAGAGACAGTACCTAGATCGTAACCTTTATCAGTTACTACTTGCATTCCAATCAAATCACGCCAATAGAACTCGTCTGATGGCAATTCTGGTAATACCGCAGGGTCAATTAGAATCTCAAAATTGGTCAGTAATTGCGCGTCTTCACGCACATCCAGACCTTCCAGCTTTACCACCAAACCTTTGTTATGGCGCTTCCAGCTTTCTGCTTTGTATTCAACCCACTGACCACCTTGGTTAATCCACCAAGGCGCGTAATCAAATATGCTTTCAGCATTGTCTGTGTAGGATAAAACTTTAAGCCATCCACGAATGCCGTAAGAAGCACCGAACTTACCCACAACAATCTTGTTATCACTCATCGTTTCATTACCTTTCATCGACATAAGCTAATTTCTTCTTTTGATAAGAATTAAGCCGCTTTTTGAGCGTCTTTAACTAGCTTAGCAACGCGGTCAGATAGAGATGCGCCTTGACCAACCCAGTGGTTAACGCGATCTAGGTCTAGACGTAGACCTTCTTCTTGACCTTGAGCAGTTGGGTTAAAGAAACCAACTTTCTCGATGAAACGGCCAGTTGCTGCATTGCGGCTGTCCGCTACTACGATTTGATAAAATGGACGCTTCTTAGCGCCGTGACGTGCCAAACGAATGGTTACCATGTCGTCCTCTTTGCTTCTCAAAAATAAAATTAACCCCAGAGACCATTTATTGCTAAATGATTTGGGGCTCGTGCCAAAATAAAGCTCCGGAATTTTACTCTTATTCCGGAGCAATGCAAGGTCTTTAGCTACTTTTTCACCAACATAAAACTGGTTTTAAGTTTGTGAGCTAGCTAACACCTTGAAATTTTTATCGCTAGACGAAATTAACGACCAAATGGATTGAAGCCGCCGCCGCCGCCGCCCATTCCACCCATGCCGCCCATCATGCCTTGCATATTGCGCATCATGCCTTTCATGCCACCTTTCTGCATCTTCTTCATCATCTTCTGCATTTGGGTGAACTGCTTCAGCAAACGGTTAACGTCTTGTACCTGTGTACCAGAGCCCGCTGCAATACGCTTCTTACGCGAACCTTTGATAAGTTCAGGGCGCTGACGCTCTTTCATCGTCATTGAGTTGATGATCGCTTCCATCTGCTTGAACATCTTGTCGTCAACTTTATCTTTCACGTTGTCCGGTAGATTGCTCATGCCTGGCAGCTTATCCATCATGCCCATCATGCCGCCCATGTTTTGCATTTGTCCTAGCTGCTCACGGAAGTCTTCAAGGTCAAAGCCTTTCTTCTCTTTGAACTTTTTCGCTAGTTTCTCTGCTTTTTCGGTATCGACATTACGTTGAAGGTCTTCAATCAGTGACAGTACGTCACCCATACCAAGAATACGTGAAGCCACACGATCTGGGTGGAACGGTTCTAGTGCATCAGTCTTTTCACCAACACCTAAGAACTTAATTGGCTTACCTGTCACATGACGAACAGACAATGCCGCACCACCACGTGCATCACCATCCACTTTGGTAAGAATCACACCAGTTAATGGCAGAGTGTCGCCAAAGGCTTTTGCCGTATTCGCCGCATCTTGACCCGTCATTGCATCAACAACGAATAGTGTCTCGACTGGACTAATAGCAGTATGTAGCTGTTGAATTTCAGCCATCATTTGCTCATCAACGGCTAAACGACCTGCGGTATCGACAATAAGTACGTCGTAGAATTTTTTCTTCGCGTGGTCAATTGCTGCATTAGCAATATCGAGAGGCTTCTGATCAGCTGTCGATGGGAAGAAGTCCACACCAACGTCAGTTGCCAATGTTTCTAGTTGTTTAATCGCCGCCGGACGGTAAACGTCGGCAGAAACGACCAAGACTTTCTTTTTATCACGCTCGGTTAAAAGTTTAGATAGCTTACCTACAGAGGTGGTTTTACCTGCCCCCTGCAGACCCGCCATTAAGATCACCGCTGGTGGCTGAGCCGCTAGGTTAAGAGCCTCGTTTGACTCTCCCATTACTGCTTCTAGCTCAGATTGAACAATCTTAATGAACTCTTGTCCTGGCGTTAGAGATTTCGACACCTCTACACCCACTGCACTCTCTTTAATACGCTTAATAAAGTCACGTACTACAGGCAGTGCTACGTCAGCTTCAAGAAGTGCCATGCGCACTTCGCGCAACGTATCTTTAATATTATCTTCGGTCAGTCGACCTTTACCGCTGATGTTTTTCAGCGTTTTGGATAATCGATCCGTTAAATTCTCAAACATCTTTGTCTCTTTACCTAGACGGTTTGCAAGTAGGCTCGCCCATCACTTTTGGCGAAAATTACTATGAGTATACCTTAGCCAACCCTAGCTTGACACTGCCTAGATTACTTTTGATATCTCATGCTGAGGAAATGAAAGTGATAATTCATAGCTCAAGCCGTTGATGCAGGGTATAATTTGTTAAAAATCCACCAGCTGTTAGAGAATAATGGACAACTTAATCGCCGTTGTTGCTGCAATACTCTATTCATTAGCAATTGCAACCATAGTTCCGGGACTTGTTCATCAGACAGGTATCCGCGTTAAAACCGTTTTCGTCAGTGCTATTCTTGCGCTGGCTTTTCATGCGTGGTTGCTTAGCGATCTTATCTTAGGCTATTCAGGTCAAAACCTAAGTATCCTTAACGTTGCTTCTCTTATTAGCTTTATCATTTCCTTGGTGATGAGTGGGGCCATGCTAAAAACTCGCCTGTGGTTCTTATTGCCTGTGGTATACAGTTTTTCAGCACTTAACTTAGTCGCAGCCGCTTTCTTACCAAGCACCTATATTACTCATCTTGAACAAGACCCTAAGCTGCTTATTCATATCTCTTTAGCGCTATTTTCCTATTCAACCTTAACGATTGGTGCACTCTATGCACTGCAACTGGCTTGGTTGGATCACAAACTAAAAGCCAAAAAAGCGCTGGCCATTAATCCAAACTTACCACCATTGCTGATGGTCGAGCGTCAGCTATTCAATATTATCTTGATCGGTAACGTGCTACTCACAGGCACACTATTAACTGGTTTTGTGTTTGTTCAAGATATGTTTGCCCAGGGAAAAGCGCATAAAGGCATTCTCTCGTTTATTGCTTGGGTGGTTTACTCTGTCCTACTTTGGGGCCACTACCGAAAAGGTTGGCGCGGAAGAAAAGTGACTTGGTTTGCAGTAGCTGGAGCAACCTTGCTTACTTTAGCCTACTTCGGTAGTCGCTTTGTCCGCGAGATCATTCTTAACTAATCAAGAGAGAAAGGTGCATCAAGTGCACCTTTCTTTTACAATATTTCACTCCGTATTTGAAATTGACTTAACGCGCAGTTTAGGTCATAAATTAACCAAACAATCATAAGGAAAAGATAAGCTTTGGACGACATATCAACGGGTATCTTATTTGCGCTACTCGCGTGTCTTATCATTATTTCAGGATATTTTTCAGGCTCAGAGACAGGGATGATGTCTTTGAACCGATACCGCCTCAAGCACCTAGCAAACAACGGTCATAAAGGGGCAAAACGAGTAGAAAAGCTGCTCGACCGTCCAGATCGCCTTATTGGGCTTATCTTAATTGGCAACAACCTCGTTAATATTCTCGCTTCGGCTATCGCGACCATCTTAGGTATGCGTCTTTATGGCGATCTCGGTGTCGCCATTGCCACTGGCGCCCTCACCATGGTGGTGCTTGTCTTTGCTGAAGTCACGCCAAAAACACTTGCCTCGCTCTACCCTGAGCGTGTTTCTTATGCCAGTAGTATTATTCTTACCATTTTAATGAAGCTGCTTTCGCCGCTAGTTATGCTAGTGAACTTCATTACCAATGGTTTTATTCGCTTACTCGGCATCAAAGTAGCTCACAGTGGTGATGACCACCTCAGTTCAGAAGAACTCCGAACCGTAGTAAATGAAGCTGGCAGCTTAATCCCGCGCCGTCACCAAGATATGCTGATTTCGATTCTCGACCTAGAGCATGTCACGGTAAACGACATCATGGTGCCGAGAAATGAAATTACCGGAATCGACATCAATGATGATTGGAAATCGATCGTTAGACAGTTAACTCACTCTCCTCATGGCCGCGTGGTTCTTTACCGCGATCAGATTGATGAAGTGGTTGGTATGCTGCGCTTACGTGAATCATATCGCTTAATGCTGGAGAAGAATGAGTTCACCAAAGAGACGCTGCTTCGCGCTGCTGATGAGGTCTATTTTATTCCAGAAGGCACGCCTCTTAATGTCCAGTTACTTAAGTTTCAACGCAATAAAGAGCGTATTGGTCTTATTGTCGATGAATATGGTGACATTATTGGCCTTGTGACCTTAGAGGATATTCTGGAAGAAATTGTCGGTGAATTTACCACTTCCATTGCACCAAGCCTATCTGATGAAATCACACCACAAGGTGATGGCAGTTTCCTTATCGAAGGCAGTGCCAATATCCGTGACATTAACAAGGGCCTAAAGTGGAAGTTGCCAACCGATGGCCCAAGAACACTCAACGGTCTAATCCTTGAGCACTTAGAAGATATTCCAGAAAGCCACTTAAGTGTTCAGGTATCTGGTCATCCGATGGAAATTGTCGAGCTCGAAGAAAATCGAATTAAGCTGGTAAAAGTCTTTCCTGTCCTCAAATCAGAATAACCTGTCTGTCAGGCGGATCAAAAAAGCCTCGCATCAGCGAGGCTTTTCTCTTCTAGAGTATTCTACTCTTCTGCCACACTAAATAGATTTTCCATATTCAAACCTTGTTTGATCAGGATCTCTCTTAAGCGGCGTAACCCTTCAACTTGAATTTGACGAACGCGTTCACGAGTCAGATTGATTTCACGTCCAACTTCTTCCAAAGTTGAAGGCTCATAGCCAAGCAAGCCAAAGCGACGTGCTAATACTTCTTTCTGTTTAGGGTTCAGTTCGTCTAACCAATGAATCAAAGAGCTCTTGATATCATCATCCTGCGTCGAAACTTCAGGGTCAGAATTGTTAATATCAGGAATAATATCAAGTAGAGCCTTTTCACCATCGCCACCAATTGGTGTATCAACGGAGCTAATACGTTCATTCAAACGTAGCATTTTACTCACGTCATCTACGGGTTTATCAAGTTGAGTAGCTATCTCTTCCGCCGTCGGCTCATGGTCAAGTTTTTGCGATAGCTCACGAGCGGTTCGCAGATAAATATTGAGCTCTTTAACGACGTGGATAGGTAAACGGATGGTACGTGTTTGGTTCATCAGAGCGCGCTCTATGGTTTGACGAATCCACCATGTTGCGTAGGTAGAGAATCTAAAACCACGTTCAGGGTCAAATTTCTCAACCGCTCGAATTAAACCTAAGTTTCCTTCTTCAATAAGATCAAGTAGTGCAAGACCACGATTGCTGTAACGACGGGAAATTTTCACTACTAAGCGAAGGTTACTTTCAATCATACGTTTACGCGCAGCTTCGTCACCTCGTAAGGCACGACGGGCGTATAGAACTTCTTCTTCGGCGGTAAGTAGTGGAGAAAAGCCAATTTCGCCTAAGTAGAGTTGTGTCGCATCTAGACTCTTCGTCGATGCATCAAACTCTTCTTTAGCCTCTTCAGCTTGTTTAGGTTTGGTCGTTTTTTGCGATTGAACTGTTTCTTGATCAATTTCGAATTCTTCGACTTTCGTTGCTGCATTGCTGATACTCATAGCGCCTCCCCCTGGCGAGCTAGCAAGACATTACTACGTCTAATGTCGCTATATTACCTAACAGTAAGTTTTTACGGTAAGTAGCGTTTTGGATTCACTGACTTACCTTGATAGCGAATTTCAAAGTGTAAGCGAACACTGCTGGCTCCAGAGCTGCCCATTGTTGCGATTTTTTGACCAGCTTTGACACTTTGCCCTTCGCGTACTAGCAACCGATCATTATGTGCGTATGCACTGAGGTAATTGTCGTTATGTTTTATAATCACGAGATTACCGTAACCACGTAGTGCATTGCCCGAATAAACCACGGTGCCGCCTGCTGTAGAAACAATGGATTGTCCTCGCTGCCCTGCGATATCAATGCCTTTGTTCCCTTGATCCCCAGCAGAAAAGTTTTTGATTACTCTCCCTTTAGTTGGCCATAGCCACTTGGAAACGTTGTTGTTTGTTGATGTATTACTGGTATTTTTATTAACATTTTGTTTACCAGTAGATTCAACATACTCCTTTGATTTCGATTGATCAACCTTCTTTGGCGGTTGTTTTTTCGCCACTTGTTGATTGTTTTTCGAGCTGGCCGTATTAACCTTTTGAGTAGAGTTTTTACTCGACGCCGTATTCTGTTTTGGAGTAGAAGGAGTAGTAACAGCAGCTACAGCAACGCCGGCCCCTGTACCACCGTACGCTGGCGCATTATAAGCAGGTTGCCAAAGTTTGAGTTTTTGCCCCGGAAAGATGGTGTAAGGTTTGGTTAATCCGTTGTAACTAATGATTTCACTTACATCTTTGTCTGTGACATAGGCTATAAAATACAGCGTATCGCCTTTTTCGACTTGGTAGTAGCTTCCTCGATAACTCCCTCGAGAAACCGAACTATAGTCTTTCTTTAATCCAGTCACAGGCGCAGGGGAATGCGCAGCACATCCTAATAATGTACTGCAAATACCTAAGACTAATAAAAAGTAAGACTTAAACTTCATCGCTACGCTAGATCACCAGCAACCAAAGGAACAAAACGAACCATTTCTATCACTTCAGAAAGAAACTCATCACCACTACGAACTATTTTTAGCAATTGCTGCTCATCCGTTCCGACAGGGATCATCAATATCCCGCCCTCTTTCAGTTGTTCTAAGAGTGCCGATGGAACTGACTCAGCCGCAGCGGTAACAATGATGGCGTCAAACGGCCCTTTCGCCGCCCAGCCTTGCCAGCCATCACCATGCTTAGTGGATATATTATAAATATCCAACTGCTTTAAGCGACGCTTTGCTTCCCATTGCAGGGTCTTAATACGTTCAATCGAATAAACATGTTCTACAAGCTGCGACAATACTGCAGTTTGATAACCAGAGCCGGTACCGACTTCAAGCACCTTACTGCTATGTGTGAGCTCCAACATTTCTGTCATCTTCGCCACGATGTATGGCTGAGAAATAGTTTGTCCTTGTCCTATCGGCAGCGCATTGTTGTCATAGGCTTGATGAATCATTGCCTGAGAGACAAATTGCTCTCGCGGCAATCTATAAATGGCATCGAGTACTTTCTGGTCTTGAATCCCATTCGCAATCAGAAAATCTCGCAATCTATCGGCATGTGGGTTTGTCATGCTTAACTATCCTTTAACCAATTACCCATGCTTTGTATCGACTCATGAGCCGTTAAATCCACTTGTAACGGTGTGATTGAAACAAAGCCTTGTTCGATAGCATAAAAATCCGTGCCTTCGCCAGCATCCTGCTCTTTACCTGGAGGACCTAACCAATAAATATCATGTCCACGCGGATCTTTCTGCTTAATCATCGCTTCAGCGTGATGACGTGCACCAAGTCGAGTGACTTGCGTTCCCTTTAATGCATCGTAAGCTAAATCAGGCACATTGACATTTAACAATCGGTTAGTTGGAATTGGTTTGTTCGCATGCTGCGAAACCAATTGACGCGCTATCACAGCCGCTGTGGCAAAATTTGCCTTACCAACGAGCGAGAATGCGATAGATTGCACCCCAAGGAAGTGTCCCTCCATCGCGGCGGCCACGGTACCAGAGTACAAGACATCATCACCAAGGTTTGCACCGTGGTTAATCCCCGTCAGCACTAAGTCTGGCAATTCATCTTTCATCAACTCGTTAAGAGCAAAGTGAACGCAGTCGGTCGGCGTTCCTTGCACCGAGTAGACCTTTGGTGCAATCTCATTGACTCGCAGAGGCTGCTCAAGCGTTAATGAGTTCGATGCACCAGAGCGATTTCGGTCAGGAGCAACAATCGTGACTTCAGCCATATCACGTAATGCATCAGCCAAAGTATGAATGCCTTCAGCATGCACGCCATCATCATTACTTATCAAAATTTTAAGCAAGTTGTCGCTCATTAATATTGGCGCTCCACTTCAACTTCTTCAATCAGCTCTCGGATGATTGATGTTGCAAAGCACCCAGCGTCTAATGAAAAACGTAGCGTGACATTATCGCCATCAACTTGCCAAGTTAGATCCTGAGGCATTAAAGAAATTGCGCGGCGGTCATGGCGCATGCGATTACCACGAATTAACGCCATCAGATCAGGCTCAGCATCTAAGTGAGGCTGTTCTAGAGCTAATGCTTGCTCTGTTGTTGGTAGTGCATTATCACCAGCAAGTGCTGCTGTTAGCAGTGTCGTGCCTTCCGCAATGCCATTATTGAAAGTGTCGGCAGTGTCGCTCGTCACTGACTCTTGCTGGCCGTTAATCTCAACAAGATCGCCCAATAAAACTTGGTCAAAGCAACCTTTTTCAATACGCTCAGAAACAATGGTATTAAAAATCCACGAGCGAGCAGCAGAAAGATAAAGACTGCGCTTATTCTGATTGCGAGTACGAACGTTTTCACGCCCCCAGCGACGGGCCTCTTCTAGGTTGTTGCCTTGATTACCAAAACGCTGGCTACCGAAGTAATTAGGCACCCCAGTTTTCACAATAGACTCTAGTCGTGCTAATACTTCATCCACATCGCTGACATCGGATAACGTCACCACAAATTGGTTACCCACTAAGTCACCTGGACGCAGCTTTTTGTTATGACGGTCAGTGGCTAAAATTTCAATACTTGGGTACTGAGCAAGAAACTGACTAAAGTCAGGAGTGTCACCTTTCGGTAAGTGAACACTCAGCCATTGCTCGGTCACCGCATGGCGGTCTTTCAAGCCAGCCCAGCTAACGTCTTTGGATTTGACACCACAAGTTTTCGCCAGTTCATTAGCAACAAAACTGGTGTTCTCACCCGTTTTGCGAATGCGGACCATCAGGTGCTCACCCGACCCAGTAAACTCAAAACCTAGGTTTTCGTTCACTTGAAAATGTTCAGCTTTGGCTTTTAATTTGCCTTTCGCATTTGGCTTGCCATTAAGGTAAGCCAAAGAAGATAAAATATCAGACATACTCTTTCCACTGCTAGGTCACTTTAGATAGTGTAAAACAACCTAGCATTCATTATTTTTTAAGCAGCAGTACAACCGCTTCGGTTGCAATGCCTTCTTTACGCCCAGTAAAGCCTAGTCGCTCAGTCGTCGTCGCTTTGACGTTGACATTACCAAGTTCAGTTTCAAGATCTTGTGCAATCACTTGGCACATGGATTCTATATGAGGCGCCATTTTAGGCGCTTGAGCCATAATGGTAATATCGGCATTACCTAATACGTAGCCTTTTTCTTTTACGCGACGGTAAACATCTCTCAGCAGTTCACGGCTATTTGCCCCTTTCCACTTGTCGTCGGTATCAGGAAAATGACGACCAATGTCACCTTCTGCGATAGCGCCTAAAAGCGCATCACACAGTGCATGTAACGCCACGTCACCGTCGGAGTGAGCAATAAGCCCTTGCTCATACGGAACCGCGACACCACCAATAATCACCGGGCCTTCGCCACCAAATTTATGCACGTCAAAGCCGTGGCCAATTCGAATCATGAGTTATCCTTTGTTTCTATTTAGATAAAACTCGGCTAATGCTAAGTCTTCAGGCTGAGTTATTTTTATATTGTCTGAGCGGCCTTGAACTAGAGCTGGCTTATGGTTTAGCCACTCGATAGCTGAAGCCTCATCAGTAATTTTGACACCTTGTTGCAAGGCGTCAGCCAAAGCGTGCGTTAGCATCTGAGTTTTAAACATCTGTGGAGTAAGTGCGTGCCACAGTGCTTCCCTATCTACAGTATGATCAATCTCTTGATTCTGGTTCGAGCGTTTCATCGTGTCTCGAACCGGAGCTGCAAGGATCCCGCCCAATTGATTGGCTAGGGCACACTCAATCAGACGATCGATATCCGTTAAATCAACACACGGCCTTGCTGCGTCATGAACCATAACCCATTCAGCTAACTGGTGCTGCTGCACATAGTGTAATGCAGATAATACCGAATCAGCGCGCTCTTTACCGCCAGCAACACGAATGACTTGCGGATTTGATGCTAAAGAGAGTTCGGGAAAGTACGGGTCACCATCAGTAATTGCGACCACCACATGACTCACTGCAGAGTGAAGTAATAACTTCTCTATGGTGTGCTCTAGTACCGTCTGTTGATTGATCTGAAGGTATTGCTTTGGTCGATCCGCTTTCATGCGGCTACCGACACCCGCTGCTGGAACAATTGCGACAATCGATGGAGAGATTACAGACATCTAGTTATCGTCTCCAATAATTCGATAAAACGTTTCGCCTTCTTTAATCATACCAAGCTCATGCCGGGCACGTTCTTCAATCGCATCGAGACCTTGGCGCAAGTCATCAATCTCAGCGAACATTTCATTGTTGCGCCCTTGAAGATTGCTATTGACCTGATGTTGCACCTGAGTTTCCGCATTGACCGCTTGAAAGTCAGAAATCCCATTTTTGCCGAACCACAATTCAGCTTGTAGCCAGCCTAAAACTAAGAGTAAGGTCAGTGCAAAAATTCGCATATCGTCTATTAAAGAAGAGAGAAAAAGAAAGACCACATATATATCACAATGTCGCTGCTGGCGCGAGATTGGGCGATGTGGTCTTACAAAGAAAAGACTGATATTGAAGGATTAGTTGAGTGCTAGGAAAGCAAACAAACCTAAACCAAGTAACAATCGATAAATAACAAACGGTGTCATACCCATCTTTGAAATCAGCTTCAAGAAGAAGTGAATACAGATATAAGCACTAATGAAGGACGTTACGATACCCGTCATTAAGAAGCCAAAATGAATCGGTTCGCCACTGGTAACCAGCTTCAAACCTAAATAGCTGCCTGCCAATAATATAATTGGAATCGACATTAAGAATGAAAAACGCGCCGCCGCTTCACGGGTAAAACCAAGATAAAGCGCCGCTGTAATTGTCGCACCTGAACGAGATGTGCCCGGAATCATTGCTAACGCTTGGCTAATACCGATAAATAGGGCTTTCTTCCAATCCGCTTGGTATTCGTCATCCGCCAATTTAGAGTTTTTGTCGACATACCAAAGCAGTAAACCAAATACGATCGTGGTGGTAGCAATGACCCACGCACTGCGCAGATAAAGCTCAATGAAGTCTTTCATCAATAAACCAAAGATACAGGCAGGAATCGTCGCAATGACAATCATCCAAGCCAATTTAGCTTCTTTACTGCGCTCACCTTTAAAGATAGAAGCAAAGAAAGCACTCAACAGAGAGACCACTTCTTTGCGGAAGTAGATAATGACCGCCGCTAACGTACCCACGTGTACCGCAACATCAAAGGCTAAGCCTTGATCTTCCCAACCTAAAATTGCAGATGGCAGGATAAGGTGCGCCGAGCTCGAAATCGGCAAAAATTCGGTTAAGCCTTGAATCAAAGCAAGGATAAAAGCTTCAAAATAACCCATTAGATTCTCTTAATTATTAACTAAACCACTTAGCTACAGGTGAAAGCGGTAATTCAAACTGAAACTGTTGAGCGATCTGTTCGATCGTCCGACCATCATTAGGGACCGCCAACTGAGGGCATAGTTCCAACAACGGCTGTAGCACAAAGGCATATTTGAAGATATCACTACGTGGCAGCTCCGGCGCATTTTGGGAAATTTGTTCACCAAATAGGATAATATCGAGATCAACCGTTCTTGGTTCCAACTTACCCGCATCCACAGCGCGGCCCCATTTAAACTCAATATCGCGCAACTGGCGTGAAAATTCCGTTAACTCTAACTGCGTCTTCATTTCTACCACGAGGTTGTAGAATGGCTGTCCTTCAAACCCTACTGCTTCACATTCATAAATCGTTGAGATTCGCAGCTCGGCATCTAAGGCTCTCAGTTCGCCGATCGCCGCTTCAACGTGCTTATGCCGGGCAATGTTTGAACCTATTCCGACATAAACGGTAATCATGCATTGCCTCGCTCAATAACCACACCGACACCTTTCGCTTGAGCAACGGCTCCTGGTTTGGTTAAGCGGATTTTAATCCAAGCAACATTAAATCGAGCCATGATAAGCTCTGCGACTTCTTCTGCTACACGTTCAACCAACAGAAAACATCCGCCTTCAATATGGTCTAATACCGCTTGGCTTACTTGCGAATAATCAAGCGCATCGGCAACATCATCACTCTTACCTGCTGGACGGTTATCATGAGCCATTTCAATATCAAGCACGAGTTTTTGCTTAATCTCTTGCTCCCAGTCATACACACCGATGGTCGTGATTACTTCTAATTGCTCGATAAATACTTTATCCATGTGTTAATTCCTTTAGAGGTCGGATACCCAAGCTAGGTAAAAAGTCGTACTATTTCAATCTCAAACACTCTTGCGGTAGTTTGAGCGTGTCAGGCGCGATATAATATCAATTAGTTGCTTGACTAACACCTGTTTCAGACGAGTTACCTTACTATGACCCCATTAGCACTGGTTATGATCATTGTCGCCTACCTTCTAGGCTCGATCTCGAGTGCTGTTTTGATCTGTCGTATCTTACGTTTACCAGACCCGCGCGGCGTTGGTTCAAATAACCCTGGCGCCACCAATGTGTTGCGTATCGGAGGGAAAAAAGCAGCGGCGGCGGTTTTGCTGTGCGATATGTTAAAAGGCACAATCCCAGTCTGGGGTGGCTACTTCCTTGATATCGAGCCAGTCATATTAGGTGTGATTGCAATTGCTGCCTGCCTAGGTCATATGTATCCACTCTTTTTTCATTTTAAAGGCGGAAAAGGCGTCGCTACCGCTTTAGGTGCCATTGCCCCTATCGGCTTAGATCTGACAGGAATGATCATCGTAACCTGGTTAAGTGTGGCTTTTCTGTTCCGCTACTCTTCTCTTGCCGCGATCGTTACGGTGCTACTGGCGCCGTTTTATACTTGGATGTTCAAGCCTCAGTACACATTGCCTGTGGCTATGCTGTGCTGCTTGATAGTTTTTCGCCATCATCAAAACATCAAACGGCTTATTGACGGGACAGAGCCCAAAGTGGGTGAGAAAAAGAATGGATTAAATAAAGCCTCTTAGTATAGAGGCTTTATTTGGAGCTGTAGTTTTCAAATAAAACTAGGCATAAACACGCGATAAGAAGTTTTTCAGCATCTCAGTAACAAACTCAGGCTGTTCAAGGTTTGAAATATGCCCCGCCTTTGGAATTTGAATCAACTCCGAACCGCTAATACAATCATGCATCAGATAAGACTCAAGTACAGGGCGAGGCTTATCTTCTTGCCCTACAGCAATCAACACTGGCAGAGCGAACTTTTCAATCTCTTCTATTTGATCGCGTCGACCAAATACCATTCGACCAACTCTTGCCACTTCAACCGCTCTTTCGCCTTGCAGCTGACTAAGGAAATGAGAGAACTGCTCAACTAACTTGGGGTTGTCCTGATTGGCATTATTAGCAAAAAACAGCGGCGTAACAGCTTCTACAATTGGCGCGGGAACCGCTTTAGCCTGACTAATGGCTTCTAACATCCCAAAGTACTTTTTATGAGTTACTTCTGGCTCTAAGCCAACAAACGTATCCATTAACACCAGTGACTGGACACGAGAAGGAACCAAAGAGGTCACTTCCGTTCCCCACATTCCACCGACCGATAGACCAACGATAGAAAAGCGCTCAACTTGTAAGTGATCTAAAAGAGCAATAATCTGCTTAGCATAATCTGACAATGAACGGGTTGTTTCTGGAGCAGAATCAGACTCACCATGGGCCCATAGCTCAGGCACAATACACCGATAGTGCTGGCTGAGCGCTTCCACTTGTGGCGCCCACATCTCGCTACCCCATAAATAGCTATGACCAAAGACCACGACTGGCCCTGTACCTATATCTTGATAAGCCATTTCTCGGCCATCGACAGCAAACTTGTGCATACTTCTATCCATTGATTATTTTTATAAAGTCGAAGGGTATCATTATTTTCTCAACTAAGAAGTCGGAACTCTCTTCGTTCAGATAAAGAAAAGGCCGCCATAACAGCGACCTTAATACAACCACTTATGCTTGTTAAGCGATCGGTTTCAATTGATCAATTGGCCAACGCGGTGTGGCGTGTACTGATAGGTCAGACACTTCTCCATTTTTAAGCCGCTGCATACCTGCATAAGCAATCATTGCACCGTTATCGGTACAAAACTCCGTGCGCGGGTAGTACACCTCTCCACCCACTTTTTTCGCTAGCTGCTCAAGATCAGCACGCAAACGTCGGTTAGCACTTACACCGCCAGCAATAACAATACGCTTGAAGCCAGTCTGCTCTAATGCACGTTTACATTTAATGCTCAAAGTGGCACATACCGCTTCTTCAAACGCTAAAGCAATATCCGCTCGAGTTTGCTCATCATCACCATTGGCCGCAATAGTATTAGCAGTAAACGTTTTAAGACCTGAGAAACTCATATCAAGTCCAGGGCGGTCAGTCATTGGGCGTGGGAATTTAAAGCGACCAGGTGTGCCTTTTTCCGCTAATTTAGACAATAGCGGGCCACCAGGGTAATCAAGTCCCATCAGTTTTGCGGTTTTGTCGAAGGCTTCACCGGCAGCATCATCAATCGACTCACCTAGAATCTTGTACTCACCAATCCCTTTCACTTCAACCATCATGGTGTGACCGCCTGAAACCAATACCGCGACAAATGGAAATGGCGGTGGGTTATCTTCAAGCATCGGCGCTAATAAGTGGCCTTCCATATGGTGAACAGGAACCGCTGGCACCCCCCAAGCATAAGCGATACTACGACCAATCGTAGCACCAACCAGTAACGCACCTACTAAGCCAGGACCGGCAGTGTATGCGACACCATCGATATCTTTCGCTGTTAAGTTCGCTTCTTTTAATGCCGCTTTAATAAGAGGAATTGTCTTTTTCACATGATCACGGGATGCAAGCTCTGGTACTACACCGCCGTAATCAGCATGCAGTTTTACCTGACTATATAATTGATGAGAAAGCAGCCCTTTCACATCATCATAAATTGCAATTCCTGTTTCATCACAAGAGGTTTCGATACCAATAATGCGCATGCTCTGTCCCGGATGTATTTGTCTCTAATTCAAAATTGGCGCAATCTTACCTCGCCTTGGCTTCGCAAACAAATTTTGTGCAAACTCTACCCAACAAAATACTTTACAAAGGCTATGCGTTCGGATTAAAATTCCGCACCATTTTTGATCAAGCTGGTTTGAGACCGAACATCAGTGTTTGGCTCACTAACGTTCCAGCATTAACGAATTAACCCCTGAGGTGAAAGGCATATGCCAGTAGTTAAAGTACGTGAAAACGAACCGTTCGACGTTGCTCTACGTCGTTTCAAACGCTCTTGCGAAAAAGCAGGTATCCTTTCTGAAGTGCGTCGTCGTGAGCACTACGAAAAACCAACTACAGTTCGCAAACGCGCTAAAGCAGCAGCTCAAAAGCGTCACGCTAAGAAGCTAGCTCGCGAAAACGCACGTCGCGTTCGCCTGTACTAATAACTAAGTCCTAAAGGATTATAGTTATGGCTCTTATTGACACGCTCAAAGAAGAGCAAAAATTAGCGATGAAAGCCAAGGACAAACCGCGCCTTGGCACTATCCGTTTAGCTCTGTCAGCAATTAAGCAACGTGAAGTCGACGAACAGATTACTCTGGGCGATGACGACATTCTTGCTGTGCTAACAAAAATGGTTAAACAGCGTCGCGATTCTGTCGCTCAATTTGAAGCTGCAGGTCGTCAAGACCTTGCAGATGTTGAGAAAGTCGAAATTACTGTACTTGAGGACTTTATGCCTCAACCGCTTACCGAAGAAGAAGTTGTTGCTCTTATTGAAAGTGCAATTGCTGAATCAGGTGCCGCGGGCATGCAAGACATGGGTAAAGTGATGGGCGTTCTTAAGCCTCAAATCCAAGGGCGCGCAGATATGGGTAAAGTAAGTGGTTTAGTTCGCGCTAAACTGGCTTAATTACCCAACCCAAATTGCAGCAAGCCGTGCTATCCTCTGGAATGCGCGGCTTGTTTGTATCTACCCTCTCTAATTGTTAGTGCATTTTTCTAAGGTTTTATGGCAGGACACATCCCTCGCAGTTTCATTGATGACCTCCTTGCTCGACTCGATATCGTCGACATTATTGATGCTCGCGTAAAACTTAAGAAAAAAGGCAAAAACTACGGTGCTTGCTGCCCGTTCCATAACGAGAAAACCCCTTCATTTAGCGTTTCGCAAGAAAAACAGTTCTATCATTGCTTTGGTTGTGGCGTACACGGTAATGCCATCGACTTTATGATGGAGTATGAGCGCTTAGAGTTCGTTGAAGCGATTGAAGAACTCGCTTCATTTCTTGGTTTAGATGTGCCAAGAGAACAGCGCCAAGGCGGAGGCGTTCAATCCAATCAGCCTAAAGCCAACTCAGAGCAAAAACGTAACCTTTACGATCTAATGGGCAGTATTGCTCAATTTTATCGTGATCAGCTTAAGCAACCAAAAAGCAAAGTTGCCATTGATTATCTAAAAGATCGTGGGCTTTCCGGTCAAATTGTGCAGAAGTTTGGCATTGGTTACGTTGCTGATGAGTGGGATTTAGTCCGTAAAAACTTCGGTCAAGCTCCGCAAACTCAAGAGATGCTTGTCTCTGGCGGTATGTTGATTGAAAACGATAAAGGTAATCGCTACGACCGCTTCCGTGGTCGTGTGATGTTCCCTATTCGTGACCGTCGTGGTCGAGTGATTGGTTTTGGTGGCCGTGTGCTAGGTGATGGGACGCCTAAATACCTAAACTCGCCAGAAACGCCTATCTTCCATAAAGGCAAAGAGCTTTATGGCCTGTATGAAGTGATGCAAGCCTACCGCGAGCCACCTAAAGTATTGGTGGTAGAGGGCTATATGGATGTGGTCGCACTCGCTCAATACGGCGTCGACTATTCGGTCGCCTCACTAGGTACGTCGACAACTGGCGATCATATTCAACTGTTGTTCCGTCAAACCAATACCGTCGTTTGTTGTTACGATGGTGACCGAGCTGGTAAAGAAGCCGCTTGGCGTGCGCTAGAAAATGCACTGCAATATCTAAAAACAGGCAATACGCTGAAGTTTTTGTTCCTCCCTGATGGTGAGGACCCAGATAGCTACGTACGTAAGCATGGCAAAGAAGCCTTTGAGCAACAGATCGAACAAGCAACACCACTTTCAAGTTATCTGTTTGACAACTTGATTGAGATACATCAACTGAATCTAGGCGGTAATGAAGGTAAATCAGCGCTAAGAGCACACGCCAGCGTTCTGATTGATAAAATACCGGATCCTTACTTCCAAGAATTACTAGAAAAACTGCTCGATGAACGCACAGGTTTTGACAACCAACTACGTCAGCCTCGCAAGAAGCAAAGTGAAAGTCGACCTCAACCGCATAAAGAGATCAAACGTACGCCAATGCGTGAAGTGATCGCTTTGCTTATCCAGAATCCGAGCTATGCTCAAATGGTACCGGATCTCTCAAGTGTGAGAGAGTTAACAGTGCCAGGGCTAAGTTTATTTGTCGAAGTGCTTGAATATTGTCATCAGCATCCCAATATAACTACGGGCCAGTTAATAGAACATTGGCGAAACAGTAGCCACGAGGCACTATTATCTCGACTAGCAGGGTGGGAGATCCCCCTCGATGAAGATAATGAACAAGATATATTTTTAGACTCATTGGACAAAATACTTGCCCAGTGCGTTGAAAAACAAATTGAAAACCTGCAGGCCAAAGAAAGAAGTGTCGGTTTATCAACCGAAGAAAGAAGGGAGCTGCTAGCGTTAATGCTAGATTTAAAAGCGTAACCCTGTTCGATTAGTCAGCAATAAATAAATTTGTTAAGATGTGTGGTTTGCAACTCGCATACTAATTCCTTCACCAGATACTAAGTTGGATACCGTCTATGGATCAAAATCCGCAGTCACAGCTAAAACAACTTGTCATTAAAGGCAAGGAACAAGGCTATCTGACCTACGCAGAAGTAAACGACCACCTGCCAGCAGAAATCGTCGATTCAGAGCAGGTCGAAGATATCATTCAGATGATCAACGATATGGGCATTCGAGTAGTTGAAACTGCTCCTGATGCCGATGATCTTGCACTGAATGATGACGATACAATCACCGATGAAGATGCGGCAGAAGCTGCAGCTGCTGCGCTATCTAGCGTAGAGAACGAAATCGGCCGAACCACTGACCCAGTACGTATGTACATGCGTGAAATGGGTACTGTTGAGCTATTGACTCGTGAAGGCGAGATCGATATTGCTAAGCGTATTGAAGATGGTATTAACCAAGTTCAAAATGCAGTGGCAGAGTATCCAGGCACCATCCCATACATTCTTGAACAGTTTGATAGAATTCAAGCAGAAGAACTACGTCTTACTGACCTTATCACGGGCTTTGTTGATCCTGATGCTGACGAAACGGCAGCACCTACAGCGACTCACATCGGCTCTGAACTTGCAGAGTCTGAGCTTGAAGACGAAGACGCTGAAGAGAAAGAAGAGTCCGACGACTCTGACGATGAGGAAGAAGAGGAAGATACAGGTATTGACCCTGAGCTTGCTCTAGAGAAGTTCACTGCACTTCGTAATACGTTCCAAAACTACCAGTTAGCATGCAACGAGTACGGCAATGAAAGCCCGAAAGCAACGCTTGCTCACGAGATGGTTATCGACGTATTCAAAGAGTTTCGTCTTACTCCAAAGCAATTTGACTACCTAGTTGAAGAGCTTCGCACGTCAATGGAACGTGTACGTACTCAAGAACGCCTCATCATGAAGGCGACGGTTGAATACGGTAAGATGCCTAAGAAGTCATTCATTACCCTATTTACAGGTAACGAATCGACTGATGCTTGGTTAGATGAAATTCTTGCATCTGATAAGCCATACGCTGAAAAAGTACGCCGCAGCGAAGATGATATTCGTCGTTCGATCTCTAAATTGAAGATCATCGAAGAAGAAACATCACTAACGGTTCAAAACATCAAAGACATCAGCCGTCGTATGTCTATCGGTGAAGCGAAAGCTCGCCGTGCGAAGAAAGAGATGGTTGAAGCGAACTTACGTCTAGTAATCTCGATTGCGAAGAAATACACCAACCGTGGTCTACAATTCTTGGATCTGATCCAAGAAGGTAACATCGGTCTGATGAAAGCCGTAGATAAGTTCGAATACCGTCGTGGTTACAAGTTCTCGACTTACGCAACGTGGTGGATCCGTCAGGCAATCACTCGTTCAATCGCAGACCAAGCACGTACGATTCGTATTCCGGTACACATGATCGAAACGATCAACAAGCTGAACCGTATCTCTCGTCAAATGCTACAAGAGATGGGTCGTGAGCCGCTACCGGAAGAACTGGCAGAGCGCATGCAGATGCCAGAAGATAAGATCCGTAAAGTACTGAAAATTGCTAAAGAACCAATCTCTATGGAGACACCAATCGGTGACGACGAAGATTCGCATCTAGGTGATTTCATTGAAGATACAACGCTTGAGCTACCGCTAGACTCTGCAACTGCAGGCAGCCTAAAAGTAGCAACAAAAGACGTTCTTGCGGGCCTAACGCCACGTGAAGCAAAAGTACTTCGTATGCGCTTTGGTATCGATATGAACACTGACCATACTCTTGAAGAAGTAGGTAAGCAGTTCGACGTTACTCGTGAACGTATCCGTCAGATCGAAGCGAAAGCACTACGTAAACTTCGTCACCCAAGCCGCTCAGAAACTCTGCGTAGCTTCCTAGACGAATAATCGACGTGATGTTTGATTGACTAAAAGGTGAGCACTTGCTCACCTTTTTTGTCTCTGGGGATTTAAGTGGATAAAAACTAAGCGCATTTAGCCTTGATAGCGTCTAGACAGCCCGATCCTCATCCCCTATAATCACTTCCCTATACGGCCCCTTAGCTCAGTGGTTAGAGCAGTCGACTCATAATCGATTGGTCCGCAGTTCAAGTCTGCGAGGGGCCACCATATTAAAAAAGCCTGATGAGTCTCCTCATCAGGCTTTTTGTCATTTTACGCTAAGAAAAAGCCCACTACATTACTAGTAGTGAGCCTAAATCTATTAGTTACAAGAACTTAGAATCCTTTCGCCTTCTTAATCAAGTCGTAAGCATTTTGAATTTCTTGCGCTTTTTCTTTCGCCACATTCATCATCTCAGGCGGCAGACCTTTTGCCATTAACTTATCAGGGTGGTGTTCATTCATTAGCTTGCGGTAAGCACGCTTGACCGTTTTCGCATCAGCGTTACTATCGACACCAATCAGTTTATATGCATCGCTTAACTGGTCTGCCGTCGACGCTTGCTGCCAATTACCCCCTGAATGATGAGAGCCTCCACCCGCTTGACCACCAAAACCACCTTGCTGAAAGCGAAACGCCGCTTCTTGCATTCTTAATCGTTGTTCAAGCTGCTCAGATGAGAAGTTGAGGCCTCTAGCTACCTTATGTAGAACATTACGCTCACTAGGGTGGATATCACCATCGGCAAACGCTGCCGAGATCTGTAGCTCTAAGAAAAACTGCATTAGGTCAAAGCGACCACCCGCAGAGATACGTACTCGTTCTAGCACGGTATCCAAAGGAAAGTCGCTCTCTTTACCTTCACGAAACGCATTTTGCGCCGCTTTACGCTGTTCTCCGTGCAGGCTCATACGATCCATCATGGTACTTGCCAGTTGGATCTCTTCTTTAGTCACCTGCCCCTTGGCTTTCGCCACATGGCCCATAACCGCAAATGCCGCTTTAAAGAACTCCTCTTGACGCTGAGCTTGGCTAGGTCCACTGCCAAATCCGGTATTAAAGCCCGCTTGGCGCAAGCGACGAGCTTTATCGAATTGGTGACCTATAAATAAGCCGAATACTGCACCGAACGCTCCCCCAAATAGGAAACCAAAGAAGGTGCCAAGAATTTTGCCAAAAATATGCATTATGTGCTCTCAATCTCTGAATTTTTTCGCCGTGAAGCGGTCTGATAGTGCCGTAAGCTTCAAATTACTTTATTATAAGAACCGTTTTATTTTACATTCGGTCACCTATTCACCGGATATATCAAGTTCAACAGGATAGTCAAACTCGATGTTACGTTTTCCACGCACCGTATTAGCTGTTTCAATTAGCACTGCGTTACTTGTTCCACAAACAAAAGCAGAGCAAACACCTGAAGAAACATCTAGAGAAATGCCAGCTATTGGGCAATGTCAAACATTAGACATTATTGATCAATGTTTGGTCAATGAAGCTGAACCTGAAAACCCAAATCAACTTCCAGTAAACGTCGAAGCTGATAGCCTAGAAGCAATTAACGGTGACAAAGCAACCTATCGTGGCAATGTTGTGGTTGTGCAGGGTAAAAAGCGCATGCTCGCTGACAATGTTACTTTGCACCAACAAGAAAATGTAGTTGTCGCCGAAGGTAATGTGACTTTTAGTGATGGTGAAGTTAAAACCATTTCAGACAAAGCCACTAATAACTTAAACACTGATTTTGTTACGTTAGAGAATACCAATTACCAATTCCTATGTGAACCAGGACGTGGTGAGGCTGTCTACGTATCGAAGACAGGTAAGTCAGTCTACGAGATTGAAGACGGTTCCATTACCTCTTGTCCTGAAGGTGATAACTCATGGCGAATGGTCGCATCAAGTATTGATATCGACCAAAATGAAGAAGAGGCAACCTTCTACAATCCGCGCTTTGAAATCGTCAGTGTGCCAGTTTTCTATCTTCCATATCTTACTGTGCCTATTGGTGATACGCGTAAAACAGGCTTTCTTTACCCTACGGTATCTTATGGCTCCAGTGACGGCTTTGAAATGGAGGTCCCTATCTATTGGAACCTCGCACCCAACTATGACCTAGAGACCACGTTTAAATATATGCAAGAACGTGGAACTCAGCTCAACAGCGAACTGCGTTATCTATCAGACTTAGGCTTTAGTTCATTAAAGTCTGAGTACTTACCAGATGACAAAAAGTACCCAGAGTACGGTGACCGCTGGGGCTTCCAATGGCAGCACTCTGGTATTTTCCAAAAAAATTGGAAGTTTGAGATCGACTATTCGAAAGTTAGTGATATTTCCTACTTCTCACACATCGACTCGTCTATTGGTAACAAAGAAGATGGTCAGCTAATCCAAGAAGCGCAGGCAACCTACCGTTCAGAATCGTGGGATGCATCACTTCTAACTCGAGACTTCCAAGTTCTAACCACTAGTAATAACTTGCCGTATCGATTGTTGCCTCAGTTAGAATACAACTACTACGCCCCTGAGCTGATGCGCCACCTCGACTTTGATATGACCAGTCATATCTCAAGATTTGATACTGATGCAGAAGGTAAACCATCAGCAACACGTGTGCATATCGAGCCAGGCCTAACCATCCCTATTGGTACTACGTGGGGTAGTTGGACAACAGAAGCAAGATTGCTTGGTACTTACTATCAGCAAGATCTCGATGGCGTAGACACGACTAGTGGTGACAAAGAGTCAAACCCATATTACGGTCTTAAAGAAAACGTCTCACGTGTCATCCCTGAATTCCGTACTCATGCTGGTGTTGTGCTAGAACGCGATACCACCATTTTCAACGGCTATACACAAACGTTAGAGCCGCAAGTTCAGTATGTTTACGTACCCGAAGAAGATCAAAGCAATATCGGCAATTACGATACAACACTGCTACAAACTGACTATTACGGCCTATTCCGCAGTCGTAAATACAGTGGTGTAGATAAAATCGCCGAGGCGAACCAATTTAGCTACGGGGCTTCTTCTCGCTTCTTCGATAGTGGCTATAAAGAAAGACTGAATATCTCTTTTGGTCAAATCTTCTATATCGACAAAGATACTAAGAGCGATACCTTTAACCCAGACGACACGAGAAAGTCTAATTACTCAGCTTGGGCTGTCGAAATGGACTTTAACTATGACGATTACCTGTTTTATCACGGTGGTATTCAATACGATATCGACACCAGTGAAGTTCAGTTAGGTAATAGCACCCTTGAGTATCGCTTTAATGGCGGCTATGTCCAAGGTAACTACCGTTATGTAACTAAAGAATACTTACAAGATACAGTAGATTTTGATGTTAGCGGCATAACAGTCGATGGAATTTCGCAAGCAGGTCTACTCGCGGGTTACAGAATAAATCGCAATTGGAACACCAGCGCGCAATATTTCTACGATTTGACCACTGAGGAGTCGCTAGAATGGCTAGCACGTGTAAATTACACGTCTGATTGTTGGTATGTTGGCTTCACCTACAGTAATCAACTGCAAAATTGGGATCCAAACTTTTCTAGCTATCCAAATGCCAATCCAGTCTATGAAAGCAACTTTAGCTTTAATTTTGGCATCATAGGTTTTGGTACAAGAATTGGCTCAGATTCTGGGATGGCAGGTGGAGATAGTGCAGGTAACTCACTAGGTTACGGTCGCCCATTCTTCTTAAACAACTAATTATCCAGCCTGATGTCTAAGACATCAGGCTATTTGAATTTATAGGACTTTCAATGAAGTTTTGGAAACAAACATTACTGGCACTGATGATCGCAAGCCCAATTAATTTGGTGCAAGCGGAACCAGTCGCACTAGATACAGTTGCGGTAATAGTGAATACCAGTGTAGTACTACAAAGTGATATCGATACCTCAATCAAAACGCTCAAAGCGAATGCCAAGAAAAAAGGCCAATCTCTACCGTCAGAAGAGATCCTAACTGAGCAAGTTACTGAGAAACTGATTGTCGATACCATTCAGCAACAAGAAGCTGAGCGCTTAGGTGTACGTATTGATGATAATCGCCTGAACGAAGCGATTAGCGAAATTGCTAAAAACAACCAGCAAACGGTTGAACAATTACGTGCCTCTATTGCAAGTGAAGGCCTAAACTACGCTGAGTTTCGTGAGCAAATTCGCAAAGAAATTGCCGCCAGCGAAGCTCGCAATGCTCTAGTTCGTCGTCGCATCAACATCCTACCTGCAGAAGTAGATAACTTAAGTGAGTTATTAGCCCAAGAAACAAACGCAACGGTTCAATACAAAATTGGCCATATCCAATTGCGTGTAAATGACGGCGATGATAAATCGGAAATTGAAGCACAAGCTAAAGAGCTGGTAAAAGAGCTCAATAATGGTGCTGATTTCAGCACTATGGCTTACACCTATTCTAAAGGCCCTAAAGCGCTGCAAGGTGGAGACTGGGGATGGATGCGCAAAGAAGAGATGCCAACCATTTTCGCCGATCAAATCAAACTGCAAAACAAAGGCAGTGTTATTGGTCCATTCCGCAGCGGTGTTGGCTTCCATATCCTGAAAATTGAAGATGTCAAAGGCTTAGAAACCGTTGCGGTTACTGAGGTCAATGCTCGCCATATCCTTATTAAGCCTACTGTCATCCTAAGTGACGAAGGCGTGAAGAACACCTTAAACAACATTATTCGTCAAATTAAGGCTGGTGACGCAACCTTTGGTGAACTCGCTCAACAGTACAGCCAAGATCCTGGCTCTGCCGCGCAAAATGGTGAATTAGGTTATCAAACATCTGATCTGTATGTACCTGAGTTCAAACACCAAATCGATACTCTACCTGTTGGCCAAATCAGCGAACCATTTAAAACTGTTCATGGCTGGCATATCGTTGAAATTCTCGACCGCCGTGAAGTAGACCGAACAGACTCTGCACTAAAAAACAAAGCTTACCGAATTTTGTTTAACCGTAAGTTCAATGAAGAAGCAAGCGCATGGCTGCAAGAGATTCGCGCTAGTGCCTATGTTGAAGTCATTGAGGATAACGAGCAAGATGAACTGTAAACGCATTATCGTCACAGCAGGTGAGCCTGCGGGTATAGGGCCAGACTTAGTCCTTGCCCAATCTAAGGAAAGCTGGAACCACCAGATTGTGGTCTGCGCTGACAAAACAATGTTAGCAGAGCGAGCGCAACAGCTTGATATTGATGTCGAACTGATTGACTATCAAGCCGATGCCCCGATTGTCGCGCAAAAAGCAGGCACCTTAGTCGTTGACCATATTCCGTTAACAAGCAACGCTATTGCCGGCCAACTGGATGAAGCCAATGGTCATTACGTATTAAATACACTAGAAAGAGCCGCTTTAGGCTGTATGAATGGTGAATTTGATGCTATTGTCACCGGCCCTGTACACAAAGGGGTGATTAACCGCGCAGGCGTGGCCTTTAGCGGCCATACTGAGTTCTTTGCGGAGAAATCAACTACCCCACTAGTCGTTATGATGTTAGCCACCGAAGGGCTGCGTGTCGCACTAGTCACAACACATATCCCATTGGCCTATGTGTCTCAGGCGGTAACAGAAGAGAGACTCGAAAAGATCATAGCAATTTTGCACAAAGATCTGGTTGAGAAGTTCGCTATCTCTTCACCAAATATCTATGTCTGTGGACTCAATCCGCATGCAGGAGAGGATGGTGTCCTTGGCAAGGAAGAGATCGAAACCATTACTCCAACACTAGACAAACTGCGCCAACGTGATGGTATCAACCTTATTGGTCCATTACCCGCTGATACTATCTTCAATGAAAAGTATCTTGACGATGCTGACGCAGTGCTGGGAATGTACCACGATCAGGTACTTCCTGTACTAAAATACAAAGGCTTTGGTCGCTCGGTTAATATTACCTTGGGACTGCCATTTATCAGGACCTCCGTTGATCACGGCACTGCACTTGACCTAGCAGGAACAGGCAAGGCGGATACAGGAAGCTTCCGAACGGCTTTAGCTCATGCGATTGAGCTAGTCGATAAGAAATCGAAATAACTTGAGAATACTATGAGAAACGATGTCCACTTAGGGCACAAGGCGAGAAAACGCTTTGGTCAAAACTTCCTTAACGATCCATACATCATTGATGGAATTGTCTCCTCGATCAATCCAAAACCGGGTCAAAACCTAGTTGAGATTGGTCCTGGCCTTGGTGCAATCACTGAACCAGTAGGCAAGGAAGTTGACAAGTTTACCGTGATTGAGCTTGACCGAGATCTCGCTGAACGTCTACGTAATCACCCAGAACTTGGTGATAAACTGACGATTCATGAAGGTGATGCGATGCGCTTTGACTTTACTCAGCTAGTGAAGCCAAACAATAAGCTACGTATTTTCGGTAACCTACCGTACAACATCTCAACACCGTTGATGTTCCATCTTTTTGAGTTCCATAAAGACATTCAAGACATGCACTTTATGCTACAAAAAGAAGTGGTTAACCGCCTAGCGGCAGGCCCTGGTACAAAAGCTTATGGTCGCCTTACGGTCATGGCGCAATACTTCTGTAAAGTAGTCCCTGTACTTGAAGTGCCACCAACCGCATTTGTTCCGCCACCAAAAGTCGATTCAGCGGTCGTTCGTCTAGTACCTTATGAAGAGATCCCTCACCCTGTAAGCGATCTTAAATATCTAGACCGAGTATGTCGTGAAGGCTTTAACCAACGCCGTAAGACAGTGAGAAATTGCTACAAAGGCTTACTAAGCGCTGAGGTACTGGAAGAGCTAGGCATCAACCCAAGCATGCGTCCAGAGAACCTAACCTTGGTTCAATTCGTCGAGATGGCGAACTGGTTAGCTGCCAACAACAAATAGTTTCAGCTAAAATGAAAAGGTGATAGACCATTGGTTTATCACCTTTTTTGACTTTATAAAGGAGTTTATATGGAAACTAGCCCTTGTATCAAAGTCCAAGTTCATACCAAATACATTCCTGATCAGTCTCAACCTGATGCTAAGCGCTATGTATTTGCCTATATTATTACCATCAAAAACCTCAGCCAGCAAAATGTCCAGCTGATGAGTCGCCGTTGGTTGATTACCGATTCCAATGGTAGGCAAATGACGGTCGAGGGCGAAGGTGTCGTCGGTCAGCAACCCTTTATTTCTCCTAATGACGAATATACTTATAACAGTGGTACTGTGATTGAAACACCCGTAGGCGTGATGCAAGGTCAATACATCATGCATGATGAAACTGGCAAAGAGTTCATCGCAGAAGTCGACCCTTTCCGACTCGCTATTCCCAATATACTCAACTAGGACAACCCATTGGCTAATTACATTGTTGGTGACTTACAAGGTTGCTTTGACGAATTGCTTCTCTTACTTCAGCAAGCGAATTTTAGTGCGAGTGAAGACACCTTGTGGGTTGCCGGAGATTTAGTCGCCCGCGGTCCAAAATCATTAGAAGTATTACGCTTTATTCGTTCTCTTGGTGACAGTGCGAAAGTGATTCTGGGTAATCATGACCTTCACCTACTGGCGGTATCATTAGGATTATTTAAGGTCAAAGATAAAGACCAAACCGCACCCATTTTTAATGCCGAAGATAAAGATGAGTTGTTAGATTGGCTTCGTCTGCAACCACTAATGGCAGAGCATGACGAGTTTGTCATGTGTCATGCTGGCGTCTCCCCGCAGTGGACGTTAGAAGATGCGCGCAAAGCAAGCAAGCAAATCAGTGAGATTCTACACAGTGAAAATTGGCCATGGCTAATAGAGAGCATGTACGCCAACCAACCTGATCTTTGGCATGAAAGCTTAGATGGCATTGAGCGCTATCGTTATATCATCAACGCTTTCACCAGAATGCGTTTTTGCTTTCCTGATGGGCGGTTAGATATGGAGTGTAAACTTCCGCCGAAACAGGTTAATGATGGCTCGCTTGTTCCTTGGTTCCAACTCGATAACCGTATTCAGTTAGAAAAGCCTGTTCTATTTGGTCACTGGGCCGCTTTGGAAGGCTATGAAGGTGAAGACGTTATCGGCTTAGATACAGGCTGTGTTTGGGGTGGACATTTAACTATGCTGAGATGGGAAGATAAGCAGTTTTTTACTCAAGAAGCGCTACAATCCAAGCAAGGAACACAGTGAATACTTCACCTTCAGAGTGAGCTACGAACGAGTTCGGGATCTAGAAAAGTGCTTATAGATTCCCTACTCTCTCCTTCGTCGCTCTTTAGAATGACGATAGTTTAATACCTCAGAAATTGGTATTTAGCCTCTCTCTAGCACCACAAAACGCATATCGTAAGCGTTCTTTTCATCGGCAGCATAAGCCTCAGCGTAAGTCTCTTTAAACTCATCACCCCAAGCTGGGAACTGAGTATCGCCGTTAATCTCTGCTTCAATATGAGTGACATACAGTTTATTGGCTTTAGGTAGGCATGCTTGATAAATAGTCCCACCACCAATGATCATCACTTCTTCAACTTCGCCAGCAGCGGTTAGTGCCTCTTCAATCGAGGTGACCGTCGTTACCCCTTCAATCACTAGCGATGCATCACGACTGATAACAATGTTCTGGCGCCCCGGTAGTGGGCGACCAATCGACTCATAAGTCTTGCGCCCCATCACAACAGGCTTACCCATAGTGCAACGCTTAAACCAAGCAAAATCAGCAGGAAGATGCCATGGCATTTGATTGTCTATTCCAATAACTCGATCCTGTGCCATTGCGGCGATCATACTAATGATCATTCCTGTACTCCTAATATAGCCTTACACAATTGGTTTTCGTCGATAGAATAACAAGCCAGGCATCGCTAAGCCAACCGCTAAACCAGCAATAATAAACATCGCTTTAAGGAAGTTCTCCATTAACATCGCAACCAACTCCGGTGAATAGCCACGATGGTTCAGCTCAACCAAGGCAATCATGGCTTTAAAAGCAAACACACCCGGAACCATTGGGATTAATGCGGCAACAGTAAAAACTTTCGGATGAGCAAAAAATCGCGCAGACCAATGAATACCGACCATACTGACAATCATCGCTGCGAAGAACGTTGCCCACTCAATGGGAATACCAAAGTGCATCATCAAATAGCGTGAGCCATGGCCGATTGCACCACCTAGGGCACAATAAATTAACGCCTTTTGTGGCACGTTAAATACCAAAGCAAATCCAACCGCAGGAATCGCGGCAAAAAACATATCATTCAGCAGGCCGAACAATAGATCCAAGTTGATCATACTACCCACCCCGACACCCCAACGAGACTCATCGCAGCAACAATTCCGAGACTGGTTGCTAGAGTCAACAGGCTCGCCATAACGAATCGAGCGATGCCCATATTGATGTACCCTTTAAGCATATCCGCGACGGAATTGATCAACGGAAAACCGGGAACCAACATCAGCACCGAAGAAGCCATAACTAATGATGGCGAATTACCTAGTTGGTAAATCACCGCTTGAGCAGATACCACTGTGGTCACAAAAGCAGTGGCGGTGAAGTTCATCAGTGGATTGAAATGGCGATGACCAATCTCTTGTCTCACCACCATACCGGTAGAGGATGCAATAAAAGTCATCGCAAATACCACCCAATCACCGCCCGCTAAATGACTAAAAGCAGCACAAGAGAGACCTATCATGAAAACGACTAGCCAACGGTTATAACGTTCAGGGCTGATAGCATCGAGTTTTTTCTGTGCAAGTGAGTAATCAATAATGCCGCGTTCAAGCATAATGCAGATGCGTTGAACTTGGGTAATTGCCCACATATTAATGCCGCGATCGGGACAGCGACGAGCAGTGGTAATGCAATGTTCTTGGTAAACGGTGGTAACAACCAATGAACTAGCGGATAACGACACTTCAACTTCGTCCATACCAGCTGCTAAACCAAAGCGACGCATAAGGTCACCAACCAGAGTACTTTCAGCACCATGAGCTAAAAGCATTTGCCCCGCTTGGGCGATTAAACGAGAGACTGCTCGTTGTTTGGATGCCATGATTCTATCCTACTCCTTTAGAATGCACCTATTTTGCAGAGAAATGCTCAGGCATGATTTGATATAGACACAAAAAAGCCGCAATAAACATTGCGGCTTAAACTTTTCTTAGCTGTTATTCGCGGACGTAGACAACGTGGCCGTCATCTTCTTCATCGTCCCAGTCATCCCAGTCGTCATCATCTTCTTCAGTGATCACATCTTTCCCTGCGATTGCATCTTTATGGTAATCATCCCACATGAAGTCAACTTTCTCTTCTTCAGAGATCTCTTCTTCTTCACGCGGTAATTGTTCCATAAAGTCAGCTAATTTGTAGCATAGCTCTTTAGTACCATCGCGATTTACAGCAGAAATCTTGTAGTAATCCTCTTCCCAACCTAGTGCGTCAAGAATATTTTGGATCACTTCATTCGCTTCTTCCTCTGGCATCAAGTCAACTTTGTTGAAGATTAACCAACGAGGTTTATTCGCGAGTTTCTCACTGTACTGTTCAAGCTCATCAATGATCGTTAATGCATTCTCAACCGGATCAGTTTGATCAATTGGCATAATATCGATCATGTGCAGTAGAACACGACAACGCTCAAGGTGTTTCAAGAAACGAATACCAAGACCAGCGCCATCTGCTGCGCCTTCAATCAAACCAGGGATATCCGCAACAACAAAACTTTTCTCAGGTACAACACTCACCACGCCCAAGCTTGGGATCAAGGTTGTGAATGGGTAGTCTGCCACTTTTGGCTTAGCGGCTGAGACTGCGCGAATAAAGGTTGATTTACCAGCATTCGGTAGACCAAGCATACCGACATCAGCAAGCAGTAGAAGCTCTAATCGAATCTCACGAATTTCACCTTTCGTACCTAGAGTCTTCTGGCGTGGTGCACGGTTTACTGAAGACTTAAAACGGGTGTTACCCAAGCCATGCCAGCCACCTTTTGCAACCATGACTTTTTTGCCATGCTCAGCAACTTCAGCAACGATCTCATTAGTATGAATATCAACAGCGCGTGTACCTACAGGTACGCGAAGCACTTTGTCTTTACCACGTTTACCCGTACAGTTACCACCACGGCCATTTTCACCACGTTCCGCTTCATAGAAGCGTTGGAAACGGTAATCAATCAGAGTGTTTAGGTTCTCATCAGCTTGGATGTAGATATCACCGCCGTCACCACCGTCGCCGCCATCAGGACCACCTTTCGCAACGAATTTCTCACGCCAGAAACTCACTACACCGTTGCCGCCATCACCGGCTTGAACTTTTACTACCGCTTCATCAACGAATTTCATCTCTTACTCCGCCCTTGTGCTACTTAACGTAGCTGCGTTGCAAATATCATCTCAGCTCTCCCTATCTCATTAGGAAAAGTGAATGATATAAATTCTAGCAGATTCCAGTTTCAGACTGATCACCTGAGATCTTCACTGTTCTGCTACTGGAACAAATATGAAGGGACTCTTTACAGAGTGCCTTAGTATTAATTCCACCATACTGGCAAACTCAAAGTCACCATAAATAAAAAACCCCGCCGAATCGGCAGGGCTTTTGAATTCAGCTTGAAAGCTAATGAATAAATTAAACTAGGTTTAATTACTCAGCTTCGATGCTAACGAATTTACGGTTTTTAGGACCTTTCACTTCGAATTTCACTTTACCTTCAGTAAGAGCGAAAAGAGTGTGGTCTTTACCGATACCAACGTTAGTACCAGCGTGGAACTTAGTACCACGTTGACGAACGATGATGTTACCTGCAAGAACAGACTCACCACCGAAACGCTTAACACCTAGACGTTTGCTTTCTGAATCGCGGCCGTTACGAGTAGAACCACCAGCTTTTTTGTGTGCCATTGTTAAACTCTCCTAATCGATTAAGCGTTGATACCAGTGATTTTCACTTCCGTGAACCACTGACGGTGACCAGCTTGTTTGCGAGAATGCTTACGACGACGGAATTTAACGATTTTAACTTTATCGCCACGACCGTGTTGTACAACTTCTGCAACTACTTTGCCGCCCTCAACAAGAGGAGCACCAACTTTAATGTCTTCACCGTTAGCAACAAGAAGAACTTTTTCAAATTCAACAGTTGCACCAGTTTCAACGTCTAATTTCTCTAAACGAAGAGTTTGACCTTCGCTTACACGGTGTTGTTTACCACCAGATTGGAAAACAGCGTACATATCTTACTCCGCTTTTTCCGCACAGCCGTATGCTATATGAGCATCAAGGGTGTGCGCTAAACTAATCATCAATAGGGCGCAGATTCTACAGAAAGGTCGCACCTATGACAAGCCATATTTTGAAAAAATTGGCGAAAAGCTAATCGCCAATGAAAAGTGCCGAGATCATGCCCGTTAAGCATGTATTAATCAACGTTTTTTAGTGTATTATTCAGCAAATAAACTCGATAAGAATACCTTACTAGTTCTAACTTCAGCCGGATTTACAATGGATTTTAAAGCTATCCAAGCACTCACCGCCGATGACATGGCAAAAGTGAACGAAACAATTCATGCACAACTCAACTCTGATGTCTCTTTAATCAATCAACTGGGTTTCTACATCGTTAGCGGTGGTGGTAAACGCATTCGCCCTCTTTTGGCTGTTTTATCTGCAAGAGCCCTAGGCTACCAAGGTGAAGCACATACAACTTCTGCAGCGTTTATCGAATTCATCCACACCGCGACATTGCTTCACGATGATGTCGTTGATGAGTCCGACATGCGCCGTGGTAAAGCCACTGCCAACGCAGCCTTTGGTAATGCGGCAAGCGTTTTGGTTGGTGACTTTATTTACACACGCTCATTTCAGATGATGACTGAACTAGGATCTTTAAAGATCCTTAAGCTAATGAGTGATGCGGTGAACGTCATCGCCGAGGGTGAAGTTCAACAATTAATGAACTGTAATAACCCTGACACGACAGAAGAAAGCTACATGCAGGTCATCTATTCTAAGACCGCCCGCCTGTTCGAAGCCGCAACACAAATTGGCGCGATTCTTAATGATGCTCCTGAAGACGTCGAACTTGCACTGCAGAACTACGGCAAATACTTAGGCACTGCATTCCAACTTATTGACGATGTGATGGATTACACATCGGACGGCGATGAGATGGGCAAAAACGTTGGTGATGACCTTGCAGAAGGCAAGCCTACCCTACCACTGCTTTATGCAATGAAAAATGGTAGTGCTGAGCAAACCGCGATGATTCGTGAAGCGATTGAGAAAGCGAACGGAATGGAGCGCCTAAACGATATTCTTGCAGCGATGGAACAAACGGGCTCTTTGGAGTATACCCGCCAAAAAGCCTACCAAGAAGCGGATAAAGCCATTGCTGAACTAAACGTATTAGAAGAGTCGGTGTACAAACAAGCACTCGTGACGATTGCGCATATGGCTGTACACCGGACAAGCTAACTCTACCTTTATAGCGATAAATAGCCTGAGTACCTGCTCAGGCTTTTTGCTATCTGACATATACAACAACGGGAACCTAAGGTTCCCGTTTTACCTCTTAAGGTGAGGCATTCCAGATCAGCAAAAACGAAGGTAATTTGGCTTGCTATCCTCACCAAGGTCTAACGCCTATGTGTTACAGTGATAGCGATACCCGCATATAAAACTTAGCAATTAAACTTTTGCCGAGATACAAAATTAGTATGTTTTGTGAGCGATATATTTTTTAGATTGATTAAATAATCATTATTACACGAGCTGAGCTAAGAAAAGGCTAAACTCTAGCGACTGTCACTAAAGTATCACCCTTGTTTCATCTATCTCTCACTGAGTTGAAGCTTCTCTGTAATATCTGCCCCATACCCTCAAATGAAAGTCAGCATCATTGTGAGGACACATGGAAGTCTCTAGCCCTTTTCGTTTACCAACTAAAACCCCTTTTCGCCTTGGAGAACATTTCACTGAATGGGCAACAGGCCTCTCTAAGCTTGATAAGTTCTACGCTGAGCGCCCAGCCGGTTGCGACACACAACAATTTCTCAGATTCACTCTAGAAGTGCTTGGAATCGACTATCAAGTCCAGAAAGGGACATTGGCTCATGTGCCAGCATCAGGTGCAACAGTCATTGTTGCCAATCACCCCCTCGGTTGTGTCGAAGGTGTAATTCTGGCAGAGCTACTACTGCAAGTACGCGATGACGTGCAAATTCTCGCTAACCAATATCTTAAAACGGTTCCTGAACTCGACCGGTTGTTTATCGGTGTTGATGTGTTTGACGGGCACAATGCTCATCAAGCTAACCTCACCGCACTTCGTCAAGCACATCAGCATTTAGCGAAAGGTGGACTATTACTGCTTTTCCCTGCTGGAGAAGTGTCGCAGTTAGTCGACAAAAAGAGCAATAAAGTTACCGACAAAGCTTGGAGTCATTCCGTTAGCCGTTTAATTCGAAAATCACGAGCAACCTCAGTGCCCATTTTTATTGAAGGACAAAATTCCAAGCGATTCTATCTGGCAGGTAAAGTCCACCCTCTACTTAGGACATTATTACTCGGCCGAGAGTTACTCAATAAAACCAGTGACAAAATCCTGCTCTCTATCGGTTCACCTATCAAATACAAAGAAGTCAACGGATTGTCTGACGAACAAATGACCAGCTATCTGCGTCTCAATACCTACCTTCAACAAGACAGCACCAGCAACACTTCATCGCCGAGCATGCATACTCCGCCAGTTCCGATTGACGATCCTTTACCTATCGAAGATCGACTTAATGATCTTGCATCTCTTAATAGTGACCACCTATTACTCACCAACAATGAGTTCGACGTCTATTGCACGCCTTCTGAGCGTATTCCTTCGATCATGCATGAGATCGGGCGCCTACGTGAAATCAACTTCAGAAAAGCCGGAGAAGGCACAGGAAGAAACCTTGATATAGATAGTTTCGATCGTGACTATCTACAGCTATTTATATGGGATCGAGAGAAGCAAACTTTGGTTGGTGCTTATCGTCTTGGACTGGTTGATCAATTGATCGCCAAACATGGTATGACAGGACTCTACTCGCGCACTTTATTCCATTTCGACCAACCTTTTATTAATAGTATCGGGCCTGCAATCGAGATGGGACGCTCGGTGATCGATGAAAAGTATCAAAAGTCGATGGCGCCATTGCTGCTACTTTGGAAAGGGATCTCCGCCTATGTAGAGCGAAACCCAAAATACACTCATCTCTTCGGCCCAGTCAGTATCAGCAATGACTATAGCGAACGAACTAGGCACTTATTGGCTGAGACAATGGCGCTCCATCATTACCAACCTGAGATCGCAGAATTCGTCACCCCGTCCAATCCTCTCCCAATAAAGGATAAGAGCTGGAATACTTCTATGCTTACAGCACTAGGTGACATGCAATTGCTCTCTCGTTTGATAGCAAGAATCGATGAGGGGAAAAGTGTGCCCGTGTTATTGCGTCAATACTTGGGGCTGAACGGAAAACTGATATCTTTCAATGTGGATCCTTGCTTCAACAACGCTTTGGACGGTTTGATCATGGTTGATCTCCGCCGCGTACCGCTCAAAACACTGGCTCGCTATATGGGCTCGATTGAAGCTGAAAAATATCTAAAGCAGCATGGGCTAATACGTGAGTACGCACTCGACTAGTTGAACCAACAGGTGCTGCGTGACCTATGCAGCACTTCTCTTATCAAAATATTTTCCCTGTATATCAACTCATATTGCACCATTTCAATTACTCATAATCAGAAACTCAGTCATTTACACTACATGATGACTTGTACTCAGAGCCTCTATCTATTCCTTCCTCTATATATAAGAAAAAATCACATTGACGAAAAATTAAACTGGATAAAAGCTAGGTTCTCATAACTATCACAATGATAAGGAAGTCACTTGGTCATGCTGCAAATAAAATCTCCCTTACGTTCTCTGTTTACAGGGGCTCTTTCACTATCACTAATGGTGAGCTCATTTTCTGTTTTCAGTGCCGAAAAAGTATACCGCCTTAAGCTTGCTGAGACTTGGGGCCCTAATACCCCGATCTTAGGCGATGCCACCAAGAACATGGCACAATTAGCCGAAGAGATGTCCAACGGACGCCTAAAAATTCGTATTGATTCCGCCAACAAACATAAGGCACCTCTGGGTATATTCGATATGGTTAAGTCAGGTCAGTATGACTTAGGACACTCTAGTTCTTACTACTGGAAAGGAAAGGTCCCGAATACACTTTATTTCTCTTCGATGCCGTTTGGTATGATTTCAACTGAGCAGTACGCTTGGTTTTACCGTGGTGGTGGTATGGAGTTAATGGAGAAGGTCTACGCGCCGCATAACCTACTTTCTTTCCCTGGCGGTAACTCTGATATTCAAATGGGCGGTTGGTTTAAGAAAGAGATAAACTCCATTGAAGATCTACAAGGGCTGAAAATTCGTATCCCTGGATTTGCTGGCGAAGTGATGGCACGCGTCGGTGCTAAACCAACCAATATCGCACCGGGTGAACTGTATACCTCTCTTGAACGAGGCACTATTGATGCCTTGGAATGGGTTGGACCTGCATTTGACTTACGTATGGGCTTTCAAAAAATTGCCCCTTATTACTACACCGCGTGGCATGAACCGGGTTCTGAAACCCAATTCTTAGTTAATAAGAAGACATGGGACAAACTACCTGCGGATCTTCAAACCATTCTAGAAACTGCTTTCCGCGTAGCCGCCTTCGACATGTATACCCAAGCAGTCGATGCTAATGCCAATAGCTGGGCCACCATGAATGCTGAGTACCCAGACATTAAGGTGAGAGACTTCCCACCAGCAGTCCTTGAGGCGATGCAAACAGCGACGAATGAATTGCTGGCAGAACAAGCGAATAAAGATGCGCTGGCCAAAGAAATTATTGAGTCACAGAAGCAGTATTTAACCAAAGTTCGCGCTTGGACTGATATTTCCTCTAAAGCTTATCTAGATACCAATCAATAACCTCTTCGCACGCAAAGAAACGCTTTGCGTGCGCTTTTCTCATAAGAGAAAAAAAGCCAAATATTCTTCCTATCCGCACCGATAAATGCACATTATTTGATCTAAAATAAGAGAAAAACAACGTCTCTCCCGCAAAAACGCTAGCTTAAAATTCGCTCTTATTTTACAATGCAAATTAAGCATTACATCTGACAATTTTTCTATAGGAAAGACAAATGAGACTGATTCCTCTAAATAACGCTGCACAAGTTGGTAAATGGGCAGCGCGTCACATTGCAAACAAGATCAACGCGTTCAACCCAACAGCAGATCGTCCATTTGTTCTTGGTCTACCAACGGGTGGTACTCCTCTAGCAACTTACAATGCACTAATTGAACTACACAAAGCGGGCGAAGTAAGCTTCAAGCACGTTGTGACATTCAACATGGATGAATACATCGGTATCCCAGCGGATCACCCTGAGTCATACCGTTCTTTCATGTACAACAACTTCTTCAACCACATTGATATTCAAGAAGAAAACATCAACCTGCTAGACGGCAATGCTGCAGACAACGATGCTGAATGTCAGCGTTACGAAGATAAGATCAAATCTTACGGTAAGATCAACCTATTCATGGGTGGTGTGGGCAACGACGGTCACATCGCATTCAACGAGCCAGCATCTTCTCTATCTTCACGCACTCGTATCAAGACGCTAACTGAAGATACTCGCATCGCCAACTCTCGCTTCTTTGATGGTGACATCAACCAAGTACCTAAATACGCACTAACTATCGGTGTTGGTACACTACTAGACTCTGAAGAGATCATGATCCTAGTAACTGGTCACAACAAAGCGCTAGCACTAGAAGCAGCCGTTGAAGGCAGCGTAAACCACCTATGGACTGTATCTGCACTTCAGCTACACCCGAAATCAGTGATCGTGTGTGATGAGCCATCAACTCAAGAGCTAAAAGTGAAGACCGTTAAATACTTCACTGAACTAGAAGCTGAGAACATCAAAGGCTTCTAATTATTGCTTGATAGCGATGAGCAAATTTAAAAGGCAGCTTCTTAGCTGCCTTTTTTGTATCTATTACTATCCAACGACGTATCACCCGTTACAAACTTTCAGCAAAAGCAGAAAGATGACGAATATCACAAAAACCCATTCACACTACCAATCAACCAATGCGATCAATGTCACACCTCAATTTAATATAAGTTTCGAAAATGGCAAAATAATGACAAGCGTCACATTTACATCAAACCAAAACAATCAAAAAATGAGACATAGAGCAATTTATTTTTATTGACTTGAGGTTATTTTGTATTTTGTCATTAACTTTCAGTGTCAAAGACTGAACAAGATCACTCAAAAAGTGTTTGGCAGGGCTATTTTTAAGGAGGTAATCACAAAAAACCCGTCGTCAGTTCCAATTGGAAAATGTGTGGTAGATTGATTAGGTACTAAGCAATCAGACGGTTTTGGCGAACCGCTACTACAACAACATTCATCAGAACATCGAACGGGGAACAGTTATGATATCACCAGATGCTAAGATCAAGATACAGAATTTTGGTCGTTTTCTGTCAAACATGGTAATGCCTAACATCGGCGCATTTATTGCGTGGGGCTTTATCACCGCTCTATTTATTCCAACCGGATGGCTACCAAACGAAACATTGGCCTCTATGGTTGGTCCTATGATTACCTATTTATTGCCATTACTCATCGGTTATACTGGTGGTAAATTGGTTGGTGGCGACCGCGGGGCGGTAGTCGGTGCAATCACAACCATGGGTGTGATTGTCGGTACCGATATCCCAATGTTTATGGGGGCAATGATGGTCGGCCCTATGGGCGGCTGGGCAATTAAGAAATTCGATAACTACATCGATGGTAAAGTAAAAAGTGGCTTCGAGATGTTGGTTAACAACTTCTCAGCAGGCATCATCGGCATGCTGTGCGCGATCCTTGCCTTCATCTTTATCGGTCCATTCGTAAAAATTCTATCTGGTGGCTTAGCTGCAGGCGTTAACTTCCTAGTTTCTGCTCACCTACTACCACTGACTTCAATCTTCGTTGAACCAGCGAAGATCCTGTTCCTGAATAACGCGATCAACCACGGTATCTTCTCTCCACTGGGTATCCAGCAAGCGTCTGAAACAGGCCAATCAATCTTCTTCCTAATCGAAGCAAACCCAGGTCCTGGTCTAGGTATCCTGCTTGCGTATATGGTATTTGGTAAAGGTACGGCTCGCCAGACAGCAGGTGGTGCATCTATCATCCACTTCTTCGGTGGCATCCACGAAATTTACTTCCCATACATTCTAATGAATCCTCGCCTAATCCTTGCGGCTATCGCAGGTGGTATGACTGGCGTATTCGTTCTGACAATGTTCAACGCAGGTATCGTTTCTCCAGCGTCACCGGGCTCTATCTTCGCTATCTTGTTGATGACTCAGAAAGGTTCAATCGTTGGCGTACTCGCGTCTATTGCAGCAGCAACAGGCGTGTCATTCGCGGTAGCAGCACTGCTAATGAAAACACAAACCTCAACAGAAGAAGACGGTGATGAAGCAGCGCTAGAGAAAGCAACATCACAAATGAAAGACATGAAATCTGCATCGAAAAATGATGCGGTGGTAAACAGCCAAAGCAAAGGTGACGTAGACCTAGCAACAGTGCAAAGCATCATTGTCGCTTGCGATGCGGGCATGGGTTCCAGTGCAATGGGCGCGAGCATGCTACGTAAAAAGGTTCAAGGCGCAGGCCTGAACATCCACGTGACCAACCTTGCTATTAACAGCTTACCAGAGAGTGCAGATATCGTGATTACTCATAAAGACCTAACGGATCGTGCACGTAAGCATGCTCCAAACGCACACCACATTTCATTGACAAACTTCTTAGACAGCGAAATGTACAACCAGCTAGTCACTAAGCTACTAGCAGCACAAAACCAATCAGCCGCGAATGACGATCAAATGGTAAAAGTGTCGGTCATGGCGGCGAACGACGACAGCTTTGAGCCACAACAGCCATCAGTATTTCAAATCCAACGTGAAAACATTCACCTAGGTTTGAAAGCAGCCACCAAAGAAGAAGCGATTCGCTTTGCTGGCAACAAATTGGTTGAACTTGGCTACGCAGAACCAGAATACGTAGACGCGATGTTTGAACGTGAAGCGTTGGTTCCAACTTACCTAGGCGAGTCAATCGCAGTACCTCACGGTACCGTTGAAGCGAAAGACCGCGTGAAGAAAACCGGCATTGTAATCTGCCAATATCCATCAGGTATCCAATTTACTGAAGATAACGACGATGTAGCGAAACTGGTTATCGGTATTGCCGCTAAAAACGATGAGCATATCCAAGTTATTACCACCATTACGAACGCGCTCGATGAGCCGGAGGCAATTGAGAAGCTAACTAGCACCAATGATGTAGAAGAGATTCTCAACATCCTTGGTGGTCAACAAGCGGCTTAATCACTCCCTTTAATTTGCTCCTGAGCAAACCGAGGTCAGCTGTCACCCCCTATGCGGTTGGCCTCACCCTAGATTCGTTTTAGTCAACATTTCAGACATTGGTAGGTAAGTTTTATGAAAAACGCAGTTCATTTTGGCGCAGGTAACATTGGTCGTGGCTTCATCGGTAAACTATTAGCAGACGCAGAAGTCGAAGTCACATTCGCAGACGTTGACGCACCACTGGTTGATCAACTGAGCCACAAACAAGAATACAAAGTAAAAGTGGTCGGTACTGAGTGCCAAATCGACACCGTTACTCACGTCACCGCGGTTAACTCCGCCAGTGAAGACGTCATCGACCGCATTGTAAAAACCGACTTGGTAACTACAGCAGTAGGCCCTAACGTACTGGACATCATTGCAAAAACCATCGCGACCGGTATTGCAAAACGCTTTGCAGCAGGTAACGAAAAACCGTTGAACATCATCGCGTGTGAAAACATGGTCCGTGGCACAACTCATCTAAAAGGTGAAGTCTACAAACACTTGGATGAATCATTACACGTAAAAGCAGACGAGTTGGTTGGCTTCGTCGATTCAGCGGTAGACCGCATTGTGCCACCAGCAGAAGCCGCGAACGATGACCCACTAGAAGTGACGGTAGAAAGCTTTAGCGAATGGATTGTGGATGAACAGCAGTTCAAGGGCGAAATCCCTGACATCGCAGGTATGGAAAAAACCAACAACCTAATGGCGTTTGTAGAACGTAAGCTGTTCACCTTGAACACAGGTCACTGCATTACCGCTTACCTAGGTTGCTTGAAAGGCCATCGCACCATTCGTGAAGCGATTGAAGACCCAAGTATTCATGCTGAAGTAAAACAGGCGATGATCGAGAGTGGCGAAGTGCTGATCAAACGTTACGGTTTCGACCGCGACATGCACAATGCTTACATCGAGAAGATTCTAGGACGCTTTGCTAACCCATACTTGGTGGATGAAGTTGATCGCGTAGGTCGCCAACCTATTCGTAAACTGGGTGCAAATGATAGATTAGTGAAGCCTTTACTCGGTACAATCGAGTATGGCACTGAAAATCAAACTCTTTTGAAAGGCATTGCCGCGGCATTGAAGTACACTAACGACACTGACCCACAAGCAGTAGAACTGCAAAACTCCTTAAACGACGTGGGCATAAAAAGAACGCTAGCGACATACACTGGTCTTGCGGAAGAGTGTGCTGAAGTGGCTCAAATAGAGACGCTTTACAACCAAATTTAAACATCAGGGGGAGCGTTAGTTCCCCCTTAAATAATTATTAAAAATGTATTCAGTATATGGCAGATAGTATCAACGAAACCGAGATCATAGAGCGATTAAATAGCGCACCTTCGGTACGAGGCTTTTTTATTGCAGCCGTCGATGTCTTTACCGACTCAATTGATGGCCTAGTACAAAGGATTTTTCTCAAAGACAACTTCGCTGTTCAGTCAGTTGTAGGCCCACTTTTACAAGACTCTGGACCACTTGGGGATTTATCCGTACGCTTGAAGTTGCTGTTTGGTCTAGGTGTATTACCCGATGATATCTACCACGATATCGAAGACATTATTAGGTTAAAGAATGAATTAAACAGCGATGCATCTGACTACGAATTTACTGATCCAAGTGTCCTAGCTCCAATCAAAAAACTGCATTTAGTAAAAAAAATGGGCATGGTTCAATTAGAAGTCACTGAGACTGATGACGATATCGACTTAGAATTTTATCAACTGCAATTGCAGCGTCAGCAGCAAATCATTAAATCGGGCCTCTCACTCGCTATTGTTGAGATTTGCAATGAGCTCGGTAAAGATAGTCCATTCTAACATCATAGGTTATTGAGCTGCGCCAGTTAATCCCTTATATAAATAGGCTGCTCAAATCGAGACAGCCTATTTATTGTTACGCCCCATACTAGGTACTCTTACACCTTAAATTGCAAAGTATATGCATTGAGCTCTTCCGCAGATTGCGCCACTTCATGACTTGCCCCAGCGAGCTGCTCTGCGCTTGCCGATGTTTGTAGCGACATTTCACTTATCGTTGCGATACTACCGCTAACGGTATCTGTCACTTTAGCCTGCTCTTCGGCTGCCGTTGAGACCTGCTCCATCATCGAATGAATGTGGTTAATCGAGTCCAATATACCCACAAAGTTTGCCTTGGTTTGCTCAGACAGCTCCTCTGTCATTTTTACCTGATCTTCACAGCGCGTCATATTGCTGCTCGCAGAATTCGCAGCTTGCTGAACAGAGGAGATCATATTCTGAATTTCCGATGCTGATGTTTGCGTCCGCTGCGCCAGTGTTCTCACCTCATCCGCAACCACAGCAAAGCCACGGCCAGCTTCACCCGCTCTTGCCGCTTCAATCGCAGCATTAAGCGCTAGCAAATTAGTTTGCTCAGCAATTTCTTGGATAACCACCAAAACATGACCAATTTCATTGCTCTTTAGCTGCAAGGTTTTCATATCTTGGTTAGCCGCAAACACTTCTTGAACTAAGCTACCAAGGGCAAGACTGCCTTTATCTAAGGTTTTCTGGCCAGAGGTACTGGTATCACGTGCAGCCATCGATGCCTGTGCAACATCGTGGGTACTGCGAGCCACTTGCTGAATCGATACGGTCATTTGTTCAATCGCAGAAGCAACCGATTCAGTCTCCCGATGCTGAGTCGTCACTGCATGAGTGGTTTGCTCACTGGCAACTGACGTTTCCTCTGCCGTCGATGCAAGGCTCTGACTCGCTTCGACAATATGAGCAATAAGCTGTTTGAGGTTGTCTGACATTTCACGCAACGCACCATACAAGCTATCTGCTGGTGCTTGACGATCAAATTGGTAAGTGAGGTCACCGTTAGCCACTTGCTGAGCTAGCAGCATCATCTCTCTCGGCTCTCCACCAAGTGGCTTCTTAATCACTTTAGCAAGATAGATAGCGAGAGCAACGGTGAACAGCAGTGTTCCAATCATCAGATAAACCATACTCTGGCGAATCTTACTCACTGACACAAAGGCTTCACTTTGATCAATTTCAGCCACCAATGCCCAGCGGAAATCACCGATATCCAAAGGCGCATACGAAGACAATACTTGGTTGCCGTTATAATCGGTAATGATCTTAGAACCAGAATTCCCCGCTAAAGCCTCCAAGGTCGCTTGTGTTTTAACGCCATTGCTTTCCACACTACCAGAAAAAGAAGCGGTTACTGAATGGGCCTCCGGACTCAAGTAAGAGTCCGATCGCATACGATAATCAGAACCTACTAAGTAAGACTCACCACTTTCGCCCATCCCTTCGCGCAATTGCATCACCGCATTAATCGCATCCAATGATAGCTGCAAAGCGACCACCATAATGACGTCGCCCTGCTGATTTAATATCGGTTTGGCAATAAACGCAGCAGGGGCATCATTTGATGGTGCATATGGTGCAAAATCAACAATCCCATACTGCTTGCTGTTCAATACTTCACGTACCAACTGGCCAAGATTACTTGAAGCATAACGGCCACTAACTAGATTGGTTTTATAATCAGCTTCTTTGGTCACGGTATAAAAGGCTTCACCACTTGGGTCGATCAAAAACAGATCGTAGTAACCATAGCTTTCGATGTATTTATGATAGAAATCCACACCTTGATCGTCTTTAGGCACGAAGGCCTCTGTGACATCTTTTTCAGAGATGATCCCCCACTGATGCTGGTCGTCTAACTTGATTGGCTGCCATACCGACAACACTAGATTGCCATTATAATCGGTGATAATACTGGAGCCTGCTTGCTGAAAGACTTGCTCGGAGGCTTGCGTCTCTACTCGAGTATTATTTTGAAACGACGCAACCACAGAGTGCCCAACAGGGTCGAGACGAGAGTCGGAACGCATCAATTTATCAGTGCCAATTAGGTAAGTTTCTCCAGTATCGCCCATACCTTGGATTTGACCAGTAATCGAATTGACTTTGTCGATTGGAAACTGAAGCGCCGCGTAGCCAATCACCTTATTATTCTGATCGCTAATCGGGGTAACAAAGAATCCGGCAGGGACATTATTGGAATAGTGATAAAGGGTAAAATCCCCAAAATAGACTTCATCAAATTTCGAAGACTGCTTGGCACGACTGAACGCTTTCTCTAAGCCTGAGCCAGCAATATTGCTGGAACGAACATTTTTGCCAATATCCTGTTCACGTGTCGTGGTGTAGACAATATCACCATTGGTATTGATCAAAAACGCATCATACCAGCCGAAGCTTTGCTGGAAACGATCAACTTCTTCACCATACCGTTCAGCAACACCACTCCACAAGCGGCCACTGATGCTGCCATTTTGCGCCTGAAATGCGCGTTCAAACTCCTGCATCACCATTTTTGTGGTATAGGAATCAGCAAATAAACGTAGACCCAGCTTTAGTTGCTCGATGTATTCGTTAACCTGATTCGCCTGTGACTGGTTAATGGCCTCTAGTTTGCGAAAGCCCTCCAATTGGAGTGTATTGGCCACATCCACCAATACATCCATATCTCCTTGCCTCTCGGCAAAAAACGCGTTGATTTGTGCAGATTTAATACTTCTTACGGTATCAAGCTGATTGTATGACCGCTCTGTTAAAGCAGTTTGACTTAACCACACAGAGTTCATGCCTAGAATCACCGCAGGCACTACACCGATAAAAACTAACGCCCCAATAATCAATTGAGAAAGTTTGAGTCGACCTAACCACTGGCCCATATATATCCCTATTCTATATATTCGAAAAATTGACGCTTCTGATGACAACATCCAGTTTTTTGACGCTAAAAAGCGCGAAAATACCAAAAATCGAAGGTTAACGAAGCCGTCACTTCTATAAAAAAGCAGTGGTCAAGAAAACAATGATTGATGAACGAAAACAACCGTAAGTAAGATTCTGTAACATCTACCGAAAACATCGCCTGTATAGGCTAATTTACATAGAATTCAAACGGATAAGAGGTTGTTAACAAGGGAAAAAGAGAGATTTCAACCCACTAAAAAAAGTGAATTGATCGCGCCATGCCACTTAATATCTAATCTATCAGCAAATCAGCGACTCCATTTCCCTAACTGATCCACACCGCGATGTGCTTGGTTGGAGTGTAAACCTGATTGTGCAGTGGTCAATGACAAGTGATTGAAACTTCTAAGAGCAAAGCCTCAGGGTAATGCTCTTATTATTATAAATAAGCCAACAAAAAAGCGATGCCTTTGCACCGCTTTGATTTACGACTAACTCCTATTTACTCAACGGTTACCGCTTTGGCTAAATTACGAGGTTGATCGACATCCGTCCCTTTGATTAAAGCGACATAGTAAGATAGCAACTGCATTGGAATCGTATAGTAGATAGGTGCAGTTATATCACTCACATGCGGCATAGTGATGATTTTCATTGTTTCATCCGCTTGAAAACCCGCTTCCGCATCAGCAAACACATAAAGCAAACCGCCACGAGCGCGTACTTCTTCTACGTTAGATTTCAACTTTTCTAATAGCTCATTGCTCGGTGCGACAACCACGACTGGCATGTCTGCATCAATCAATGCCAGAGGACCGTGTTTCAATTCACCGGCAGCGTAGGCTTCAGCGTGAATGTATGAAATCTCTTTTAGCTTGAGTGACGCTTCCATCGCAATTGGATAGAACTCGCCGCGACCAAGGAATAAAGTGTGGTGTTTATCGGCAAAATCTGTCGCGAGTTCTTCAATTTCTTTTTCAAAAGATAAAGCTGCATTAATTTGCTTCGGTAGCGCGTGAAGTGCTTCCACAATCTCTTGCTCTTTCTCTTTGCTGATACGGCTTTGTTGTTTACCTAGTGCTGTTACTAGCATAAGAAGTGCAGAAAGCTGAGTCGTGAACGCTTTCGTTGACGCCACACCGATCTCCACCCCAGCGCGAGTCATAAAGGCAAAGTCCGACTCACGAACCAACGAAGAGCCCGCCACGTTACAAATTGTCATGGCCGCCATGTAGCCTTTCTCTTTGGCTAGGCGAAGGGCCGCTAAAGTATCCGCCGTTTCACCAGACTGAGACAGAGTAATAAGCAGGCTGTTTGGACGCGTGACGAACTTGCGGTAACGGAACTCAGAAGCAATTTCTACATCACAGCTCACACCTGCAATGTCTTCGAACCAGTAACGCGCGGTCATACCGGCATTGTAAGAGGTACCACATGCTACGATCTGTACGTGTTCAACCTTGCTTAGAATTTCTGCGGCATTCACGCCAATAGCTTCCGTCACAACAGAATCTGCCGTAATACGGCCTTCCATTGTGTTGATTAATGCGGTTGGTTGCTCGTAGATCTCTTTCTGCATAAAGTGGCGGTATTGGCCTTTATCACCCGCATCATGCTCAGCGTTTGATTCAGTAATTTCACGTTCAACACGCTCACCTGTCGCATCAAATACCGTCACTTCGCGACGGGTAACCTCTGCCACATCACCTTCTTCTAAATACATAAAGCGGCGAGTTACGTTAAGCAGAGCTAATTGGTCAGAAGCAAGGAAATTTTCTCCGACACCGAAACCAATCACAATTGGGCTACCAGAACGGGCAACGACGATGCGCGAAGGATCTTTACGATCTAGCGCAACGGTACCGTATGCACCCTCAAGCTGCTGAGCGGTTTTCTGGAATGCTTCAACTAGAGTTTCAGACGTACGCAGTTCCCACTCAACTAGGTGAGCAATGACTTCTGTATCCGTTTGAGACTGAAATACGTAACCGCGTGATTTGAGAAGTTCACGGAGCTCTTCATGGTTCTCAATGATGCCATTGTGCACAACGGCAATATCACCAGACATGTGTGGGTGAGCATTCGCTTCAGAAGGTTCACCGTGTGTTGCCCAACGCGTATGAGCGATACCAGTTCCGCCAAGCACATTCGCTTGTTCGACAGCATCAGCAAGCTCTTGAACTTTGCCCAAACGACGCACACGGGTTAAGTTTGACTCGCCATCAACAACGGCAACCCCCGCAGAGTCATAACCGCGGTACTCTAAGCGACGTAGACCTTCGACTAAAATTTCTGCTACATCACGCTGTGCTACCGCACCAACAATTCCACACATGTTTTACTCCATTTCTCAATTCCGACTGGCAGCAAGCAAAGGCCATATTCGGTAAGTTTTTAAATTCGTTTATCTGTTTATGCGCAAATTACTTTGATGCCATGAGATTCGATTTTTTGTTTGTACTCAGGCTCTAAGTCTTTATTTGTAATTAAGATATCGATCGCGTCCCAGGCAAGTTCTAGGTTTGGGATCTTTCGAGCGATTTTTTCTGACTCCACCATCACAATCACTTCACGTGACACTTCCGCCATGACTTTGCTAAGGCCAACTAACTCATTAAAGGTAGTGGTACCTCGGTCTAAATCGACCCCATCGGCGCCAATAAATAATTGGTCAAAGTCATATGATCGTAGAACAGATTCAGCAACTTGCCCTTGGAAAGACTCAGAATGTGCATCCCAAGTCCCCCCTGTCATTAATAACGTAGGTTCACTTTCTAGCTCATTAAGGGCATTAGCGACATTGAGTGAATTAGTCATCACAACCAGTCCATTCATGCCATCAAGCTGTTTAATCAATGCCCCGGTTGTACTACCACTATCAATAACAATTCGATTATGTTCACGAATCAATTTGGCAGCAGCTTGTGCCAGCTCATTCTTTCGAATCGAAACATTTTCACTCATTTCGTCACTCACCACTTCTTTGGGTAGTGCGATTGCACCTCCATAACGGCGAAGCAACTGGCCATTTTTTTCAAGAGAGGCAAGATCCTTTCTAATCGTGACCTCAGATGTTTCAAACTGAGCAGACAGAGCCTCAACGCTCACCTCACCTTGCTCGTTGACTAGGTTGGATATAGTGTGTCTTCTTAGCTGAGTGTTTCGTTTCGACATTTAATTAACACTTTAAAGTTTCGAACTGAAAGTTATTATAGTCAAGTCGAAACTTTTAAGTCCATTTATTTCGATCCAAAAAATTAATAAATAGCGATAAAACCTTGTCCTAAGACAAATGTTAAGCAGTGATATTGAAATGATTCGGTGGTAGAATTCGCAACCGAAAAGAAAAAAAATTACAGAATTGACCGTTATTTTTTTGCAACCTAGCGTCTATATCCTAGTTTTGTCACACAAATACGGCATTAAATCCCAATAAGTTGGTCATAAAATGACTAAACTTATGAAAGACTTTCAGTTCTGGAGCTAACAACACAACTGGCTATTTTTATAAGTTGGCAGGCACAAAATGCCTAAAAATAGCTTTGGCTTCAGACCAATAACCGACTTTCAAATTGTAACTATTATCGACCGGAGAGTATCTTCCATGAAAAAGACCAAAATCGTATGTACGATTGGCCCTAAAACTGAATCTGTAGAGAAGCTAACTGAACTAGTAAATGCAGGCATGAACGTAATGCGCCTGAACTTCTCTCACGGTGACTATGAAGAGCACGGCACTCGTATCGCGAACTTCCGTAAAGTTATGGAAGAGTCTGGTAAGCAACTAGCTATCCTACTAGATACTAAAGGTCCAGAAATCCGCACTATCAAACTAGAGAACGGCGACGACGTTGATCTAGTAGCGGGCCAAGAGTTCACTTTCACAACTGACACAACAGTTGTTGGTAACAAAGACAAAGTTGCAGTAACTTACGCTGGTTTTGCTGCTGACCTAAACGCTGGTAACACTATCCTTGTAGATGACGGCCTAATCGAAATGGAAGTTATCTCTACAACTGACGCTGAAGTTAAGTGTAAAGTACTTAACAACGGTGCACTTGGCGAAAACAAAGGTGTTAACCTACCAGGCGTTTCTGTAAACCTACCTGCTCTATCTGAAAAAGATAAGAACGACCTTAAATTTGGTTGTGAGCAAGGCGTTGACTTCGTTGCAGCATCTTTCATCCGTAAAGCATCTGACGTTCAAGAAATCCGTGAAGTTCTAACTGCAAACGGCGGCGAGAACATCCACATCATTTCTAAGATCGAAAACCAAGAAGGTGTTGATAACTTCGACGAGATCCTAGAGCTTTCTGACGGCATCATGGTTGCTCGTGGTGACCTAGGTGTTGAAATCCCTGCTGAAGAAGTAATCTTCGCGCAGAAGATGATGATCGAGAAGTGTAACCGCGCACGTAAGATGGTTATCACAGCAACTCAAATGCTTGATTCTATGATCAACAACCCACGCCCTACTCGTGCTGAAGCTGGCGACGTTGCTAACGCAGTAATGGACGGTACTGATGCTGTAATGCTTTCTGGTGAAACAGCGAAAGGTAAATACCCTGTTGAAGCAGTAACTATCATGGCTCAAATCGCGAACCGCACTGATTCAGCTCTTAAAGCTGAACTAGGTTCTCGTCTAGACAGCCCACGCCTACGTATCACTGAAGCGGTATGTAAAGGTGCAGTAGACACAGCTGAAAAACTAGCTGCTCCACTGATTGTTGTTGCAACTGAAGGCGGTAAGTCTGCACGTTCGGTACGTAAATACTTCCCAACTGCAAACATCATTGCACTAACAACTAACACTAAGACTGCTGCACAGCTAGTTCTTACTAAAGGTGTGACTCCAGTGGTTGTTGATTCAATCGAAAGCACTGACGCATTCTACGTAGCGGGTAAAGAAATCGCTCTAGAATCTGGCCTTGGTAACAAGGGTGACATCGTAGTTATGGTTTCTGGTGCACTAGTTGCTTCAGGCACAACAAACACTGCGTCTGTACACGTTCTATAATTAATTAGAGTAAATTACTCAATTAAATAAAAAGAGGGCTTATGCCCTCTTTTTTTGTATTTCTTTCTTGCTCACATATTCAGTACGCTGTATTATCAATATCGACCACGGTATCTCATACCGTTAAATTTATATCGATTTTATATCGCCAATCTCTGTGCGCAAATGAGGAACGCAACGTGTCAAGTCCAACGTTAACTGACAAAGTATCCAGAATGATCCAGCAAGATATTTTGAATGGAGTGCTTCTACCTGGTCAAAAGCTTGTTGTGGCCGATTTGAAACAGAGATACGCGGTTGGCGCTTCACCGATTCGTGAGGCCTTAGTACAACTTTCTTGGACAAAATACGTTTGCCTTGAGCCACAAAAAGGATGCTGGGTTGCACCAGTCTCGATTGGCGAATTAACCGATCTTTACGATAGTTTAAGATTCGTTGCATCCGCACTGATTAAACAAGCGATTACAGCTGGTGACGAAAGTTGGGAGCTTGAACTACTCACCTCATTCCATAAATTATCACGTATCAAGCTATCTCAAGAAGACGTTGGCTGGGCAGAATGGGAAGAGCGTCAGCATCAGTTCCATATCTCTCTACTTGAAGGCGCCGTCTCTAAAAACATGCTGAACTTCTTTAACGACCTGATAAACCAAGCGAAGCGCTACCGTTACTACGCAGCTGTGAATGGTTTAGATAATAGCGCGATTAACTTAGATGAATACGAGATAATCATGAAGTTAGCCCTGGCTAAAGATGCAGAAAAAGCAGCCGAGAGATTGGATATTCACCTCAATCGAACTAAAGAGCAGATCCAACAGATAATAGAATCGGCAGCGTAAAGATAACAAACAAAAAATCGAGCTTGATGCTCGATTTTTTCTATCTATGTCTACTCAACCAAGGTTTAATCTAACTTGTAAATCACATCGACGCGGTCACGAATCACAATACTTGAATCTTGGTAACTGTTTGATTCTGTTCTTGCGTCCATCGCCATCGAGCGCATCAAAATTGGCTGACTCCCCGACATATTGTAGTCGATACGCCACACGCCATTAATCTCTTTACCGAACCCTTTAGCGAGGGACTCCGCTTTGCTATTTGCGTCTTTAATCGCTTCCATACGCGCTTGTTGCTGATACGTCGCTTGGTCTTTTACCTTCAACTGAATATTGTCGACCTGATTAATGCCTGAATTCAGTGCTAGGTCTAAATAACGATTGAGATCAGCGAGATCGTCAACCGTCACGGTAATGCTGCGTGATGCTCGGTAGCCAACAAGCTCAGGTTTGCCTTCCTTTGGATAGTGGTATTGCGGTGTTATGTAGAGGTTTGAGCTAGCGATATCTCCGCTCGCAACACCTTCATTATTTAGAGCCTTTAAAAATGCCGTAACACTGTCGTCCACTGATTGCTTCGCCTGTTCAGCGGTCATGGTTGAGTCGACAACTTTAACTGAGAATTGCGCCATATCTGGCTTAGCTACAACTTCTCCATACCCTGTTGTCGAGAGATGCGGGAAGTCCGGGCTAGACGCCAAAGAGACGAAACTTATCGCAGAGAGTGACAGCGCTGCTGCAACTTTAGAAAACACGTTCATACTTCATCACCATTTTGAATGCACTTGTTACATCATAGGTAGCGATTAAATTTAGGCCAGAGAGTAGCTCAAGTTCTGACAAAGAATTAACCTCAGGCCCTAACTTGATCACTACTTCGGAAGTAACTCTTTGGTGTGATTAATGATTGCCTGCGTAATCTCACTGAGTAGACGAGTTTCAAGTTGCCAATGATGCCAATAAATTCGAAAACTCATAAAAAAGTCCGGCATCAAATCCACCAATTTACCCGATGCAAGTTCAGCCTCTATTTGTAGCTTTGGAATCAAACAATAGGCACAGCCCATCAAAGCAAGGTTAACAAACGCTTCCGAGCTTGCCACATGGTGGTGCGTCACCGAATCAGATGAAATATTAAAATGCAGTTTGAGGAAGTCTCGATGCAACTGATCATATTGGTCAAATGAGACAGCTGGCGCTTGTAGTAGAGCCTCTCGATTCACACCATTTGGGAAATAAGTGGCGGCAAACTCCGGACTGGCGACACAAACGTAATCCATTCTACCTAAGTAATTCGCTTCACAGCCGGCCATAGCCTTGGGTTCCATACTTAATGCCCCAATCACTTCGCCATTCTTTAACTTATCTAGAGTGCGACCTTCACCGTACACGGCTAAGTTAAGCTCAATGTCTCTCGACTTCATCACGGGGGCTAATGCTGGAAGTAGCCAAGTGGCTAAACTGTCCGCATTGGTTGCAATCGCGGCTCGTTGCACTTTAGCGACTCTATTGCCATCTAGTTCAGGGATAAATTCACTCTCTAGTAATTGCACCTGCTGGTACAAAGCCAGGAGTTTTTGTCCAACCGGCGTCGGTTTAGGCGGCTGTTCTCTGACTAAAACAGGCTGAGCCAAAAACTTCTCTAACTGCTTCACTCGTTGTGAAACCGCCGATTGAGACACGAATAAAGCTTCAGCTGCACGCTCGAAATTACCATAACTCACCACTGCTTCTAACGCTTCTATCCAACGATAATCTAAGCCTCGCATAACTCCCTCCCCCCTGGGTATTAGAGTTACTTATATAACATAAATAATATTAAATATACTTATATGGCTAGCTTGCTTATCTTTGTCGCCATCAACAAATAATATGGAGACTTAGCCATGAACCTCTGGCTTCTACTGCAAGGTTTCGGCCTTGGCGCGAGTATGATCATTCCTATTGGCGCACAGAACGCCTATGTTTTGAATCAAGGCATCAAACGCCAGCATCACTTAACGACCGCTACTATATGCAGCGTCCTCGACATTGTATTTATCTCACTGGGTATCTTTGGGGGTGGAGCTTTGCTGGCGCAAAATGACACCCTATTATTTCTGGTCACCCTAGGAGGGATCGCTTTCTTGTCCGTCTATGGTTTGCTCTCTCTCAAAAGTGCTTTCTATACACACAAAGACGAAGATGCAATCCAACATACGCAGCGAGGAAAAAGAGCCGTCATCCTTGGGGCACTGGCTGTTACTGTGCTTAACCCACACCTTTATCTTGATACTGTGGTGATTCTCGGCTCGATAGGTGGTCAATTTGAAGGAGAAGATCGCATGGCATTTGCTGTGGGGACGATGTTGGCTTCTCTGGTCTGGTTCTTTGCCCTTTCAATCGGAGCTGCAAAACTTGGCCCAGTGTTGTCACAACCGCGAGTGAAGCAAGGTATTGATATCGCTGTTGCCGTTATGATGTTTGTGATTGCAGCCATTTTGGCAAACGAGCTACTTAATCAATTCATCTAGGTGTCCCATGGATAAACTCGAAACGATTTACCAATTTAACAAAGGGTTACTACAAAGGTTGTCCATTGACTATCAAGAGTGGCAGCACGAACCGATTCTCGACTTTATCACTGACGAAAAAGTTGCCAAGCAGCTAGGTTGGACAGGTACACACAGTAAAAGCCTGTTCTTAAAGCTCAAAGGAGCAGGATACGCCCTGCTATTAACCGATAAAGACAGTCGACTAGACGCTAAGAGTATTAAGGCGATAACGGGCAAGCGACCGTCAATTGTCGATGATAATGAGATGACTAAAGCGATAGGCTGCATGCCGGGAGCGGTATGTCCATTTGGCTTACCAAGTCATATTCCAATCATCGTTGACCGTGGCCTACTTAGCGTAAAGGAGCTGCTATACACTCCAGGTAAGCCCGACGTCACGATTGGCTTACCAAGCTCACGTTTAATGGACATCCTACACGCATTGGAAAACCCTATTATTGAGATGTAAAAAAGCGAGGCTCTAGGGCCTCGCTTTTTAATCGTCAGTATCGCTTAAATTAAGCTTCTACTTTGTTCAAGTGAACATCCATTTGTGGGAATGGAATTTCAATACCAGCTTCATCAAGCGCTTCTTTAATTGCTTGAGTTGAGTCGAAGTATACATCCCAGTAGTCCGCAGTCTTACACCAAGGGCGAACAACAAAGTTCACTGAAGAGTCAGCAAGAGCCAGTACACCGATTTGGATATCTGGATCTTTCAGGATACGCTCATCTTTTTCTAGCGCTTCACGAATCACTTTCTTCGTTTGCTTAAGATCTGCACCGTATGAAACACCAATCACAAGGTCAACACGACGCGTTGCATGACGTGAGTAGTTAGTAATTGGGCTACCGATAACGCCTGAGTTTGGTACTACTACCATTTTGTTATCCGGTGTTTTCAGTACAGTTTGGAAAATCTGAATCGCTTCTACGCTACCTGCTACACCACCGATCTCAACATAGTCACCAGACTTAAATGGACGGAACGCAACAATCAGTACACCCGCTGCAAAGTTAGATAGTGAACCTTGTAGAGCAAGGCCAACAGCAAGACCAGCTGCACCGATTACCGCAACGACAGAAGCCGTTTGAACGCCAACACGACCTAAAGCTGCAATTAGAACGATAACGAACAGTAGGTAACGAACTAGACCATGAACAAACTCAACAACCGCTTTGTCCATGTCTTTCTTTTCTAATACTTTAGAAACACTGTTCGCTACTGCTTTTACGATAATGTTACCGATAAACAGGATCAGAACCGCTGAGATGATATTTACACCGTACTGAACCAGTAAATCAGAATTATTTGTTAGCCATTTTTCTGCGTGGCTTAAGCCATCAACTAGGGGAGTTTCAATTCCCGTAGATTCACCTGCCATATTTATATCCTCTAAAATCTATGAACCAAACTGCTTTCAATTACTAATTAACAACGACATCCCTATACATTCACTAAAGTAATGTCAGTTTTTTGGCACGATATCTCAGTTTTGACCATTCTCAAAGTCAAGTTTTTGCAAAGAGAGCAAAAACAAAGGTTTATCAGAAAACTCTGATATCGGCTTGTTACAGACTACGCAAAGCCATTACATTTCACCAGAGTTTTTGTTCGCATAGTCGCCTTAAAATCATGATGTATCAGATATAAAAAAGCCCGCTCCAATGAGCGGGCTTTTAAACAATCAGTTGAGACGAATTATAGAACGTCTACTGCATTTAGGTCAGCGAATGCTTTCTCAAGACGAGTAACCATAGAAGCTTGACCAGCACGTAGCCATACGCGTGGATCGTAGTACTTCTTGTTTGGCGCAGCTTCGCCAGTTGGGTTACCGATTTGGCCTTGTAGGTAATCAAAGTTTTCAGCAGAGTACTGACGGATACCGTCCCAAGTTGCCCACTGTGTATCAGTATCGATGTTCATTTTGATAACACCGTAGCCGATAGACTCTTGAATTTCTTCTTCAGAAGAACCTGAACCACCGTGGAACACGAAGTTTAGAGCGTTAGGTGCGATACCGAACTTCTCTGCACAGTATGCTTGAGAATCACGTAGGATAGTTGGAGTAAGTACAACGTTACCAGCTTGGTAAACACCGTGCACGTTACCGAAAGATGCCGCGATAGTGAAACGTGGGCTAACAGCCATTAGTTTCTCGTAAGCGTATGCAACGTCTTCTGGAGAAGTGTAAAGCTCAGATGCGTCCATATCAGAGTTATCTACGCCGTCTTCTTCACCACCAGTACAACCAAGTTCGATCTCGATTGTCATGTTCATTTTAGCCATGCGCTCTAGGTACTTAGCACATGTTTCGATGTTCTCTTCTAGAGACTCTTCAGAAAGGTCTAGCATGTGAGAAGAGAATAGAGGCTTACCAGTTTGAGCGAAGAACTCTTCACCAGCGTCTAGTAGACCGTCGATCCATGGAAGAAGTTTCTTAGCAGCGTGGTCAGTGTGTAGGATAACTGGAACACCGTAAGCTTCAGCTACAGCGTGAACGTATTTAGCACCAGCTACAGCACCAAGGATTTGAGCACCTTGACCTTCAAGTTTAACGCCTTTACCAGCGAAGAAAGCTGCACCGCCGTTAGAGAACTGAACAACAACAGGAGATTTAACTTTCGCTGCTGCTTCTAGTACTGCGTTTACAGAGTCAGTACCAACAACGTTTACTGCTGGAAGTGCAAATTTGTTCTCTTTTGCTACTTCAAATACTTTCTGTACGTCGTCGCCAGAGATAACACCTGGTTTTACGAAATCGAAGATCTTAGACATGGATTTAATCCTATTTATCTGTCGTTTTAAAAATAAAACTTGTTAAGTTTAAATTCTTGCAAACGTTTGCTCACAACTCAGGCTATTCTAGCAAAAAAGTGTGATGTGCAGCAAACAAGAAAGCGGGAGATTAACTCTCCCGCTTTCACTTAATTACTTAGCGCGCTCTTCAAGCATTGCTACAGCTGGAAGCACTTTACCTTCAACAAACTCAAGGAATGCACCACCACCAGTAGAGATGTAAGATACGTCAGCTTTAATACCGAACTTGTCGATAGCTGCTAGCGTGTCACCACCACCGGCTACAGAGAAACCTGCAGATTCAGCGATTGCTTTAGAGATACCCGCTGTACCCGCTTCGAAGTTCTTGAATTCGAATACGCCTACAGGGCCGTTCCAAAGGATAGTTTTCGCGTTACCGATGATTTCAGCTAGAGCTGCAGTTGAATCTGGACCTAGGTCGAAGATCATGTCGTCATCTTGAACTTCAGAAACATGTTTGATTTCCGCTTCTGCGTTTTCATCAAATGCTTTTGCACATGCAACGTCAGTTGCTACTGGGATTGAACACTCTTTCATTAGTTTCTGAGCAGTTTCAACTAGGTCTGCTTCGTATAGAGACTTACCTACGTTGTGGCCTTCAGCTGCGATGAACGTGTTAGCGATACCACCACCAACAACAAGTTGGTCAGCGATTTTAGATAGTGACTCTAGAACCGTTAGTTTAGTAGAAACTTTAGAACCACCAACGATAGCAACCAGTGGACGCTGTGGGTTGTCCATTGCTTTACCTAGCGCTTCAAGTTCAGCAGCCAGTAGAGGACCAGCACACGCAACAGGTGCGTTCATACCAACACCATGAGTAGACGCTTGTGCACGGTGAGCTGTACCGAATGCGTCCATTACGAAGATGTCACATAGCGCAGCGTACTTCTTAGAAAGCTCTTCTTCGTTCTTCTTCTCGCCTTTGTTAAAGCGAACGTTTTCAAGAACAACAAGCTCACCAGTGTTTAGCTCTAGGCCATCTAGGTAATCTTTTGCTAGTTTAACTTCGCAATCTAGTGCGTCGTTTAGGTAGTTAACTACAGGTTGTAGAGAGAACTCTTCTGCGTATTCACCTTCAGTCGGGCGACCTAGGTGAGAAGTAACCATAACTTTAGCGCCTGCTTCTAGACAGTGCTTGATCGTTGGTAGAGATGCTAGGATACGTGCATCAGAAGTCACTTTGCCTTCTTTTACTGGTACGTTTAGGTCCGCACGGATAAATACACGTTTACCTGCTAGTTCCAGGTCAGTCATCTTGATTACAGACATGATGTGTCCTCTCAAATATTCAATAAGTAAAGTTTTTCAGTAGCCCGGCAACCCTGCCAGACCTATAAATTCTTCAAACTGGTTTTGATATGGAGTCGTTGATTATTTATTTCAAGTACAAAAATAAATATTTCTCCACCGCTGCATTACGACTTATTTTGCAGCTTGCATTGCGAGCGCCGTATCCAGCATGCGGTTCGCAAAGCCCCATTCGTTGTCACACCAAACAAGCATTTTAACTAAGTGCCCATTACTCACTCGTGTCTGTGTACCATCGACAATCGCGCTATGGGGATCATGATTAAAGTCGATAGAAACGAGCGGCGCTTCAGTATAGTCAACAATGCCCTGTAATGTACACTGAGATGCGTTAACAATGGTTTGATTTACGTCATTAACTTTCACATTTGTATTAATTGTGACACTTAAATCCATCGCAGTGACGTTAACAGTCGGTACTCGTACTGAAATCGCCTCAAATTTGTTAGAAAATTTCGGGAAGATTCTTTCAATACCCTTATGCAACTTAGTGTCCACTGGGATAATGGATTGGCTCGCTGCGCGAGTACGTCTTAAGTCAGAATGGTAAGCGTCAATGACCTGTTGATCATTCATTGATGAGTGGATGGTGGTAATGGTGCCTGATTCGATTTCAAAAGCGTCATCAAGAGCTTTAATGATAGGGACAATACAGTTAGTGGTACACGAACCATTTGAAACCACGTTGTGTTCTGCTTTTAACGTGTCATGGTTAACACCATAGATGATGGTGTTATCTAAATCGCTCGCTCCAGGATGAGAGAACAACACCTTCTTTGCTCCAGCCTTAATATGTTCCTGACCGTCAGCCTGAGAGCCAAAGACCCCCGTACAATCTAGAACTAAGTCGACCTCAAGATCTCGCCATGGCAGAAGTTCGATATCACTCAGGTGCAGAATGCGGATTGAGTCAAACTCCCCCGTCCCCTCATAAGGTGCATCATGGTGAACATAGATATGCTCTTGGTCATTGGAAATCTTCTTACCAAAACGCCCATGACTGGTGTCATACTGAAGTAAATGAGCCATTGCATCTGGCTGGGCCAACTCATTGACCGCGACAACTTTGATCTGTTGGCTTTTGCCACTTTCATATACTGCACGCAGTACATTACGACCGATACGTCCAAATCCATTGATCGCAACTTTTAGCATGATTCCATCGCCCTACATGATTTTCGTGTCACAAATAGTAACCGATAGCCATCCAAAGCGCATTAAATTCGTGATATGTACCGAAGTGTTAATTTTATAAAACTTGATTGATATTCGAATGATATGCATCATGGAAAGATAGATAAGTTATTTTCTGTTGGCTGTTTCTTTTCTAGTTTCATCAACCAAAGGAAATGACTATGTCTGGTTACCCAGCTACCCACTTTTGTAAGCAATGTTCGCAAGAAACGCCTCATAGCGAAATCTTAGTGAGAAAAACGAGCAGCTACGACACTGATCGTTCGTTACTTGGAAGAGTTAAGCTGATGGCTCACACCTTTATCAATGGTGGACATTACTACGACATGGATCGATACGTGACGTGTAAAGTATGTGGTCGCAAAGAAAAAGATAACTGGGGTAATGAGTTTGAATAAACTTTAAACTCACTGAAGCCAATATAAAAAAACCGAGCCAAATGGCTCGGTTTTCTCATTTTATATTCAAAATAATTGAAGTTGCAGCTAGGCAACAAGTAAGTTCATCCCTATGAGCATAGAGGCTCTATGTGATTAGGGGGAACTTACGCTGTTAACAACGCTGCAGCTTCAAGTCTGAAGAATATTAAGCAAGCAATTCTTTCGCTGTGCCTACTACGTTTTCAGTTGTGAAACCAAACATCTTGAATAGCTCACCTGCTGGAGCAGATTCACCGAACGTTGTCATACCGATGATCTTGCCACCAAAGCCAACGTACTTGTACCAGAAGTCAGCGATACCCGCTTCAACTGCGATACGAGCCGTTACGTCAGATGGTAGAACTGCTTCGCGGTATTCTGCATCTTGCTTGTCGAACGCATCAGTTGCAGGCATAGAGACTACGCGCACTTTCTTACCTTCAGCCGTTAGTTCAGCAGCAGCGTTCACCGCTAGTTCAACTTCAGAACCTGTTGCGATAAGGATAAGCTCTGGCTTACCTACACAATCTTTCAGGATGTAACCACCCTTCGCGATGTTAGCTACTTGCTCTTCGCTACGTTCTTGCTGTGCAAGGTTTTGACGAGAGAAGATAAGAGAAGTAGGGCCATCTTTGCGCTCGATTGCTAGTTTCCAAGCCACTGCCGACTCAACTTGGTCACATGGACGCCATGTGCTCATGTTTGGTGTTAGACGTAGAGAAGCGATCTGCTCAACCGGTTGGTGAGTAGGGCCATCTTCGCCAAGACCGATAGAGTCGTGCGTGTAAACCTGAATGTTCTGAACTTTCATCAGTGCAGCCATACGCATTGCGTTACGAGCGTACTCCATGAACATTAGGAAAGTTGCACCGTATGGTACGAAACCACCGTGTAGTGCAATACCGTTCATGATTGCTGTCATACCGAATTCACGTACACCGTAATGGATGTAGTTACCCGATGCATCTTCAGCTGACACTGACTTAGAACCAGACCACATGGTTAGGTTAGAAGGTGCTAGGTCAGCAGAACCGCCTAGGAATTCAGGTAGCATCGCACCGAACGCTTCTAGTGCGTTTTGAGACGCTTTACGTGATGCAATGTTTGCTGGGTTCGCTTGAAGGTCAGCAATGATTGCGCTTGCTTTCTCTTCCCACTGTGCTGGTAGTTCACCGTTTAGACGACGCTTAAGTTCTGCCGCTTCTGCAGGGTAAGCTGCCGCGTATGCGTCAAACTTAGCATTCCACGCTGCTTCTTTTGCTGCGCCAGCTTCTTTTGCATCCCACTGTGCATATACATCAGCAGGAATTTCAAATGGACCGTGTTCCCAACCAAGTTGCTTACGAGTCGCTGCAATTTCTTCAGCGCCTAGTGGAGCACCGTGACAGTCGTGTGAACCAGACTTATTAGGTGAACCAAAACCGATGATAGTTTTAGTACAGATAAGCGTTGGGCGAGGATCTGCTTGCGCCGCGATAATTGCTGCATTAATTGCTTCAGAATCGTGACCGTCTACTGCAGGGATTACGTGCCAACCGTAAGCTTCAAAACGCTTAGGTGTGTCATCCGAGAACCAACCTTCAACTTCACCATCGATAGAGATACCGTTGTCATCCCAGAAAGCGATTAGCTTGCCAAGGCCTAATGTACCCGCTAGAGAACATGCTTCGTGAGAGATACCTTCCATCAGACAGCCATCACCCATAAATGCATAAGTGAAGTGGTCTACGATGTCATGACCTTCTTTATTGAACTGCGCAGCTAGAGTCTTCTCAGCTAACGCCATACCTACAGCGTTAGTGATACCCTGACCTAGAGGACCTGTTGTTGTTTCAACACCTGGTGCATAGCCGTACTCAGGGTGACCTGGAGTTTTAGAGTGAAGCTGACGGAAGTTTTTCAGATCGTCAATCGATAGCTCGTAACCTGCCAAATGCAGTAGAGAGTAAATCAGCATTGAACCATGGCCGTTAGACAAAACAAAACGGTCGCGGTCAGCCCACTCTGGGTTAGCTGGGTTGTGGTTTAGGTGAGAGCGCCAAAGAACTTCAGCGATGTCAGCCATACCCATAGGTGCACCTGGGTGACCAGAGTTAGCTTGTTGTACACCATCCATACTTAGAGCACGGATTGCGTTGGCGAGATGTTGACGAGAAGACATGTCAGCTCCTGAATGCATTAAGCGAATCAAATAAGTGTGTGAATAATAATTCTCTCAAAGCACTTGTGGCACTGCAAACGTTTTCCAAGCCAAAAGTTCACAATTTTCTGAGATTTCATTCCCTTTACCACCAAGTTATCTATATTTAAGCTCAGCCAAGCAAACGTTTAGTTATGATTTATTAGAAAAAAGAGCTTGTAATTCGAGCATTCAAAATTAGAATAGACGTCTAGATGTAGATACACCTACAGTTTTTAATATTATTTAATAGTGATGAGTTAATTAAACTGGTCACTCTCAATCGATAAAGTGGAGCTCACATGGCTAAGCACCTGTTCACTTCTGAGTCAGTATCAGAAGGCCATCCAGATAAAATTGCAGACCAAATTTCTGATGCAGTACTTGATGCGATTCTAGAACAAGACCCAAAGGCACGTGTTGCGTGTGAAACTTACGTAAAAACCGGCATGGTAATGGTTGGTGGTGAAGTCACAACGTCAGCATGGGTTGATATCGAAGAGATCACTCGTGAGACGGTACGTGAAATTGGTTACGTTCACTCTGACATGGGCTTTGATGCTAATTCTTGTGCAGTTCTAAACACTATCGGTAAGCAGTCTCCTGACATCAACCAAGGCGTTGACAAAGCAGACCCTAAAGATCAGGGTGCTGGCGACCAAGGCATCATGTTTGGTTACGCAACTAACGAAACTGAAATTCTAATGCCTGCACCAATTACTTACTCACACCGTCTTGTTGAAAAGCAAGCTGAAGTGCGTAAAAGCGGCAAGTTAGATTTCCTTCGTCCAGATGCTAAATCTCAGGTAACTTTCCAGTACGACCAAGGTAAGATTGTTGGTATCGATGCGGTTGTTCTTTCAACTCAGCACTGTGATTCAATCTCTACTCCAGATCTACGTGAAGCAGTAATGGAAGAGATCATCAAACCAGTACTGCCTTCAGAGTGGATTAACAAAGAGACTAACTTCTTCATCAACCCAACTGGCCGTTTCGTAATCGGTGGTCCAATGGGTGACTGTGGTCTTACAGGCCGTAAAATCATCGTAGATACCTACGGCGGCGCAGCTCGTCACGGCGGCGGCGCTTTCTCTGGTAAAGATCCATCAAAAGTAGACCGCTCTGCTGCATACGCAGCACGTTACGTAGCGAAAAACATCGTAGCAGCTGGTATGGCTGACCGTTGTGAAATCCAACTTTCTTACGCAATCGGTGTAGCTGATCCAACGTCTATCATGGTTGAAACGTTTGGTACTGAAAAAGTATCTCACGACATCATCGTAGAAGCTGTTCGCCAGAACTTCGACCTACGCCCATACGGTCTACAAGAAATGCTCAACCTGCTTCAGCCTATCTATAAGAAGACGGCAGCATACGGTCACTTCGGCCGCGAAGAGTTCCCATGGGAAGCAACAGACAAAGCAGCAATTCTTGCAGAGTTTGCTGGTCTTAAGTAATTAGAATTTAAGAAATAATAGAATTTAAGAGGGCTTTTGGGTAACCAAAGGCCCTTTTTCTTTAGGGATAAATTTATGGCGTAAAGTTGTATTTTTTTGCCATGGGGTCAATAGTTAAAAATATGTTAACGAGCAATTTCAGCGATTGAAACCTCGTTAGCGTTAACTGATGCGCCGCTTACATCCCAGACGTCGCCAAGCCGGGCATCGAGTTTCCAACGCTAAATTTGCCAACGAATTTAGTCTACGTAGAGAATCGATCAAGGAGGATGTATGCCTCGTACGGTGAATCCAGACGACTTTAAAGATAAACAGAAAGAAGTCCCAGACTCGGAATACGCTCGCACGATTCCGTGTAATCAACTCAGTATTTCAGCACCATTCCACTGGCTGTCTCTTGGCCTGCATGACTTTGTCAGAATGCCCTTAATCAGTGCCTTCTATGGGTTATGCTTTATGGCAGCAGCAATCGGTATTGTGCTCCTCGTTCAATGGCAAGGCACTCACCTTGTGGTGATGCCAAGTCTAGTGGTCTATATGCTCATTGGGCCTTTCCTTGCTTTGGGCTTATATGATGCTGCTTGGGAACGAGAAAAAGGCCATAGCGCTAGCTTGCTCCACTCAATGAAAGCCATTAGCCGCAACTCCACCTCCCAGTGGGCGTTTGCTGTGCTGTTAGCGGTGTGTATGATTTTCTGGATGCGTATTGCCGCGCTACTTCACGCCCTCTACCCTTCAGTACAAGGGGCGCCACTGACAGAATTTATGCCTTTCCTCGTCATAGGTTCATTGGTTGGCTTCGTCCTTGCCTGCGTGGTGTTTAGTATTTCGGCTTTCTCTATTCCAGCGATGATGGAACGCCGCGTCGATATGATGACTGCCGTGTTCACCAGCTTTAACGCGGTTAAGTCCAACATCCCTGCAATGATTGTTTGGGCTGCATTGATTTGTGGCGGTATTTTGGTTGGCTTTGCCACTTACGGTATTGGCATGCTATTTACTATGCCAATTCTTGGTTATGGTACTTGGCACGCTTACCACGAAACCATCAAGAAGAAACATCACCCTTAACAAGCTAAGCCATTTCGATCTATGATGCGCCCCAGCCATTTGAGCTGGGGCTTTTATTTAGGAGTGGTTGTGGATTCAGAACTCAATTATCGTGCACATAAAGTGATTGCTGATTGCATCCAGCAGGCTCAGCTCGCGTTCAAACGCACCTTCCCTCAACCAAAACTAAACTACAAGCTACGCGGTAAAGCAGCAGGTAAAGCTTATCTGCAGCTAAACGAAATTCGCTTGAACCCAACGCTATTTCAAGAAAACCAACAAGCTTTCCTTACTGACGTTATTCCTCATGAAGTTGCTCACCTGATTACCTATCAGGTCTATGGCCGTGTTAGGCCACATGGAAAAGAGTGGCAAGGCGTGATGGAAGCGGTCTTTAAGGTAGCCGCAAAAACAACTCATAGCTTTGAAGTTACTTCCGTACAAGGGAAAACGTTTGAATATCTTTGCGCCTGCACAAGCTATCCACTGTCTATTCGTCGCCATAATAAAGTAGTGCGAAACCAAGCCAGTTACCGCTGCCAACAGTGCCAACAGACGTTAAGCTTCACCGGCAAACAGCTTACTTAATTAAGAAAATTCTCAGCAATAATCCCCATAATTGCGTGTTAGACTGTAATTCATACTACTTTTCTAATGCGGAATTCCATGAAAAGAACCCTATTTTTCAGTCTATTATTTACATTTTTCACTATTGCTAGCCATGCTGCCCCGCCTTCCTCTTTCTCCAAAGCAAAAAAAGAAGCAGTAAAGATTTACGCCGATCACCCAACCAGTTTTTACTGCGGCTGCGATATAAAATGGCAAGGGCGCAAAGGAACACCTGACTTAGACTCGTGTGGTTACCAAGTCCGTAAGCAACAAAAACGCGCATCTCGTATTGAATGGGAACATGTCGTCCCAGCATGGCAATTTGGCCACCAGCGCCAATGTTGGCAGACTGGCGGACGCAAGAACTGCACTAAGAAGGATAAGACCTTCCGCCTGATGGAAGCAGATCTGCATAACCTAACCCCTGCAATTGGTGAAGTGAATGGCGATCGCTCTAACTACAACTTCAGCCAGTGGAACGGAGTGGATGGCGTCAGCTACGGACGCTGCGAAATGCAGGTTAACTTTAAGCAGCGCAAGGTTATGCCGCCCGATAGAGCAAAAGGCTCGATTGCGCGAACTTACCTTTACATGAGTCAAGAGTACGGCTTTAAATTGTCCAAGCAGCAAACCCAGTTAATGACAGCATGGAACACGCAGTTCCCAGTGGATAAGTGGGAATGCAAACGTGAAGAGCGTATCTTCAAAATCCAAGGTAATCACAATCCATTTGTTTACCAAGCTTGCCAGGCGCTCTAGCTCTCTCCGTGTAATGAAATTGAGAGTTTCCAGTAATTAATTGGAAACTCTCGCTGCCCCTTGTTTTTTCACCTAAAAGCATCCATGTTAGAGGTTATCTCAAAACCTCTTGCTGGAAATCGAAACACAATGCGAATCCCACGAATTTACCACCCAGAAGCCATTAATCAGTTAGGCTCTCTCATGCTAAGCGATGATGCTGCAGGCCACATTGGCCGTGTATTGCGCATGAAAGAGGGACAAGAAGTACTGCTGTTTGACGGCAGTGGCGCTGAGTTCCCAGCAGAGATCGCTAGCGTTTCAAAAAAGAACGTTGAAGTGAGCATTATCCAACGTGTCGAGCGCAGCTCAGAATCACCACTCGACCTTCACTTAGGCCAAGTTGTTTCTCGTGGCGATAAGATGGAATTTACCATCCAAAAATCGGTAGAACTCGGTGTAAACACCATTACTCCACTGATTTCAGAGCGTTGTGGCGTGAAACTCGATCAAAAACGTTTCGAGAAAAAACTCGCCCAATGGCAAAAAATCGCCATCAGTGCTTGTGAGCAATGTGGCCGTAACACGGTTCCAGAAATCCGCCCTATCATGCAATTAGAAGAGTGGTGTGGTGAGGAGTATGACGGCCTAAAACTCAACCTCCACCCACGCGCAAAATACTCGATCAACACCCTACCAACACCGGTAGAAAAAGTGCGTCTGTTGATTGGCCCTGAAGGTGGCTTATCAGCAGAAGAGATCGGCATGACGGAAAACTACAAATTTGAAGAGACGCTACTCGGCCCACGTGTACTACGTACCGAAACTGCGGCTCTGACTGCAATTACAGCCCTGCAAGTTCGTTTCGGCGATCTTGGTTAAACGGAGAACAATATGATCAAATTAGGTATCGTAATGGACCCTATCGCGTCCATTAACATCAAGAAAGACTCTAGCTTTGCCATGATGCTTGAAGCGCAGCGCCGCGGCTACCAAATCCACTACATGGAAATGGACGACCTTCATCTAGACCAAGGTGTTGCGGTTGCTGACACTAAAGTGGTTGAACTTAAAGAAGACCCAAATGGCTGGTATGAGTTCAAATCTGAGCAAACTATCGAGCTTTCACAGCTAGATGCAGTACTGATGCGTAAAGATCCTCCGTTTGATACTGAGTACATCTATGCAACTTACATCCTAGAGCGTGCTGAAGAACAAGGCACACTGATCGTCAACAAGCCACAAAGCCTACGTGATTGTAACGAGAAGCTGTTCACGGCTTGGTTCCCTGAACTCACACCGACCACGATCGTGACGCGTAAAGCCGAGAAAATTAAACAGTTCCGCGAAAAACATGGTGATGTCATCCTGAAACCTCTCGATGGCATGGGTGGCGCTTCTATTTTCCGCGTAAAAGAAGGCGATCCAAACGTATCTGTGATTATCGAGACCCTGACTAACCATGGTCAGAACTACGCAATGGCACAGACTTTTGTCCCTGATATCAGCAACGGTGACAAGCGTATCTTGGTTGTTGATGGTGAGCCAATGCCATATTGCCTTGCACGTATTCCAGCAAAAGGTGAAACACGTGGCAACCTTGCAGCCGGTGGTACGGGTGAAGCACGTCCACTTAGTGAAACAGATAAAAAGATCGCAGAGGCAGTAGCGCCTACACTTAAAGAAAAAGGGCTTATCTTTGTTGGTCTAGATGTGATTGGCGATAAGCTAACTGAGATCAACGTAACGAGCCCGACTTGTATTCGTGAAATCGAAGCAGCTTTTGATGTCTCTATTACTGGCAAACTTATGGACGCAATTGAGCGTCGCCTAGAAGAATCAAAATAATTTGCCATGCTAATCATAGGGCGGTCATTGATCGCCCAGTTTTGAGTTGGAGTGACTATGAACTTAACCAACCATTTTTTAGTGGCAATGCCGGGGATGAAAGACCCATACTTTCAGCGCAGCGTTATCTATGTCTGTGAGCATAATGAAGATGGTGCAATGGGATTGATGATCAATGCACCGATTGATATCACCATTGGTAAGATGCTTGAAAAAGTCGATGTTCAGGCCTCTCAGCCAAAACTGCAAACAGAGAGCTTAGACAAGCCGGTTCTCAATGGAGGGCCCGTTTCAGAAGATCGTGGCTTTATTCTCCACCAGCCGAAAGATAGCTATGAATCGAGTATAAGAATGAGCGATTACCTTTCGGTGACAACATCGAAAGACATCCTCAGTGTATTAGGTACCGAGGCAGAACCTAATCATTATCTTGTAGCACTGGGTTATTCAGGCTGGGAAGCAGGACAACTTGAGATCGAACTGTCAGAGAACTCCTGGTTAACCGTTGAAGCTGACCCTAACGTGATGTTTGATACCCCAATTAGCGAACGCTGGCAAAAAGCAGTGCAAATGTTGGGTATTGATGTGGCTCAGCTTTCAAGTGACATCGGCCACGCTTAACCTCATTCGTAAAGAGTAATTATGTCTAGAACTATTATGGCCTTTGATTTTGGCACCAAAAGTATCGGTAGTGCTATTGGCCAAGAGATTACTGGCACCGCTTCACCGCTCAAAGCGTTCAAAGCTAATGACGGCATTCCAAACTGGGATGATATCGAGAAACAAATTAAAGAGTGGCAGCCTGACTTAGTGGTGGTTGGACTGCCTACCGACCTGCATGGCCGCGATTTAGAGACCATTACCCCAAGAGCTAAAAAGTTTGCTAACCGACTTCATGGCCGTTTTGGTGTCGCTGTCGAACTGCACGATGAACGTCTGTCGACCACCGAAGCGCGAGCAGACCTATTTGCGATGGGTGGCTATAAAGCACTGAGCAAAGGTAATGTCGATTGCCAATCAGCGGTCGTGATTCTTGAAAGCTGGTTTGAAGCTCAATACGGCGACTAGCGAGCAGTGAAAATAACAAAAGGGTTGATGTGTAAGCATCAACCCTTTTTATTTCAAACCGTTAAACCGTCATCCTCAAGATGAGGAACGAACGAGTTGGGGATCTTTTACAGCAAGTAGAAAATCTTTAGAGATTCCCGACTCTCTCCTTCGTCGTTCTATGGAATGACGCAACACTTCCTGCGTCACTCCATGCAACAATACTGCGGATTTACAAGACATGCTCCGAACATGAAGAGGATATTAGTCCATATCGATCTTAACGTTAGCTAAATTGCCAGAGGAGGAACTGTCGCCTCGCTGCGTTTTCAGCATTAGGCGCAAATCATTAGCTGAATCAGCACTGTGCAATGCATCTTCTTCGTTGATTTTGTCATCCATAACCAACTGATATAGCGCTTGGTCGAAGGTCTGCATCCCCACTTGCTTTGACTTGGCCATCGTTGCTTTGAGCTCATGTAGGTCACCGCGACGAATTAGATCCGATACGCGTGGACTATTAAGCAGCACTTCAAATACCCCATGACGCCCTTGACCATTCTTGTCACGAATCAATTGCTGGGCAATCACACCACGTAAGTTCATCGACAAATCAAACAAGAACTGCTCTTTTTGATCTTTCGGTACTAGGTGCAATATACGTTCTAGCGCTTGGTTGGCGTTATTAGCGTGCAGGGTTGCCATACACAGATGACCTGTCTCTGCAAAGCTCATGGCATATTCCATGGTTTCACGCGAACGAATTTCGCCAATCAAAATCATATCTGGCGCTTGGCGCAATGAGTTCTTTAACGCAACCTCGTAGCTTTCGGTATCAAGCCCAACTTCTCGCTGAGTAACAATGCAGCGTTGATGCTCATGAACAAACTCAATCGGGTCTTCAACCGTCAAGATATGCCCCGTGCGATGGGTATTGCGATAGCCAGTCATCGCCGCCATAGTGGTCGACTTACCAGAGCCTGTCGCCCCCACGACTAGCACTAAGCCGCGTTTCGCAATCGAGAGATCTTGCAGTACATCGGGCAACTTAAGCTCTTCGAAGGTCGGAATCTTAGTTTCAATACGACGAATTACAGCACCAGGCATTTCGCGCTGGTAAAAGGCTGATACCCTAAATCGACCAAAGTGGCGCACAATCGCGAAGTTGGCTTCTTTACTCGCATGAAACTCATGCAGACGATCATGGTCCATCATAGTTTCAAGCAGTGAGGTCACCACCGCACGCGAAAGCTTTTCACCCTGTGCACGTAACTCACCATCAACGCGATAAAGAATCGGTGCACCGACGGTGATATAAAGATCAGAAGACTTCTGGTTAATCATCTCCTGCAAAAAAGCATCAATATCCATTATTCTGCTCCGCCTAATTAGAACATCGACGTTTCAAGTTCAATTTTCTTCGCTACCTCAGCTTGGTCAACCAAGCCTTGAGCAACCAACTGCTTAGCATTTTGCTCCATCGTTTGCATTCCATGAGCCGCACCGGTTTGAATCACCGAGGCCATTTGAGCCACCTTATCTTCACGAATTAGGTTTCGAATCGCTGGAGTCGCCATCATGATCTCATGGCAAGCAACACGGCCGCCTCCAATACGCTTTAACAGCTTTTGTGCGATAACCGAGCGTAATGACTCTGAAAGCATTGAGCGCACCATCTCTTTATCGCTACCTGGGAATACATCTATAATACGGTCGATGGTTTTCGCTGCGCTACTGGTGTGCAAGGTACCAAACACTAAGTGGCCGGTCTCCGCGGCGGTAAGGGCTAAACTTATGGTCTCTTGGTCACGCAACTCACCGACCAAGATCACGTCAGGATCTTCACGTAGTGCGCTGCGCAATGCATTTTTAAAACTATGAGTATCGCGGTGAACCTCACGCTGATTGATCAAGCATTTGTTATTGTCATGGACAAACTCGATCGGGTCCTCAATGGTCAAGATATGTTTGTTATGGTTACGGTTAATATGATCAACCATCGCCGCTAGCGTGGTCGACTTACCCGAACCTGTTGGGCCCGTTACTAGTACCAATCCTTTCTCCATATCGGAGATACTTTCAAAGATCTTCGGCGCGGATAACTGTTCTAAAGTTGGGATCTCAGTTGGGATGGTGCGAAATACCGCCGCGCAGCCACGAGTTTGGTTAAAAGCATTGACACGAAAGCGACCAACGTTGGGCAGTTCAAATGAAAAATCGACTTCTAAGCGCTCTTCGAACTCACTGCGCTGGGCATCATTCATGATTTCAAACACTAATCGATGTACATCAGCATGGCTAAAAGCTGGGACACCAAGCTTTCTTACTTCACCATCAATCCTTACCATTGGAGATACTCCAGCAGAAAGATGTAGATCTGACGCATTATGCTTTACACTAAAATCCAGTAATTCAGCGATATCCATTTAAAATCCTTAAGTAAAATTGGCTATGACTAGTATTCAACAAAATATTGAACAGATCACCTCACAGATTGAGGCTGCACAACAAAAGTGTGGACGCAGTCGAGAGACAGTGCAACTTCTCGCAGTGAGTAAAACCAAGCCTAACGAAGCAATTCTCGAGGCGGCGCGAGCGGGGCAACTCGCCTTCGGGGAAAACTATGTGCAAGAAGGTGCTGACAAAGTAGCACATTTTTCAGAACACCATCCAGAACTCGCTCTAGAGTGGCACTTTATTGGTCCTATTCAATCGAATAAGTCTCGCCACGTCGCGGAGAACTTTGCTTGGGTACACACCATTGACCGCGCCAAGATCGCTCAACGTCTTAACGATCAAAGACCAGCGGGTTCTGCTCCGATTCAAGTGCTGATGCAGGTAAACACCAGTGGCGAACAATCTAAGTCAGGGCTCAATGATGACGAAATCTTTGAGCTTGCAGAGTTGATTTCTTCACTTCCAAACCTCACTTTAAGAGGGTTGATGTCAATTCCTGCTAACGTTACTGACTATGCTTCTCAGCTCGGCGCCTTCACTCAGTTGGCTGAACTAAAAGATAAGTTGGCACAACGTTATCCAGAGCAAAAAATTGACACCCTTTCAATGGGTATGAGTGGTGATATGGAAGCCGCAGTTGAAGCAGGAAGTACCATGGTGCGCATCGGCACCGCCATTTTTGGTGCACGTGATTACAGCAATAAAGCTTAAATCTTTAAAGGATCAAATAACCAATGGAACACAAGAAGATCGCCTTTATTGGCGCAGGCAACATGGTCAAAGCTATCGTATCGGGCTTAATTGCGGATGGGTACCCAGCATCGTTGATTACTGCAACTGCTCCGTCTGAAACTCGTCGTCTGCCTCTAGAACAAGCCTACGGTATTGGTACGACTAGTGATAACACCCAAGCAGCACAAGACGCTGACGTGGTGGTGTTGTCCGTCAAGCCACAGATGATGGAAGAAGTCTGTACGCCTCTGCAAGCGATCGATTGGTCTGGAAAATTGGTTATCTCTATCGCGGCTGGCATTCAAAGTGCTCGATTTGATCAGATGCTAAATAGCGCGCTGAATTTAGTGCGAGTGATGCCAAATACGCCCTCGCAGCTTGGTCTGGGTATGAGCGGCCTTTACGCGCCATCACATGTATCAGAACAAGATAAAACCTTTGCCGCTGAGCTTATGCAGTCGTGCGGTAAGGTATGCTGGGTAGAACAAGAGTCTGGCATTAACAATATCATCGCTGCTGCTGGCAGTGCACCTGCCTACTTCTTCCTATTTATGGAAGCAATGCAAGCGGAAGCCATCGCACAAGGATTTGATAAAGAAACAGCTCGACTGCTTGTTCAGCAATCTGCACTAGGTGCTGCGAGCATGGTCGTTGGCAACCCTGATACAGAACTAGCGACCTTACGTGAGAATGTTACCTCGAAAGGTGGCACGACCGCAGAAGCGCTACGAACATTCAACGAACACCAACTTTCAGATATAGTAGCCAAAGCTATGCAAGCAGCGGTAACGCGCGCTGAAGAGATGGAAAAATTATTTTAATGACTTTGAGCTAACGGCTCTACTATTAAGGGTAACCTATGAATTCAATGAGTTTTCTGATTTCCACCCTGTTTGATCTCTACATCATGGTGGTGATCTTACGTATTTGGTTGCAAGCTGCCCGTGCAGACTTCTACAACCCGTTTTCGCAATTTATTGTTAAAGCGACACAACCAGTAGTTGCGCCTCTGCGCCGCATTGTTCCTTCCGTGGGTGGTTTGGATTTAGCAACGATTCTGTTTGCATACGTGTTATGTGTTTTGAAGTTTGTGGCGCTTATCTTAGTCGCTTCAAATGGTTCAGTGAGCTTTAGTGCTGACTTCTTATTCTTAGGTCTATTATCACTGGTTAAAGCGGCTGGCGGTCTACTATTCTGGGTTCTGCTTATTCGCGCTATCCTTAGCTGGGTCAGCCAAGGCCGTAGCCCTATCGAATATGTATTCCATCAACTGACTGAGCCAATGCTTGCGCCGATTCGCCGTATCATCCCTGCGATGGGTGGCTTTGATTTAAGCGTATTGGTGCTATTTATTGCTCTGCAATTCGCTAATTTCTTAATGGGCGACATCATTGGCCCAATTTGGTATCAACTATAATGTCACAAGCAGCTTGGTTTGATGGAGAGGATCTACTGCTTAGACTCTACATCCAACCGAAAGCCAGCCGTGATAAAATTGTTGGCCAACATGGTGAGGAGCTGAAAATTGCCATTACAGCTCCTCCTGTTGATGGCAAAGCCAATGCGCATTTAAGTAAGTATCTCGCCAAGCAATTTAAAGTGGCGAAGGGATTAATAACCATAGAAAAAGGCGAGCTAGGGCGACATAAACAAGTCCGTATCCAATCGCCAGTACAAATCCCACAAGAAATTAAAGCCATCATTTGATGGCTTTTTGTTTAAATCCAAATAGTAAAAATATCAGGACGCATAATGAAAAAATGGATCACTCTATTACTGGTAAGCCTGTTTGCGGTTCCTAGCTTTGCTGGGCAGTTTAAGAACATCAAAGATGTTGAAGTCCACTACTCTGCTTTCAACTCTACCTTTGTTACTCCACAAGTGGCACGCAGCTATAAACTTAAGCGCAACGGCTACTCGGCAATTTTGAATATTAGTGTGCTAGACAACTCTCAAGCGGGTAAACCTGCCATCACCGCACAGCTTTCAGGTCATAGTAAAAACCTGATTGGCCAAATGCGCGAGCTAACGTTCAAAGAAGTGAAAGAAGGCGATGCAATCTACTACCTTGCAGAGTTTCCAATCTCAGAAGAGGAGCGGTTAACGTTCAATATTGATGTTAACGCTGGAATTAAAGGCACAGGCGCATTAAAGTTCAGCCAGAAATTTTATGTCGAAGAGTGATTGGGTTGTGATGACCTAAATGCTTTTTGACACCCTAAGACCAAAACCTATTCAAAGGGAGAGCGGCTAGCTCTCCTTTGCTGTAACAAAAGAGGCCAAGATGAAAAAGATAGTGCTAGCAACAGGTAACCAAGGCAAAGTTCGTGAAATGGCAGACCTGCTGTCTGATTTTGGCTTCGACGTTGTAGCTCAGAGCGAATTCAACGTATCAGAAGTAGCAGAAACAGGGGCCACTTTTATTGAAAATGCCATCATCAAGGCACGTCACGCCGCAAAAGAAACTGGCCTTGCGGCTATTGCGGACGATTCCGGTCTTGAAGTTGATGCATTGAAAGGCGCTCCTGGTATCTATTCAGCGCGTTACGCTGGCGAAGGCGCTACAGACCAACAGAACCTTGAAAAGCTGCTTGAAGCGATGAAAGAGGTACCAGAAGCAGAGCGTACAGCTCGATTCCATTGCGTGCTTGTTCTTATGCGCCACGAAAACGATCCGACGCCGATTGTATGTCATGGAAAATGGGAAGGTCGCATTCTAACTGAAGCGCATGGTGACAATGGCTTTGGCTACGACCCGATCTTCTTTGTACCTGAAGATAACTGTGCGTCGGCAGAGCTAGAACCTGTACGTAAAAAGCAACTTTCTCACCGTGGTAAAGCGCTAAAGACACTGTTTGCAACGCTTTCTGAGCAACCTTTGTAATTGCAATGAGCCGACTAATTCCACCAGCGTTAAGCCTTTATGTTCACATCCCATGGTGTGTACAAAAGTGCCCTTACTGCGACTTTAACTCTCACGCCTTAAAAGCGGAGATCCCTGAGCAAGAATATATTGCGGCGCTACTGCAAGATCTTGAAGCGGATATAGAGCGTTACCAGCTCAATGATAACCCACGCTTACTGCATTCGATCTTTATTGGTGGCGGCACACCGAGCTTAATCTCAGCCGAAGGGATTGCTAATTTGCTAGCAGGAATTGAAGCAAGGTTGCCGTTTAAGCCAGATATTGAGATCACCATGGAAGCCAACCCTGGCACCATTGAAGCAGAGCGTTTTGCTGGTTATCAAAAAGCAGGAGTAACGCGTATTTCGGTTGGGGTACAAAGCTTTGAGCAGACAAAACTTGAAAGGCTTGGTCGTATCCACGGTCAGGATGAAGCGGTTAAGGCGGCTAAGCTTGCCCACCAAATTGGCCTCAAGAGTTTTAACCTCGATCTAATGCATGGCTTACCGGATCAGTCCGTTGATCAAGCCCTCGCAGATCTTGAAAAAGCGATCGAGCTCGATCCTCCTCATCTTTCGTGGTATCAGCTCACTATTGAGCCTAATACCATGTTCTACTACAAGCAGCCTACCCTACCTGACGACGATGACTTATGGGATATCTTCGAGCTAGGCCATAAGAAACTGGCTGAGGCTGGCTACGTGCAGTATGAGATATCTGGCTACAGTAAACCGGGCTATCAATGCCAACACAACCTCAATTACTGGCGCTTCGGCGATTATTTAGGTATTGGTTGTGGTTCGCACGGCAAGCTCAGTTTTAGTGATGGACGCATTGTCCGAACCACTAAGATCAAGCACCCGAAAGGCTACCTCGCGGCTTACGATAATATGGTCAAACCGTATTTAAACAGTGAAGAACACGTTGCTGATCAAGACCGCCCTTTCGAGTTTTTTATGAACCGCTTCCGTTTGATAGAAGCGTGTCCGAAGCAGGACTTTCTTGATACTACAGGCTTAGGCTTTGAAGCAGTGCAAGAAACAATAGATTGGACGATTGAGATGGGCTATATCGATGAAAGTGATAGCCACTGGCAAATTACCGAAAAAGGTAAGCTGTTCCTCAATGATTTGTTAGAAGCCTTTATGGCCGAAGAGTAGAAACATTTTTTAACGTCATCCCCGAGAATGAGGGACGAGTGAATTGGGGATCTCTTCAAGCAAGTCGAATGCTAATTGAGATTCCCTACTCCTTCCTTCGTCAGTCTATGGAATGACAGTATTTTTAAAAAATCGAACGACCAATACGCTCAGCAAGCAGCTCTAGTGCCTTAGTGCCTGCTAGCGAGTTACCAGAAGGGTCTAGCTCTGGCGACCATACTGCGATCGTCATCTCCCCCGGTACCACTGCAACAATACCACCGCCGACGCCTGATTTTCCCGGCATACCGACACGGTAGGCAAACTCACCGGCACCATCATACAAACCACAAGTCGCCAATAACGCATTTAGCTGCTTGGTCTGAGTCGGTGTAATAACGGTTTTTTCAGTCTGTACTGAAGTCCCTTTATTGGCCAAATAACTGAAGGTTTTCGCCAAATCGACACAGCTCATTTTCAGTGCACAGGCATGGAAGTAATTATTCAATACTGGGATGACATCATTCTCAAAATTACCAAATGAACGCATCAAATAAGCAATGGCCGCATTACGGTCGCTGTGCATCATCTCTGAAGCAGCGACAATTTTGTCATAGCAGATATGCGTGTCTCCAGAAAGCTGACGCACAAACTCCAGCAGACGCTGACGCGGCGCAGATAAACGGCTATTGAGTAAATCGGCCACCACAATCGCTCCAGCATTGATAAATGGATTACGCGGAATACCTTGCTCCATTTCCAACTGAATTAGCGAGTTAAATGCTTGGCCCGATGGCTCTTTGCCAACGCGCGCCCAGATCTCTTCCGGCTTATACAGACACATCGCCAAGGTTAAGCTCAGCGCTTTAGAAATCGACTGAATTGAAAACGGTTCGTCCGCATCACCCGCTCTAATCACTTCCCCTTGGTTAGTAAAAACCGCCAGCCCCAATTTAGACGCAGGTACTTTTGCTAGAGCAGGAATATAATTAGCCACCTTACCTTGACCAATTAATGGGCGAACTTCTTCGAGAATTTCATTTAAAATTTCTTGTGTCGGTTTCATCAGCAACCTTAAAAATCAATCAGTTATTATTATTTTCTTGTAGGGTCAAAAAAGCCAACACATCAATGTTGGCTTTAATATTCAATTTACCTTGCCGCGATTAGTACAACGACAGAGGATCAAGTAATCGCGGTTATTTTACGCGCTTATACTTAATATCCCAAACGCCGTGACCTAAACGGTGACCACGTGCTTCAAATTTTGTTAGCGGACGCTCATCTGGACGAGGAATGTAATCACCATCCTCAGCGATGTTTTCGAAACCAGGTGCTTCGTTCATCACTTCGATCATGTGCTCTGCGTAGTTTTCCCAGTCAGTCGCCATATGGAAAATGCCTTCGCCGTCAATCAGCTTCTCGCGCACCATTTCAGCAAAACCCAACTGAACGATACGACGCTTGTGGTGACGTTTCTTATGCCATGGGTCTGGGAAGAACAGTTGTAGTGTTGCTAGACTGCTATCAGGAATCATGTTCTCGAACACTTCTACCGCATCGTGACACATTACACGTAAGTTAGTAATACCCGCTTCACGAGCATCAGATAGACATGCGCCAACACCAGGACTGTGTACTTCGATACCGATAAAGTTCTTTTCAGGTGCATTTTTCGCCATTTCAACTAAAGATGCGCCCATACCAAAACCAATTTCTAGAACAACAGGGTTGTCGTTACCAAACACTTCTTTCCAATCTAGAAGCTTATCTTGGTAATCAATACCCATCGTTGGCCAACACTCATTCATCGCGTTTTCTTGACCTTTGGTCAAACGACCTTCGCGGCGAACAAAGCTGCGAATTTTGCGTATCAGTTTACCGTCTTCGTTGTACTCGTTAGTGGTCACTTCACTCATGATTTTGCCTGTTTAAAAATTGGTCTCGACTCAAAGGGATTGTGATTATCCAAAGAATTGCCACAGGTGCAAGTTTTTTAGCTAATTCCGCCATCATCTCTGACGGAAACTATACCCTTACTGTTTATCGGTTGTACTTTACCCATAAACTATGGTGCAATTTTGTCAGATTAGATAACTATTATACAGAGCAAGTCGTGACTCCTTTCGCCAGCGCCATCTTAGAGTGGTACGAGAACTATGGCCGTAAAAGCCTACCTTGGCAGCAAAATAAGACCGCCTACAGTGTGTGGCTGTCTGAGATTATGCTGCAACAAACTCAAGTCGCCACAGTGATCCCCTACTACCAGCGCTTTCTTGAACGCTTTCCAACCGTGATTGACTTAGCCAATGCTGAGCAAGATGAAGTATTACACCTATGGACCGGGCTTGGGTACTACGCCCGCGCGCGAAACCTGCATAAAGCGGCTAAAGTCGTTGCTAAGCAATACGATGGAAAGTTTCCGCTCAATATCGAAGAGATGAATGCCCTGCCGGGTATTGGTCGCTCAACCGCAGCCGCCATTTTATCTTCGGTATATAAACAGCCCCATGCAATTCTAGACGGCAACGTTAAACGTACCTTAGCACGCAGCTTTGCTGTAGAGGGTTGGCCTGGGCAGAAAAAAGTTGAAAATCAACTGTGGCAGTTTGCTGAAGAACACACTCCAGCAGTTGATGTCGACAAATACAACCAAGCGATGATGGATATGGGTGCGATGGTATGTACCCGCAGCAAACCCAAATGTACTCTGTGCCCAGTTGAATCGTTTTGTGTGGCCAATAAACAAAACAACCCACTCGACTACCCAGGCAAAAAGCCCAAGAAAGAAAAACCCATCAAAGAAGCTTGGTTCATCATGCTGCACTATCAAGGTCAAGTGTGGCTTGAGCAGCGCCCACAATCTGGCATTTGGGGCGGGCTATTCTGTTTCCCAGAAAATAGCGACGCTGATCTTGCTCACCAAATCGATATCCGTGGCGTGTCTGAGGCTGATATTCGAGCTCAAACGCAATTGATCGCCTTTCGTCATACCTTTAGCCACTATCATCTCGATATCACACCAATTTTGGTAGACCTATCAAAGCAACCTAACGTGATTATGGAAGCGGGCAAAGGTCTTTGGTATAACTTATCGCAACCTGAAGAGATCGGTTTAGCCGCTCCAGTCAAACAACTACTGGAAAGCCTGCCGTTTGAGCTTCAAAACTAATATTTAAAGGAGTCGTTATGAGCCGTACTGTATTTTGTGCTCGACTACAAAAAGATGCTGATGGCCTAGACTTTCAGCTTTACCCTGGAGAACTGGGTAAACGCATTTTTGATAACATTTCAAAAGAAGCGTGGGCGATGTGGCAGCACAAACAGACCATGCTGATCAATGAAAAGAAATTGAATATGATGGATCCTGAACATCGTAAGTTGATCGAAACTGAAATGGTCAACTTCCTGTTTGAAGGTAAAGAAGTTCATATCGAAGGTTACACTCCACCTAGCGAATAATCGCAAGCAGAGTTGAAATTGAAAAGAAATGACATCATTGTCCGCAGTGGTGTCATTTTTTTAGGAGCATTATGAAGAAGTTAGCGTATTTTCTGATCGCATTGTCACTAACGGGCTGTAGCCGTGAGTTTGTCGAAAGTTTCTATGACGTCAACTACGAGCCAACTAACCGCTTTGCTAAAAACCTAGCTCAGCTACCCGGTCAGTTTGAAAAAGATACCGGTGCGTTAGATGCCTTAATCAATAGCTTCTCAGGTAACATCGAAAAACGCTGGGGGCGAAGTGAAATTAAATTCGCTGGTAAGAGCAACTACGTTAAATACATCGATAACTACTTAAGTCGCTCTGAAGTTAACTTTGATAAAGGCTTGATCACGATCGAAACTGTCTCGCCAACCGATCCTAAGCAGCACCTCAAAAATGCCATTATCACCACTCTGCTGACACCCGATGATCCTGCTAATGTCGATCTTTTTTCATCAAAAGAGATCACTCTCGAAGGTCAACCGTTTCTTTATCGTCAGGTCGTTGACCAAGATAAAAAACCAATCCAGTGGTCTTGGCGCGCCAATCGCTTTGCCGATTATTTAATTGCCAATAAGCTTAAAGTCAAAGATGTCGACTTTAAGAAAGCCTACTACGTTGAAATTCCAATGGTTGAAGAGCAATTTGAGATCCGCAGCTACAAGTATGCGGACATTGTTCAACGCGCTTCAAGCAAATATGACATCCCCGAAGACCTGATTTACGCCATCATCAAAACAGAAAGTAGCTTCAACCCTTATGCGGTAAGTTGGGCCAATGCTTATGGCTTGATGCAAGTTGTGCCTAAAACAGCCGGTAAAGATGTCTTTAAGCTAGTGAAGAAGAAATCTGGACAACCTACCCCAGAGTATCTATTCAACCCAGAAAATAATATTGATACTGGCACCGCCTATTTCTACATCTTAAAAAATCGCTATTTGAAAGATGTCCGCCATCCGACCTCGCTTGAGTACAGCATGATTTCTGCGTACAACGGCGGTACTGGCGGCGTTTTGAACACATTCAATCGCAATGACCGAAAGCGCGCGATGCGCGACTTAAACGCTTTGCAGCCAAATCAAGTTTATTGGGCACTCACTAAAAAGCATCCAAATGCAGAAGCTCGTCGTTATCTAGAAAAAGTTACTAAATTCAAAAAAGATTTTAACTCCGGTAAAACATAACTAGTCAAAACGACTAAATAATCGACACTTAAGCACTTTTTTGATTTTTTTTCTAAAAACATGTTGACGGCAAGACCGAAAATCCGTTTAATAGCGCTCCGTTGCCCGGATAGCTCAGTCGGTAGAGCAGAGGATTGAAAATCCTCGTGTCGGTGGTTCGATTCCGCCTCCGGGCACCACAATTTGATTGTTGGTGTCTTAGACCTCAACAGAAATGCAAAGAAATTTGCAGCAAAAAGAATACAGTGTGCCGACTTAGCTCAGTAGGTAGAGCAACTGACTTGTAATCAGTAGGTCACCAGTTCGACTCCGGTAGTCGGCACCATTCTTTTGCCTCGATAGCTCAGTCGGTAGAGCAGAGGATTGAAAATCCTCGTGTCGGTGGTTCGATTCCGCCTCGAGGCACCATATTTGGTGCGCTTGCTTAAAGCAAGACACAAACAGAATAGTTCCTCCTTAGCTCAGTTGGTAGAGCGACGGACTGTTAATCCGCAGGTCGCTGGTTCGAGCCCAGCAGGAGGAGCCACTTTAAGAAGCCAAGTCGAAAGACTTGGCTTTTTTTCATTTCTGCTTTCCCTACTTTCCGATCTCTTTTAGAAAACATCCCTACACTCTTTCCGAGCTTAGTAGCACGTACACTGACTCAAGCGACTAGATAGCTATGCACTACCTTTCTGAAAAACAACTTATTTCACCCTAAAAATTTAATCCTAATCATAGTTTAAAGCCTGTCTCCTATTCGATTTTCTTGAACTACAATAAGATGACATCCAAGTTACATATCGATATGTAACTGCAAAAATATAAGAATGACTTATTTGTGAGCTAATTTTATGAAACTAAAGACACAAGCTTATTTATTATCGGGAATTATCCTCATAGCTTTGCTTGCTTTAACGGCTACTGGTTTGTGGACATTACGCGTAGCTAGTAACTTGGATAATAAGGCTCGAGTAACTGAGCTATTCAATAGTGCGTACAGCATCCTAACCGAAGTTGAAAAAATGTCGGTTGAAGGCTCACTTGAAGAAGGTGAAGCCAAAGCATTGGCAACTCGATTACTGCGTAACAATATCTACAAAGATAATGAGTACGTTTATGTCGCAGATGAGAACATGACCTTCATTGCGACCCCATTAGACCCTCAGCTACATGGCACCAGCTTTAATGACTTTAAAGACGGCGATGGCAACAGTGTCGGTCAACTGATTCTAAATGTGTTAGGTCAGCGTACGGGGCAAATCGTCGAGTACACATGGACACAAGAACAAGCCGATGGTTCGATCGAAGAAAAGCTCTCTATTGCTGAAAGAACTCCTCATTGGGGCTGGGTTGTGGGTACTGGTATCGGCTTCAATGAAGTCAATGCGCGCTTCTGGTCAACGGCTCAATGGCAGCTTGTACTTTGTTTAGCTATTGCAGGCGCGATTCTAGCAGCGCTGATTATCTCTATTCGTCGCATGCTGACACTGCTTGGTGGTGAACCACAAGATGTACGTAACGCGGTGCAAGATGTGGCAAATGGCCATATCCAAACCTCTTTTAATGAGCAAGCTCCTAGCGGCAGTATCTACGAAGCCGTGCAACAAATGAGTCTCTCCCTTGCTCAACTCGTCGGTAACTTAGACAACTCTATGCACGCGCTACGTAACGAGTTAGGCAATGTGGAAGGTCGAGCAGCATCCATCGCTGAGCTAACGGGATCACAACAGCAATCCACGGCAATGATCGCAACCGCAATGACAGAAATGGCCTCTTCAGCAAATAATGTTGCAGACTCAGCTAGCGACACGGCGCGTAATACCGAAGAAGCGGATAAACAAAGTCAGCATACCCAGAAACTAATTCACAATACCGTCGACAATATTCAAGGTCTTGCTTCTCAGCTTGGTACTGCTAGCCAAGCCGTCGCTGACCTTGATAGTGACGTTAACAACATCGTTAAAGTACTCGATGTAATCGGTGATATTGCTGAACAAACCAACTTATTGGCACTAAATGCTGCTATCGAAGCTGCCCGTGCAGGTGAACAAGGCCGTGGTTTTGCTGTGGTTGCAGACGAAGTTCGTAACCTAGCAGGTAGAACTCAAGACAGCACTAAAGAGATCCAACAGATGATCACCAATCTGCAAGAAGGCTCTCGTAATGCCATTCAAACTATGGAAGTGTGTGCCGAAACTAGCCAAAGCACGGTAGAAGAGTCACAGACTGCTTCAGAAGCACTACAACAAATTGTGGTGGCCTTAGAATCAATCACGCAGATGAGTCATCAAATCGCAACTGCTGCAGCTGAACAAACTCAAGTCAGCGATGATATCTCTCAGCGTATTAACATGATTGAAGAGAGTGGTAATCAGTTAAGTGGTGTCGTAACGGAGAGCCATAACAGTACTCAGAGTCTAACTCAGCTTTCAAATGAGCTAGAAAACTGGGTGAGCAAGTTTACTGTTAAACACTAATCGGACCCAGACCAGTAAAAGCACGCCTCTTTGCGTGCTTTTTTCTTGCTTGAACCGGACTATTACGCCTTTTCCATCGCATATCCCCTGTTGCCCACTATACATTTCTTACTCAAAATGGATAAAAACAGCCCATTAAGTATAGAAAAACAACAAACGATATTTTTTTTGCATTTTAATGTTGACCTAAAGAACGAAAAGCCTTTTAATACACCTCGTCGCCCGGATAGCTCAGTCGGTAGAGCAGAGGATTGAAAATCCTCGTGTCGGTGGTTCGATTCCGCCTCCGGGCACCACAATTTATTTGTTGGTGTCTAAACAAGACAACAACATGAAAAGAAATAAAGTGCGCCGACTTAGCTCAGTAGGTAGAGCAACTGACTTGTAATCAGTAGGTCACCAGTTCGATTCCGGTAGTCGGCACCATTTCTTTTCTCAATGGTCAATTCCTCCTTAGCTCAGTTGGTAGAGCGACGGACTGTTAATCCGCAGGTCGCTGGTTCGAGCCCAGCAGGAGGAGCCACATTTAGTGTGCCGACTTAGCTCAGTAGGTAGAGCAACTGACTTGTAATCAGTAGGTCACCAGTTCGATTCCGGTAGTCGGCACCATTCTTTCTTCTTAGAAAGATAATAAAAAGAATAATTCCTCCTTAGCTCAGTTGGTAGAGCGACGGACTGTTAATCCGCAGGTCGCTGGTTCGAGCCCAGCAGGAGGAGCCACTTTTTGAAGCCAAGTCGAAAGACTTGGCTTTTTTTATATCTAAATACTGTTCACCTTCCCTCTCTTAGCTAAGTATCTAGCGTCTTTTTCTATTTGCTAAAAACGCAACCTGTTTCCTATAGTTAATCCATAACTTTAATAAGGATACCTTCATGGCTAGGAAGCAATTGTTCGTCGTGGCGGCCGAAGTTGCGGCTGAACTCAATCGTGGAGTCATTGTTGCTAAGCAACTTAAGTTGGTTGCAAGTAATGCCCGTGCGCTCGCTCTGCGCGCTGGAGGCAGTGCTGCTGGCTTTCATCCCATCACCGACTCGATTGACGAATTAGTTAGCCTCACGTTAGAAGTATCAAACTCCATTAATACCAAAGCGCAACATCTCAGTCATATTGCCACCTCTAGTGTGCGCTCCCACTCGGTCTTAAGGCATTTTGAAGCGGTTTATCATCGCTCGCAGGAGGCCAGATTCATCCATAGCTTAGATGCTGCTCGTAGCCGCTGTCAGCAAGAAACCCTACGTCTAGACCAATCGTTCTCTCAAGGCAGTGATGAGCTCAGTAGCATGCTAAACAGCCTGTATGATGAACTGCGAGTGGCACTCATTATCTCAACCTTACTCAGCGTGGAAGCCTCTCAGGTTGAAGAACAGTTTAAAGGTCAGCTCAACACCATTGCGCAGAATGTTCAGCAGGCCGCAGAAGCTATACGCGAGCACGTGCTCCAATCACTCCAATTGTTTTCGCTCTTTGATAAGGAACGTCATGAAATCAAAAGTGCTATTTAGCCAAGGAGACCACCGCTGGGTCATGTTTGCCCGCGATCCTCTCAAACCAGAAAAAATCATCGATACCAATCAATATATGATCGTCAATCGCCAGCAAGCCATCTTGCTCGATCCTGGCGGTATCGAAATGTTCTCCTCGATGCTGAGTAGTGTGGTCAAAGAGGTCCCTATAGAACATATCAAGTACTTATTTGCCTCTCATCAAGACCCTGACATCATTTCTTCACTTGGATTGTGGGACAAGGCATTGCCGAGCGCTACTCTATACTCTCCGTGGTTGTGGGAGGGCTTTATACGTCACTTTGGCATGGACTCCATCACCTTCTCCCCAATTAAAGATGAGGGTGGAACCCTTTCCCTTGCAGGAGACGATATAGAATTTATTCCGGCCCACTATATGCACTCATCAGGGAATTTTTCAGTCTACGATAGCAAAGCTAAAATCCTAATGTCTGGTGACATCGGTGCGGCCTTAGATGCACCCGACGCACCATTGTTCGTCGATGACTTTGAACAACACATTCCAAAGATGGAATATTTTCATCGGCGTTGGATGCCATCAAATGCGGCCAAGAAAGTTTGGATAGAAAGAGTGAGAAGGTTAGATATCGACATGATATGCCCTCAACATGGTGGCATATTTAAAGGCGAAGACGTGACTCGCTTCTTAGATTGGCTGGATGAGCTAGATGTAGGAATCGCGGTATCCTAATGACGAAACCTTGGTATAAAAAAAGCCAGTAGAGATAACTCTACTGGCCTAGATTTTTCAGACTCAATGTTGAGGCTAAGCTTTAACGCCTTCTTGCTGATTAAGCATTGCGACTTCATGGTCTAACGCTTCTAGCTTGGCTTTCATTTGCTCGCGACACTCGTTTGCTAACTCACGAACGCTTTCTTTACCATAACCTTCTGTACTCACTGCAGGAAGCATTTCAACAATCACATGGCCGTTGTTCCATCGATTGAGTTTAATACCAGCAGTAGAGCTACATACAATTGGAGCGATTGGTAGCTGAGCGGCGATAGCAGCATGGAATGCCCCGGTCTTAAACGGCAGTAAACCACGACCACGTGAACGTGTACCTTCTGGGAACATCCATACCGATACATCACTTTGCTTCATTTGATCAACAACCTGATCAATCGTGCCTTTTGCTTTAGAGCGGTTCGCTCGGTCAATCAGAATATTACCTGTCAGCCAGTAAAGCTGACCAAATAGCGGCATCCAAGCTAAGCTCTTTTTGCCAACCGTCACCACCTTAGGGGTCACTGCAGAAGAAACGGTAAACAGGTCCCAGTTGTTTTGGTGGTTAGCAATATAGATATGCTGACCTCGCTGATATGCGTCCTCTGGCAAACGGAGTTCCAGTTTAATACCAAACACTCGTGACATCTTGCCGAACAAGCGGCCAAAGGTAAAAACATGCTTAGGGTTACGTGGGCTCAGCAAACAATAGCCACAGCCAAACACAAACATTACGACTGCAAAAATAACAACAGCTAATACACGTAATAGTGCAATCATTGTATTCTCCAAGAGTTCTGGGAGTAAAAATAAGTTGACCAGACTCTAACTGATCTATCGTTCATAAAAAAGCCGAAACTTACGTTTCGGCTTACAAATGTTAGCTCAAAACTAAATTAGTCTTGAAAACGCTCGATTTTCGCACCTAGCGCCGATAGCTTGTCTTCAATTTTGTCGTAACCGCGGTCGATATGGTAGATACGATCAACAATGGTTTCACCTTGAGCAATACAGCCCGCGATAACGAGACTTGCTGAGGCACGAAGGTCAGTTGCCATAACTTGTGCGCCGCTCAGTTCGTCAACGTCGCCACAGATAACCGTATTTCCTTCAATCTCTGCTTTAGCGCCCATACGCATCAGCTCAGGCACGTGCATAAAGCGGTTTTCAAAGATAGTTTCGGTAATGACACCGCCACCTTTGGCCATTAGGTTAAGTAGCGTGAATTGAGCCTGCATATCCGTTGGGAAACCAGGGTGTGGCGCAGTACGCACTGTCACCGCTTTGAGCTCACGACCTGTCATATCAAGCGAAATCCAGTCTTCACCCGTTTCTACTTTCGCGCCCGCTTCTTCAAGCTTAGCCAGAACCGCTTCAAGCAAGTGAGCTTTCGTATTACGACATGTCACTTTACCGCCAGATACCGCAGCAGCAACAAGGAAAGTACCTGTTTCAATGCGGTCAGCAACCACAGCGTGAGTACCACCGCTTAGACGCTCAACACCTTCAATAGTGATGGTATCAGTACCAGCACCTGAAATCTTGGCTCCTAATTTGTTTAGGAAGTCTGCAGTATCAACGATCTCTGGTTCACGCGCTGAGTTATCCAGTACCGTTGTGCCTTCCGCTAACGTAGCAGCACACATAATCGTGATGGTTGCGCCGACACTCACTTTGTCCATAACAATGTGAGCGCCCTTTAGACGACCATCAACATTCGCTTTCACGTAACCATCTTCAAGGGTAATTGTTGCACCCAACTGCTCAAGACCGTGAATATGTAAGTCCACTGGACGAGCACCGATAGCACAACCACCAGGTAGTGAGACTTGGCCTTGACCAAAACGAGCAACCAGTGGACCAAGAGCCCAGATAGATGCACGCATCGTCTTCACTAGGTCATATGGCGCGCAGTACTCATTAATACTGCTTGGGTCGACATGAACAGAACCATTACGCTCTACTTTTGCACCTAAGCGCTCTAGTAGCTCCATCGTTGTATCGATGTCGCGTAAACGTGGTACGTTTGTCACCTCTACTGGCTCTTCAGCCAGAATCGATGCAAATAAAATTGGTAGTGCAGCATTCTTTGCACCTGAGATAGTGACTTCACCAACTAATGGCTGATCAGAACCTGTAACTCGAAACTTTTCCATTATTAAACCTTACAGCGACATCAGTTTCTTATCACGCGCCCACTCATCCGGAGTGTAAGCTTTAATTGAAACTGCATGGATGTCATTTCTTTGGATGTATTCCATTAGTGGTGCGTAGATTAGTTGTTGTTTTTTAACGCGACTCATTCCATCGAAACAAGCATCAACAGCTACTACTTCGTAATGGCTACCTTCACCTTTAACGTGTAGTTCTTCTAATTTCAAAGCGTCGTTTAAAATCTGTTGTACTTTTGCGCTATCCACAATTCACCCCTGTATTATTCTTTAAATGTTGAGCAATCAACTCATCGACATTGCTTAACTGAAATAGTGTGCGCAGTTCATCCGGCACGAAACTGAGCATTATATGACAGTTTTGTTTTTTTGCATGCTCTATTAGGTGAATTAACATCACCATTCCTGCTGAGTCGATTTTTTTTAACTGCTGAAGCGAAACCTCAACCTCACTGCCGGGCCATTGTTGCTGTTTTAACGAGCTCCACAATTTAGGCACTGACTCTCGGTTTAGATCGCCACTCAATGCAAACTCAGCTGCGCCGTTAGTACGCCAGTCTGGGTTTATCATTGTGTTTTGCTCTCAAAGCGAATCGGTTGCTGGGCAAGCCCTTCGAGTTCTTTAGCGACCGCCAAAATTCCCTCTTGGCGCAGTTTACCGTTCCACTCAGATTGTTTACTCGACAACAAGCTAATACCTTCAGCACTCATGTCGAATACTTGCCATTCGCCACTTTTCTTATCTTTGCGCAGCTTAAACTCTAACTTGATATTAGGTCTAGGCGCATCAACAATGTCGACTTTAACCCCAGTAATACTTTTCTTAGGGTTAAGTTTTGGCTCTGGGCCAAATTCGATAGTCTGATCGGTATATTGCGTCAGAACCTGCGCGTATGAACTCACCAGATAGGAACGAAACGCTACAATAAATGTGGCGACATCTTCACGCTTAGCACCTTTTAAGTTAGGACCAAGAAGCTTAAGAGCGGCATATTTTTCATTGATGTACGGCATAAGCTCTTCATCAACAATCATTTTTAGATGTTCAGGATCTTGGTGAATTTGTTCCTGTTCAGCCTTTAATCGCGCAAACGCTACTTCAGAGACTTGCTTCATCATCTGGTATGGCTGTGTTTTGTCGATTTCATTCGCTGCAACTTGAAACGTCAACAACAATGAGAACAAAGTAAGTACTAACTTTTTAAACATATTGCTGCTCCTTACTCGCTCTCTGAATCGCCACCAACGCTATACAAGACCTGACCAATCAAATCTTCTAGCACCAGCGCCGACTTGGTATCTTCAATGAAATCACCTTCCACCAGCATTTGCTCATCTTCAAACACAAAGCCTGGAGTTAAACCGATGTACTGCTCGCCGATGAGGCCAGATGTCAGGATCTTTACACTAGAGGTCTCTGGAAACTGATTATAAGTGCTATTAATCGCCATACTAACCACTGGTAGTAAGGACTCACTATCTAAGCCTATATTGGTCACGCGACCAATCACAACACCACCAACTTTCACTGGTGAGCGAACTTTCAAGCTACCGATATTGTCAAATTCCGCTTTGAGCGTATAAGTATCGTTGGAACCCAGTCCTTTCACGTCAGCAACTTGAAAAATCATCACCAGAATTGCGCAAATTCCTGCGATAACAAAGCTACCAACCCATAATTCAATCTTTCGAGTTTGTTGCATGATTAATTCCCAAACATCATTTAATTACCAAACATCAAGGCGGTTAGTACGAAGTCTAGCCCAAGTACAGCCAATGAAGAGTGGACAACTGTACGTGTTGTCGCTCGGCTGATCCCTTCCGAAGTTGGGATAGCATCGTAACCGTTGAATAACGCAATCCAAGTCACCGTAATCGCAAACACTACGCTTTTGATCATACTGTTACCGATGTCTTGCCCTAGTTCCACCGAAGCCTGCATCGCAGACCAAAAGCTGCCGTGATCGATTCCTTTCCAATCCACACCAACCAATTGTCCACCCCAAATACCGACGGCCATAAAAATCATCGCCAGCATCGGCATAGAAATCACACCGGCCCAAAAGCGTGGAGCGATCACCCTTTTAAGTGGATCTACTGCCATCATTTCCATACTAGAAAGCTGCTCTGTCGCTTTCATTAAGCCAATCTCGGCGGTTAATGCTGAACCAGCCCGGCCCGCAAATAACAGCGCCGTGACCACAGGGCCAAGTTCACGAAGTAAAGATAACGCGACCATTTGACCTAAGGCACCTTCAGCGCCAAAATCGACTAAGATGACATAGCCTTGCAGGCTCAGAACCATGCCGATAAATAAGCCCGATAGCACAATAATAATCAGCGATTGGACACCGACGCTGTATAGCTGCTTTATCAGCAATGGCAGATTCTTAATCGGTTGAGGTCGACTAGCGATAGCGCCAAACAACATCAAGCTGGCACGGCCAAATGATTCACAGATAGCCATGCTTCTTTGACCTACAGAAGCAACGAAATTAGCAAAACCTGCCATTATGAGAAAAGCTCCTTGGCTAAAGGTTGAGATGGGTAGCTAAATGGTACTGGGCCATCTGCTTCCCCTTTAAGAAATTGTTGTACTTGAGGATCTGGGTTATCACGTAGCTCCTCTGGTGTGCCGCACGCAACAACTTTGCCATTGGCCAGAATGTAGCACCAATCTGCAATGCTCATCACTTCAGGCACATCATGAGAAACGACAATAGAGGTGACGCCTAATGCTTGATTGAGGTTGCGAATCAGCTCCACTAGGACCCCCATTGTAATCGGGTCCTGACCAACAAAAGGTTCATCAAACATGATTAGGTCAGGATCAAGGGCAATTGCTCTTGCTAGGGCCGCACGCCTTGCCATACCACCAGAGAGCTCGCTTGGCATCAGCTCAGCTGCACCACGTAGACCAACGGCTTCAAGCTTAAGTAACACTAACGTTCGGATTAAAGACTCTTCAAGTTGCGTATGTTCACGCAGGGGGAAAGCAACGTTATCAAATACGGTGAGATCCGTGAACAGTGCTCCAGACTGGAACAACATGCTCATCTTTTTGCGCTCTTGATAGAGCTTGGAGCGACTTAATGCAGGGATATTGTGGCCATCGAACCATATCTCTCCTGAATCAGGGTAAATCTGGCCACCGATAAGGCGCAGCAAGGTCGTTTTACCTATGCCTGACGGGCCCATAATCGCTGTTACCTTACCTTTTGGCACGTGTAGGTTCACATCATCAAAGATCTTACGCTCACCACGAGAGAAGGTTAGCTGTTTTACCGTTACTAAATCTTCGAATTCCATGTTCAACTCTTCGTCACTCCTTAAGGAATGGGCAATCATAAGCACATTCATACATAATTTAAAGCACTGTTCGATTAAATGTGAGTGAGTTTAATATTAGTAACAATGATAGCTGCTCACACTTAAACTCTTCTAATCGTAGTTATAGTTAACAATTAATTTGAAGGTAGCGCTTCCCTTTTATAAACCAAACCGTCAAAATTAACGGTTAAATTCTCTCGTTGTATATTGATTAGGAATCATCATGTTCGAAGCCGTTGCGTTTCTCATTATTGGATTAGTTTTTTTGGTTTGGAGTGCAGATAAGCTGGTATTTGGCGCTGCTGCTCTAGCCCGCAATATCGGTATTTCACCACTAGTTATCGGTATGACTATTCTTGCAATGGGTTCTTCTGCTCCTGAAATGATGGTTTCAGCTACCGCAGCCCTAGATGGCAAAACAGATACAGCGGTCGGTAACGTACTGGGTTCAAACATCGCCAACATTGCTTTAATCCTTGGTATCACCGCAATGATTAAGCCACTGTCAATTAGCTCGGCAGTACTACGCCGCGAATTGCCACTGATGATTGGCGTGACCATTCTTGCAGGTGTCCTACTTTGGGACAGCCACTTAGGTTTCTACGAAGGTGTTCTACTATTTGTCCTGTTTGCTGCCTTTATTCTTGCCATGCTCCGCATTAGCCGCAACGAGAAGAAAAACGGCGATGCATTAATTGAAGAGCAAGAATCCGAAGTTCCAGAAGGTGTGAGCAACGGCAAAGCAGCAATGTGGGTGGTGATTGGTCTTATCGTATTACCTTTAGCTGCTGACGTTTTGGTCGATAATGCAGTGATCATTGCTCAGCATTTCGGCATGAGTGACCTCGTTATTGGCTTAACCATTATCGCGGTGGGTACTAGCCTACCTGAGCTTGCAGCCTCGCTAGCCGGCGTAATGAAAGGTGAAGATGATATGGCAGTGGGTAATATTATCGGCTCCAACGTATTCAACATTCTCGCCGTAATGGGTATCCCAGGCATTCTTAACCCGTCAATCCTAAGTGAATATGCAATGGGCCGTGACTTCTGGGTCATGCTAGGTGTGTCACTACTGCTAGTTGCAATGGCGCTAGGTAAATCCCGTAGCATTAACCGTTACGAAGGTGCAGCCCTATTCTTCTGCTTTATCGGCTACCAAGCTTACCTAATTTTGAACATGACCGCTTAACAGTCTCGGGAGTTCTCTATGTTTGATTATCGTTCTGCTGCGTTAGAAGTTCTAGAAACAGAAATTGAGGCTTTAGAGCAACTAGACCAATACCTAAATCAAGACTTCGTCGCCGCATGTGAGTCAATCATTGCCAACAAAGATGGCAAAGTGGTTGTGATGGGGATGGGTAAATCCGGTCATATCGGCAATAAGATTGCAGCGACTCTAGCCAGCACCGGCACTTCATCTTTTTTCGTTCATCCTGGTGAAGCCGCGCATGGCGATCTCGGAATGATTGATCCTGGCGATATTGTTCTGGCGATTTCTAATTCGGGTGAGTCAGGAGAAATCTTAGCTTTGTTTCCTGTTTTGAAACGCCTCAATATCAAAATCATCAGCATGACAGGTAAGCCAAATTCGAACATGGCAAAACTGTCAGATATTCATCTGCAAATAACGGTGCCGAAAGAAGCATGCCCGATTCAGTTAGCGCCGACATCGAGCACAACTGCAACACTGGTAATGGGTGATGCGCTTGCTATGGCCTTGATGCAAGCGCGCGGTTTTACCTCAGAAGACTTTGCTCTATCGCACCCTGGTGGCGCATTAGGGCGCAAACTGCTGCTTAAACTTGCTGATATCATGCATACAGGTAGTGCACTGCCATTAGTGACACCAACAACTGTGGTGCGTGACGCCTTACTTGAAATTAGTCAAAAAGGGCTCGGTATGACTGCCGTTGTCGATGACCACCAGCAACTTGTTGGTATCTTCACTGATGGTGATTTAAGGCGTATCCTTGATAAGAGAATCGATATTCATAGCGCTCTAATTGGCGATGTAATGACCGTGAATCCCACCGTTGCTGAACCCAATATGCTCGCGGCTGAAGGCCTTAACTTAATGCAAGACAAAAGCATCAACGGTTTGATTCTTTGTGACCAAGGCAAAGTGGTTGGAGCGCTCAACATGCACGATTTATTAAAAGCTGGAGTGATGTAATGTCAGAAATGATTGAAACGCTGTATCAACCAGTGGAACCATCGACCCTCGCGATTGCCAAACAGATTAAACTGCTCATTTGCGATGTTGATGGCGTTTTCTCTGACGGTTTGATCTACATGGGAAATCAAGGCGAAGAGCTAAAGACTTTCCACACCCGTGATGGTTATGGCGTTAAGTCACTCATGAATGCTGGAATTGAGATTGCCATCATCACTGGTCGTCGTTCTCAGATTGTTGAGAATCGCATGAAAGCACTGGGTATTTCGCTGATTTACCAAGGCCAGGACGATAAAATCAAAGCGTACCAAGATATCTGTAGCAAATTAAATATCGCTCCAGAACAAACAGGTTATATTGGCGACGATCTTATCGATTGGCCAGTAATGGAGAAAGTGGCACTAAAAGTCTGCGTTGCCGACGGTCACCCTCTCCTCGCGAAACGAGCAAATTACGTCACCTCCATCCGAGGTGGTCACGGAGCAGTAAGGGAAGTCTGCGACCTCATTCTTCAAGCACGAAACGAACTCGACGTTCATAAAGGTTTAAGTATATGAGTCTTTCTCGTATTGGCTATATCATCGTGAGTTTCATAATATGCTGGTCTGCTTACTATCTTTTAGACAAGCAGCAGAGTTATGATATTCAGGTTGAACCAGATACAGAACTCCCAATGTTTAGTGGCGAAAAACTAGAGAACACCTCTTACACTGAAGACGGTATTCGTAGCTACGTCATTACATCTGTCACACTCGATCACTACGCAAAGAGCGGTGATACCATATTCCAACAGCCTGTCCTTAAAGTGTATAAGGAAGGCACAACCCAAGAGTGGGAAATCACAGCTGTTCGTGGCGTATTGACCCAAGAACATGTTTTGACCTTATATGAGGATGTCCTCGCGACAAACTTATTACCCGACTCAGGGTTTGACACTATGTCCACTGAGGTAATGAACATCCAGTTGGACAGTCGAGATTTTTGGGCAGACAATCAAGTAACCTTGGTTGGTCCACAATTTGAAACGGTAGGGCAAGCAATGAACGGCAACTTTGCTGATAATCACGCCACCCTATACAAACATGTACAAGGTAGATATGAAACTCTCACACCTTAGTCTGATTTCTTGTTTATTTATCTCTAGCCAAGCGCTAGCGCTATCAACAGATCAAGACCAACCGGTCTATATTGACTCTGATAGCCAGCAGCTAGATATGCAAAGCAATAAGGTCACGTTTCTTGGTGACGTTAAGCTAAAGCAAGGCAGTATCAATATTAATGCGGACAAAGTCATCGTAACTCGAGATCCAAAAGATGGATCTATCCAAGAAATTGAAGGTTATGGTGATTTGGCGACGTTCTCTCAGCTAACGGATGATGGAAAGACCCTATATGGTGAAGCGAAAGAGCTTTACTACGTGATGGCTGAAGATCAGTTGACTATGATCGACAAAGCCATGCTGTCGCAAGATGATAGTGTGATCCGCGGTACCAAAATTCGCTACAAAATTTCATCTCAAAAGCTGATTGCAGACGGTAAAGAGAAAGGCGACCGCGTTTCTACCGTTCTTCAACCACAAGCAGTACAAGAATAATTATGGCCATACTCAAAGCTGAGCATTTAGCGAAAACCTACGGTAATCGCACTGTAGTTACCGATGTAAGCCTTCAGGTAGAATCTGGGCAAATCGTTGGCCTCCTAGGCCCTAACGGTGCAGGTAAGACGACCTCTTTCTATATGATAGTCGGCCTTGTCGCTCGTGATCAGGGTTCAATTACCATTGACGATAAAGATATCAGTATCTTACCTATGCACAGCCGCTCTCGTATGGGTATTGGCTACCTGCCTCAAGAGGCGTCGATCTTCCGCAAACTCTCGGTTGAAGACAACATCATGGCAGTACTAGAAACACGCGAAGAAATGACCCGTGAAGAGCGCCAAGATAAGCTGGAAGATTTGTTGGAAGAATTCCACATTCAGCACATTCGCGCTAGTGCGGGTATGGCATTATCAGGTGGTGAAAGGCGTCGTGTTGAAATTGCTCGTGCGTTGGCAGCTAATCCACAGTTCATCCTCCTCGATGAGCCGTTCGCTGGCGTTGACCCTATTTCGGTTATCGACATCAAGAAGATCATCGAACATTTGAGAGACCGAGGTCTTGGTGTTCTTATCACTGACCACAACGTTCGTGAAACACTGGATGTGTGTGAAAAAGCTTACATCGTGAGCCAAGGACACCTGATTGCAGAAGGCACGCCAGACCAAGTGCTAAATAACGAACAAGTAAAACAAGTTTATCTAGGCGAACAATTCCGTCTATGATTAAAGGGAAGAACGGTAAGATTCTCCAGCATTAAGGCAAACAATACTGAATGAAACCCTCATTACAACTCAAGCTAGGACAGCAGTTAGCGATGACTCCTCAATTGCAGCAAGCGATTCGTTTGTTGCAACTGTCAACGCTAGATCTTCAACAAGAAATTCAAGAAGCTTTGGATTCAAACCCTCTGCTAGAGGTTGAAGAAACCAGTGATGAGTCCTCTTCAGAAGACAGCAGCCACAATGAGGAAAAAGAGCCAACCGTTGAAGTTGCTGAACCTGAGGTGAAAGACAGCTCAGAACTGATTGAAAAATCAGAAATCAGTAACGACTTAGAGATCGATACCACCTGGGATGATGTCTACAGTGCCAACACAGGTAGTACTGGCATAGCCCTAGATGATGACACGCCTGTTTATCAAGGTGAAACCACTCAATCTCTATACGATTACTTGATCTGGCAACTTGATCTGACTCCATTTAGTGAGACAGACCGAACGATTGCACTCACTTTGATTGATGCGATTGATGACTACGGTTATCTGACTGTCTCAACTCAAGATATTCTCGAAAGCTTTGATAACGAAGAGATTGAAATCGAAGAGATCGAAGCGGTTCGTAAACGTATTCAACAATTTGACCCACTCGGTGTGGCATCCGTCAACTTGCAAGATTGCTTGCTACTACAACTGGTCACTTACCCTGAAGATACACCATGGTTAGCAGAAGCCAAGTTAGTGCTTTCCAATCATATTGACCAGCTCGGTAATCGCGACTACAAGCTGATTATCAAGGAAACTAAGCTTAAAGAAGCTGAGTTACGCGAAGTTCTAAAACTGATTCAGCAACTTGACCCTAGACCGGGAAGCCGCATAGCTTCAGAGCATGCAGAGTATGTTATTCCTGATGTGTCTGTATTTAAAGATCACGGTAAATGGGTTGTCACAATTAACCCAGATTCCATTCCAAGACTTAAAGTTAACCAGCAGTATGCCGCGCTAGGCAAAGGCAGTAGTCCAGACAGCCAGTACATTCGCAGCAATTTGCAAGAAGCAAAATGGTTAATTAAAAGCTTAGAAAGTAGAAACGAGACACTGCTCAAAGTTGCTAAGTGTATTGTTGAACATCAGCGTGATTTCTTTGAGTATGGTGAAGAAGCGATGAAACCAATGGTGCTCAATGACGTTGCATTAGCCGTCGATATGCATGAGTCGACCATATCAAGGGTTACCACACAGAAGTATATGCACACTCCGCGTGGTATTTTTGAACTGAAGTACTTCTTTTCTAGCCACGTCAGTACTGACAATGGTGGGGAGTGCTCATCCACTGCAATTCGCGCACTGATTAAGAAGCTGGTCGCTGCAGAGAATAGCGCCAAGCCTCTGAGTGATAGCAAAATTGCAGCTCTACTTGCTGACCAAGGAATTCAGGTCGCTAGAAGAACAATAGCGAAGTACCGTGAATCATTAGGTATCGCTCCTTCAAGTCAGCGCAAACGCCTGCTTTAGGCCAACAACCGAGAAGGAAAGTCTATGCAAATCAATCTTACCGGCCATCACGTTGATCTAACCGATTCAATGCAAGACTACGTAAACGAAAAGTTTCAAAAGCTTGAGCGCTTTTTTGACCATATCAACAGTATTCATGTGGTATTAAAAGTTGAAAAACTCCGTCAAATCGCAGAAGCTACCCTTCATGTAAACCAAGCTGAGATTCATGCTTCATCTGATGATGAAAACATGTATGCAGCAATAGATTCTCTGGTCGACAAACTTGTTCGACAACTCAATAAGCACAAAGAAAAGCTAAACGCCCACTAACACCATGCAACTAAGCGAAATCCTAACATTGGACTGCACGAAAAGTGCAGTCCAATGTACTAGTAAAAAACGAGCCCTTGAAATGATCAGTGAACTAGTTGCTGAGCAAACAGGGCAAAATTCTACCGAACTGTTTGAATGTATGCTCAGCCGTGAAAAAATGGGTAGTACTGGCATTGGAAATGGAATTGCCATTCCCCATGCTCGTATGCACTCAAGTGACAAAGCGATAGCAGTTTTGCTTCAATGCGAGTCACCCGTGGAATTTGATGCGATCGATAACCGTCCTGTTGACCTACTTTTTGCTTTGCTAGTGCCAGACGCACAGTGCAAAGAACACTTAAAAACTCTTTCAAGTATGGCAGAACGACTTAACGATAAGCAGGTCTTAAAACAGCTTCGTAAAGCTCAGTCCGATCAAGAACTTTACGACATCATGGTTAGCCAATAATGCGTCTTATCGTCGTAAGCGGTTACTCAGGTGCAGGAAAAAGCGTCGCGCTGCGAGTGCTCGAAGACCTTGGTTACTACTGTGTCGATAACCTTCCTGTCGATATGCTTGAGGCCTTTGTCCAGTCGGTGCAATCAAGTAAGCAGAATGTCGCGGTCAGTATTGATATTCGCAACTTGCCTGCTGAGCCGAACTTAGTCGAAGATGTTCTCACTAAGCTAAAACAGGGCTCTGATGTCAGTGTGCTGTTTTTAGATGCCAATAAAGAGACTCTGCTCAAACGCTATAGTGAAACGCGTCGTATCCACCCACTGACGTTAAGCCTCGAAAATACTTCTCTTGAACAAGCGATTGCTAAAGAACGATGCATCCTCTCCCCCCTAAAAGAGAATGCAGATTTGGTGATTGATAGTAGCCACCAGTCACTGCACGATCTAAGTGAAACGGTTCGCATGCGTATCGAAGGCCGAGAACGTAAAGATTTGGTGATGGTATTCCAATCATTTGGCTTTAAGTATGGCCTGCCGAGTGATGCTGATTACGTCTTTGACGTACGCTTTTTGCCAAATCCTCATTGGGAACCTGATTTGCGTCCATTGACTGGTCTCGATGCGCCTATCAAGTCTTTCTTGGAAAGCCACCAAGAAGTGATGGATCTCAAGCAGCAAATTCAAAAATTCATTGAGAATTGGTTACCTTTACTTGAGAAAAACAATCGCAGCTACCTGACTGTAGCGATTGGCTGTACCGGTGGAAAACACCGCTCAGTCTATCTCACTCAGCAGATTGGCGAATACTTTGCTGAAATGGGCCATCAAGTGCAAATTCGCCATGCATCATTAGAGAAAAATCATAAGGAATAATTTATGCAGCAGCAAAGTCGTACAGTTCTAATCCAAAACCGTTTAGGGCTTCATGCTCGTGCTGCTGTAAAACTTGTTGAGTTAGCTCAATCATTCGATGCGATTCTCACCATTCAGAATCACGAAGGCAAAGAAGCGACCGCCGACAGTGTCATGGGACTCTTGATGCTTGAATCCGCTCAAGGTGAGCACGTTACTATCAGCGCCGAAGGCAGTGATGCTCATCCAGCCTTAGAAGCGGTGTGTCATCTTATTGAAGATAAATTCGACGAAGATGAATAATACTTGCCTATCAACTGATTAAATTGCCTTCCTTAACATTAACTTATTAAATCCATTCTAAAATTAAGTTACTATCCTTAGCATTGTAAGCTTATAGAGTCAGGGGGAACCAATGGCAGAGCAAATAGAATTCGACCAAGCTCACCAAGCCCTCCAAGAAGTCACAGAAGCATTAGAAAATGGCCGTTTTGTCCATGTCCGTCGCCAATTACAGGACATGGAACCAGAAGATATTGCCCATCTGTTAGAAGCCTCGCCACGTAAGAGTCGTGAAGTACTTTGGCAACTTACCGATCCTGAAGATTATGGTGAGATCCTCGATGAATTGAATGAGGATGTGAAAGATGATCTGGTGTCAAAAATGGCACCCGAGATGCTCGCCGAAGCGACTGAAGGCATGGAAACCGATGATGTGGCCTACGTACTACGTAGTCTTCCTGATGACGTTTCCCGCGAAGTTCTATCGCAGATGGATGCGGCAGAACGCTTACTGGTCGAAACTGCCCTCTCTTACCCGGAAGATACCGCCGGTGGCCTAATGAACACCGACGTCATCACCATTCGTGGTGATGTTGATGTTGATGTTGTTCTACGTTACCTACGTATGAAGGGCGAGCTGCCAGAGGCGACTGACGCCCTCTACGTGATTGATGAAGAAAATCGCCTCATCGGTCAGCTGCCAATCACCACACTTATCACCACTCAACCTGACATTGAAGTGAGTGAAGTGATGGAAGATGCTGACGAAGCGATCGAAGTTACGATGATGGACTCCGATATCGCTAGCCTGTTTGAGCGTCGTAACTGGGTATCCGCGCCAGTCATTGATGAAAACCAGCACCTTGTTGGTCGTATCACCATCGACGATGTAGTTGATGTTATCCGTGAAGATGCCGAACACTCAATGATGAGTATGGCGGGTATGGATGATGACGAAGACACTTTCGCACCTGTGGTTAAATCTGCACGTAAACGTAGTATCTGGTTAGGTGCCAACGTACTTGCAGCGCTAGCCGCAGCCTCTGTATCCAATATGTTTGAAGCCACCTTGGATCAAATGGCTGCCATCGCGGTATTAATGACCATAGTTCCATCAATGGGTGGTGTTGCGGGTAACCAGACCGTTGCACTTGTCATTCGTGGCCTAGCGCTGGGGCATATCGGTGACTCCAACAAGCGCGAACTACTAATGAAAGAAGCAGCAATCGGCTTACTCAACGGCATCATGTGGGCATTGATCATTGGCGGTATTGTCGTGGCTTGGAAAGGCAATTGGATGCTAGGTGGGATTATTTCTGCAGCCATGCTAACCAACCTACTCGTCGCGGGCATCGCAGGGGTAACTATCCCAATTCTGTTAAAGAAGATGAATATCGACCCTGCCCTTGCTGGCGGTATGGCGCTAACCACCGTGACCGATGTGATTGGTCTATCGGTGTTCTTAGGTTTAGCAACCATTCTAATCTAACGCTAATTAGCTGATACAAAAAAGCGCAGTCGTGATAACTGCGCTTTTATTTTATCCATAAGTTAGTAACTAGCCGTTAATGTTTGGCCCCAACCACTTCTCAGCTTCAAGCATATCCCAACCTTTACGATCAGCGTAACTCTTGACTTGATCCTGCTGGATCTGAGCGATCGCGAAGTAACGCGAGTCAGGGTGTGAGAAATACCAACCCGATACAGACGCACCTGGATACATTGCGTAGCTTGATGTGAGTGTCATGCCAATGGTTTCTTCAACCTTCATTAGCTCCCACAAAGGACCTTTCTCAGTGTGCTCTGGACAGGCTGGATAACCTGGAGCTGGACGAATACCTTGGTACTTTTCTCGAATCAGCTCATCGTTCGACAAGTTCTCATCGGCGGCATAGCCCCAGATTTCTTTGCGCACACGCTCATGCAAACACTCAGCAAATGCTTCCGCTAATCGATCGGCAACTGCCTGAATCATAATCGCGTTGTAGTCATCACCTTGGGCTTTGTACTCATCCGCTAACTCACGCTCGTTAATACCACCAGTCACGGCAAAAGCACCAATCCAATCCTTCTTACCCGACTCTTTCGGTGCAATGTAATCAGATAAGCAATAGTTGAATCCTTTCGGCTTTTCAGTTTGCTGACGTAGATTACACAATAGTTTAGCCACTTCAGTGCGAGACTCATCAGTGTAGACTTCAATATCATCGCCAACACTTGCTGCTGGGAAGAGTGCACACATGCCTCGCGCTTGCATTAAGCCTTCTTTCTCAACTCGGTCTAGCAACTCATTAGCATCATTAAACAGGCGCTTAGCTTCTTCACCCACTTCCTCATGCTCAAAGATCTTCGGATATTTGCCCACCAGCGACCAAGTCATAAAGAATGGAGTCCAGTCGATATAGTTACGCAGTGTCGCGATATCAAAATCATCAAACACATGTACACCCGGCTTAACCGGTACTGGGGGAGTGTAGTTATCCCAGTCAATATCGACCTTGTTGGCACGGGCTTGCTCTAACGTCACTGGCTTAGTACGAGGCTTCTTACGGTTATGCTGATCACGTACACGTTCATAATCTACATCGAGCTTCTCAACAAATGCAGGGCGCAACTCATCAGATAACAACGAAGTACACACACCTACGGCACGCGAAGCATTGTTTACATACACAACGGGTTTACTGTAGTTCTGTTCAATTTTTACTGCAGTATGCGCTTTCGATGTCGTTGCACCACCAATCAACAAGGGCAAATCAAAATCAAGGCGCTCCATCTCTTTGGCAACATGCACCATTTCATCCAGTGATGGGGTAATCAAACCAGATAAGCCAATGATATCGACGTTCTCTTCTTTGGCGACCTTAAGGATCTTCTCACATGGCACCATCACACCAAGGTCGATAATCTCGTAGTTGTTACATTGCAGAACAACACCAACGATATTTTTACCAATATCGTGCACATCACCTTTTACTGTCGCTAATAAGATTTTGCCGTTTGAAGATCCAGCTTGTTTTTCTTTGTTGATATAAGGTTCTAAGTGAGCAACCGCCTGCTTCATTACCCGCGCAGATTTCACAACTTGCGGTAAGAACATCTTACCTTCACCAAACAGGTCACCAACAACGTTCATACCATCCATTAGAGGCCCTTCAATCACCTCTAGTGGCTTAGATGCATTAACACGCGCCTCTTCCGTGTCATCAACAATGAACTCGGTGATGCCTTTCACAAGAGCATGTTCAAGACGTTTCTCTACTGGCCATGTACGCCACTCAAGTGCAGAGGCGTCTTCTTCTTTACCGACGCCTTTGCCTGCATACTCCGCAGCGATATCAAGCAGTCGTTCTGTCGAATCATCACGACGGTTTAGAACCACATCCTCTACCGCTTCGCGCAGCTTATCTGGCACGTTATCGTAGATTTCAAGCTGACCAGCGTTAACAATACCCATGTCCATGCCATTCTTGAAACAGTGATACAAGAACACAGCATGAATCGCCTCACGCACGTAGTTGTTGCCGCGGAATGAGAACGAAACGTTAGAAACACCACCGGAAATCATCGCATGTGGCAAATCACGTTTGATATCAGCGACTGCCTCAATGAAATCCACTGCGTAGTTATTGTGCTCTTCAATACCCGTCGCAACGGCAAAGATATTTGGGTCAAAAATGACGTCTTCTGGCGGAAAACCAACTTCATCAACCAAAATGTTATAGGCGTTAGTACAAATTTGTAGCTTACGTTCACGAGTTTCAGCCTGCCCAACTTCATCGAAGGCCATCACGATAACCGCAGCGCCATAACGACGAATCAACTTAGCTTGCTCAACGAATTTCTCTTTACCTTCCTTTAAGGAGATTGAGTTAACGATGCCTTTACCTTGGATACATTTTAAGCCCGCTTCAATCACTTCCCATTTAGAAGAGTCAACCATGATTGGCACTTTGGATATCTCAGGCTCTGAAGCACAAAGATTAAGGAAGCGCACCATACACGCTTCTGCATCAAGCATGCCTTCATCCATGTTGATATCGATGATCTGGGCACCATTTTCAACTTGCTGACGAGCGACATCTAACGCTTCATCATATAACTCTTCTTTAATTAATCGCTTAAAGCGCGCTGAGCCTGTCACGTTGGTACGTTCACCTACGTTAATGAACAAGCTTTCTTTTTCAATGGTAAGTGGTTCTAGGCCCGATAGGCGACAAGCGACGGTCAATTCAGGCAAAACACGAGGGATAACATCTTTAACAGCTTCGGCCATGTGGCGAATATGTTCTGGGGTGGTACCACAACAACCACCAATAAGGTTTAAGAAACCACTTTCAGCCCACTCTTTAACGTGAATAGCCATGTCTTGAGGAGATAAGTCATATTCGCCAAACGCATTTGGTAAACCGGCATTAGGGTGCGCGGAGACAAATGATTCAGAAATACGAGATAGTTCTTCGACATAAGGACGAAGCTCATCTGGGCCAAGAGCACAGTTAAGACCAAATGAAATTGGCTGCACGTGGCGTAGAGAGTTATAGAATGCTTCTGTCGTTTGACCAGAGAGAGTACGACCCGATGCGTCAGTAATCGTACCTGAAATCATAACCGGAAGAGCAATGCCTAACTCTTCGAATACCGAGTCAACAGCAAAGGCACATGCCTTAGCGTTAAGCGTATCAAAGATAGTCTCGATAAGAATAAGGTCTGAGCCACCTTTGATCAGTGCTCGTGTCGACTCAGAATAAGCCGTCACAAGCTCATCAAAGCTAACATTACGATAGCCCGGATCGTTAACATCAGGAGAGATCGAACATGTGCGGTTAGTAGGGCCAAGCACGCCAGCAACGTAACGAGGCTTATCTGGTGTTTTCGCAGTCCACTCATCAGCGGCTTGACGAGCTAACTTAGCGGCTGCAAAGTTAATCTCTTCACTGAGGCTTTCCATGTCATAGTCAGCCATCGCGATAGTGGTCGCGTTAAATGTGTTGGTTTCAAGAATATCTGCGCCAGCTTCTAGATACTCAAGATGGATATCTTTAATCAGCTTTGGTTGAGAAAGCACTAAAAGGTCATTGTTACCTTTCAAGTCGCAATGCCAATCAGCAAAACGCTCACTACGATAATCATGCTCTTCCAGTTTGTAATCTTGAATCATGGTGCCCATACCACCATCAATCAAAAGAATACGTTGCTTTAGTTGAGCTTCAATCTGTTGCCTTACATTACTTCCCACAGTACAGCCTCATTCCTTTAGTTATCGTTCCATCCTATCACACATTAAAAAGGAGTCTAGACGTCTAAATAAGGAAATTGATGACTTTAAACTGACAAATAATGTTTGCTATTTGAGCGAACTAGGCAGAAAATTCCTATTCACATTTTGTTACATGGTAAGAGTTTAATGTCAGTCTATTACACGCTTTGCTTTCTATCTGCAGCGGCTATGTTGATTGCGTTTGTAAACAGTAAGATAGGTAAAATGCAAACCACCATTGCAATTACTGCTGGGTCGATGATGCTTTCCCTATTAATTCTAATTGCAGGCCAGAACGACTGGTTTCAGTTAACGGAGATTGCCTCTAATACTGTTGCAAGCATCAATTTTGAAGACTTTTTGCTCAAAGGCATTTTAGGCTTCTTACTATTTGCTGGTGGTTTAGGTATCAAACTGCCGAACCTGAAAGATCAAAAATGGGAAATCACCGTTTTGGCATTAGCCGCAACGCTATTTTCTACTTTCTTTATTGGCTTCGTACTCTACTGGTTCTGCCAACTTATCGGCATTCAGTTTGACTTAGTCTACTGCTTACTGTTTGGTGCATTGATTTCACCAACTGACCCAATTGCAGTTTTAGCCATTGTTAAAAAGCTCGATGCGCCAAAACGCATTTCTACTCAAATTGAAGGCGAATCTTTATTCAATGATGGCTTTGGTTTAGTTATCTTTGTCACTATCTTCACCATCGCATTTGGCACCGAGGCTCCAACAGTTGGCAGTGTTACCATGTTGTTCGCCCAAGAAGCCCTTGGTGGCATTGCCTATGGTTTTGTCTTAGGTCTTGTATTCCACTATTTAATTAGTGCCACCGATGACCACTCAATGGAACTGCTACTCACTATTGGTATTCCTACCGCAGGTTATGCATTCGCAGAAGTGCTGCACGTATCAGGCCCACTCGCTATGGTGGTATCGGGCATTATGATCGGTAACTGGACTCGCTTCATCGGTTTCTCGAAAGAGAGTGAAGACCATCTAGATCACTTCTGGGAGCTCGTCGATGAATTCCTTAATGGCGTACTATTCCTGCTTATCGGTATGTCGATGCTACTGTTCGAATTCCACAAAGAAGACTGGATTTTGATGGCGTTCTCTATTCCACTGGTACTCGCGTCCCGTTATCTGAGTGTTTTCTTATCCTACATCGGGTTTAAGCGCTACCGTAAGTATAACCCTTGGTCTGTTAAGATCTTAACTTGGGGCGGGCTACGTGGTGGTCTTGCATTAGCAATGGCGCTCTCAATTCCTTCTGGTATTTGGGTCATCCAGGATAAGCTCATCGACGTAAAAGAAATCATTTTGGTAATGACCTACTCTGTTGTCGTATTCTCCATCCTCGTTCAAGGGTCAACCATTACCCCAATGATCGAAAAAGCTAAGCTCGCGCAAAAAGAGATGGATTCAGAAAGTAGCACCGCAGAGCAAGAGTCATAACTCTCAGAACATGTAAGAAAGGTAGCTTAGATTGGCTACCTTTCTTATATCGTAAAAACGCTAAACCAGCTTAGTCTGTCATTACTTTTGTACCACTTCGACTTTAACGACCTGCTTAGTATTCGCCTTTCTAATTTTAATAATCACAAAGCTAGTAATGGCTAGGCATAGCGTAATAACAGGCGCCGCCATAAGCCCTGCCGTAATATATTTACTCATGGTTTCAGGTAGTAAAGGCAGTAACATCCCAAAAGAACACAACAGTAATGTCCAGAGAATCGCACTTAGCCAAGAGAAGTAATGGAACTTATTCACCTTACTTGCACGCATACCCATCATCAACGGAAGCAATGAACGAACAACAGGAATAAAGCGCGCGCTAAAGAGAGCAACAAGCCCATGCTTAGCAAGAAGAGTGTCCACTTGAGCCATTCGATTTGCAGGAACGGCCTTCACCCACCCTTGAACTCTGGGTAAACGATTCAACCACGTCCCTTGTAAATATCCCGCCCAACTACCTAGAGCTGCACATACACAGATTAAGAGTAATATTGCAATAGGGTTAAGGATCCCTACCGCAGCCAATGTACCGGATAGTACAACCACGCTATCGCAAGGGAATGGGGCTGCAGGTATAAAGCCACTTTCGAGGAAAATCAGTACTGCAACAATACTATAGATTAGCGCTGCACTTCCGGGGCTTTGTAAAATCGAAAAGTCTTGGTTCCATAAAGCGAAAAGCACCGAGAACATAGAGTCCAACATACGCCTATCCTTATCATTTTGGTCGTCAGTATCCCTTTGTTGTAGCGTCGTTAATTCGGAAGTACAAATTCAATACGCTATCGTTAAGATTGATAAAAATAAAACGTACTCAATAGTTTGAAAAGTTGAAATTTCCACACCTCGATTTACTTTCTGACAATGCAATTTCGACCTTGATGCTTGGCCTCATAAAGATAACTATCAACACGTGCCAACACTTCATCGAAAGGTGTTGAGAGTTGAGTGTGAGGTAAAGTCGCCATGCCTAAACTAACGGTGATTTTTAGCGCCTGAATGTCATAGTAGATTTCCATAGCTTCAACTTCCTGGCGTAAACGTTCAGCAATTTCGAAACCTAAAACACTATCAGTATTAGGCAGAACCAAACCAAACTCTTCTCCGCCTAAGCGACCAACCACATCCATATTTCGTGTGGATTGCTGAATATGTTTGACCAAGGCAATAAGGACTTCATCACCAGCTGCATGTCCATACTGATCATTGACCTGCTTAAAGTGGTCGATATCGAGCAAAATAACCGTAAGAGGTGCTTTCCAGCGCGAGCAAGTACTTATCGCGCGCTCAGTTTGCTCGTAAAAGCTACGACGATTAAATGCTCCAGTCAGAGCATCAGTGGCGGCTAATTCGCGCAGTTTATGTTCTAAGTTTTTACGCTCTTCAATATCTGTAATAGACATGATAACCAGTGGCTGATCATCAAAAGATAGCAGACTAAATGCAAACTCTACCTGTCTGAATCGCCCATCTGGAAGTAACAACATCAAATCACATGACGCGGTTGAACTACCCTCGATTTGCGAAGTCGTTTGGCATAATCGAGACCTGAATAATTCATGACTATGCGAAGCTATAAACTCACTAGGGTGTCGATTGACCACTTCTGCTTTAGATCGGTTCAGTAACTGACAGCTAAACTCATTAACCATGATAATATCAAGTTGAGGGTTACAGATAATTATCCCAATAGGAGCGGCATTAACTAGCCCTTGTAGTTGCTTAGTCGTGCGCTTCGAGTTCTCTAGCCGCTGAGATTGTAGCTCTTCAAGTTTCTTACGTAGGTAGATATCCCTAAAAACCAGCAACCAGCTATTTACGGTGATATTCGTCAGCCGAACACGCATAATATAGTCCGTCCCTGAACAATTGATGTTGAGGTCAGCACTTTTATTACCACTATGTTGGTAGTCATTGATAAACGAGCGTAACTCTGGCGAATTTCGTACAATTTCTAACTCAAATATCTTTGAGAAATTCGCAGCAGAAGTGAGCAGTGGTGGCTCAAAATTGCCACTTCTAATATCTTTGACATTTCCTTGTGTATCGACCCACAAACTCATATCCGGCAATGAATCTAGAATAAGATTGAGCGTTTGATTCCGCTGAGTTAATTCATTGCAACTTATATCCAACGAGCGTTCTGTTATCATCAACTGCTCATCAAAGTTCTGGTAGCCTTCATTAACTAGCTCGATGAGCTTTGCGAATTCTGGATCATTGGGGATCCCTTCCGGATAAATTCGCCTTAACTGCCTTTGAAGTAACCTATGCATACTACTTTTCCGAGAATGCAGTGATAGTCATGGTCTGATTATGTAATTCTGAGTTATGACGATTATCTAAAGGAGCAATTTCTCCATAAGAGTAGAAGCCACACAGGATAGTCTCATCACCTAACTCCTCTCGCACCGCGTCTACTTCATCATCAGCTAGTTGCTTCAACAGTAATTTACGCCCAACACAACTAATCAGAATAGCTACTTGAGGTGAATCGTCTATATAGTCACGACACACTTTCGCCGCCTCTTGAGCACCATCAATCAGAGAGTCAACATTAGCTCGCATCAATTTGGCGGAAACTCCCGGTGGAATATTGCCTGCAAATGTAATCGCTCCCAATTTTTCATCCGTTGCTAGTAAAGTTCTCACCAACTTCGTCCCTTTATCAGGATCTGATATCTCTAAAGGAAACCTCAACCCACTTGAAGGCAGCTCATTTGAAAGATCACCCAAATAGCTGTGATAAATCTCTAACGCATTCTGATCATCGAGCTCATAGAGTACATTTCCTTCAGAGCGAGTTACTTTACGTTCAACACCAAAAGCACACCACCCTCCTCTAGAGCCATAACTCACTTGTAGTGCATCTCCGTATAAGCCAATAGCAACGACTAAACCTGATGCTTGTATGTTCTCGGTATATACTTTAGTTTCAATAAAATTAACGCAATCGCCCGCCAGCCCACCGGTGACTTTAACGTGTTGAGGCAACACACTACGAAGCCCTTCTACAAGATAAGTGCCATCTACCTGAAGTCCATCGCTAAGGACAAATACATGCCTAAGATCGGGCTGTAGCAAATCGGTGGCTAAGGCACTCCCCAACGCTTTACAAGCGCCTTGGTATTCAGACAAATACCGCACTGATTTTCGGATAGCGGTTTTTTCGAACTGAACAAAGGTGATCACCAGCGAGTCATTTAATACGCCATCATTACAGATCTCCCCCGCTGTTGTGCAACCAATGATGTGTGATTTAGAAAAGTCATTTTTTAGAGTTTGAGATGCGTCTTTAGTTAATGGTCCATAGACAATAAGCAAAGTATTTGAGCTATCTGATATCGAAATTGACGAGAGATCTAATGGCTTGTCACTATCCCAAACTAACTGCTCTGTATTCATATTAGCCTCCCTCTCATAAACTAAAGTTAGCTGTTTTTGCCTAACTTGCCACCTTAGATTATGCGGTTGAGGCTATTTACAAATAAATGCAAAAAGCCCGTTGCGTCAGCAACGGGCTTCTAAAATATGCATTCATAAACGACGAAAGCCTAGTCGTAAGACTAGGCTTTCTAAATAAGTGGCAGATGGCTGGGCTTGCAGGCAAGCGGGACTCGTTGGTCGCAGACCAAATTAACCCTATACAGACGAAAAAGCCCTAGCATTTCTGCTAGGGCTTTGTCTGAATAAGTGGCGGAGCGGACGGGACTCGAACCCGCGACCCCCGGCGTGACAGGCCGGTATTCTAACCAACTGAACTACCGCTCCGCACTGGTTAGACTCTAGAGTCTAAATTTAAAGCCTGGCGATGTCCTACTCTCACATGGGGAAACCCCACACTACCATCGGCGCTAATTCGTTTCACTTCTGAGTTCGGCATGGAAATCAGGTGGGTCCAAATCGCTATGGTCGCCAAGCAAATTCTTAAAATTCGGAAAGCTGTTAAGTTCTTAACACATTCAATATTCTTGTATTGAGTCCATCAAAACCCTTTGGGTGTTGTATGGTTAAGCCTC